>JAZQMK010000042.1:0-77566 GCA_045543455.1 Lachnospiraceae bacterium
TTAGGAATATGTGTCGGAGCCACATATTCTTGAGATGTGACAACCGAAATCGCTTATGCGAATTTCGCTTGCACAAACTACGCAATAAATTGCTTCGTTAAGGAGGAAATATGACTTTGTCTTGTCTGAAGCCAAAGTCAATTAGGAATATGTGTCGGAGCCACATATTCTTGAGATGTGACAACCGAAATTGCTTATGCGAATTTCGCTTGCACAACTACGCAATAAATTGCTTCGTTAAGGAGGACATATGACTTTGTCTTGTCTGAAGACAAAGTCAGTTAGGAATATGTGTCGGAGCCACATATTCTTGAGATGTGACAACCGAAATCGCTTATGCGAATTTCGCTTGCACAAACTACGCAATAAATTGCTTCGTTAAGGAGGAAATATGAGAAATATTTTAGTATGTGATGATGAAAAAGATATAGTTAAAGCAATTACTATATATTTGTCAGCAGAGGGATATAATGTAATGGAAGCCAATAATGGAATCGAAGCCTTAGAAGTTTTTGAAAAAAATGAGATACATTTGGTTTTGTTGGATGTTATGATGCCTAAGATGGATGGAATTGCCACATTGCATCATATTAGACAGATGTCTAATGTGCCGGTTATATTTTTAACCGCAAAATCCGAAGATACTGATAAGATTTTAGGTTTGAATGTTGGGGCAGATGATTATGTGACAAAGCCCTTCAATCCGGCTGAACTTATAGCCAGAGTACGTTCTTTGTTAAGAAGGTACATGGATTTTGGAGTTAAGAAGGATGAAAATAAGGAAATACTTAGTGTTTGGGATATTCAATTGAATAATAGGACAAAAACGGTAGAAAAAGATGGAGAAGTTGTTAATCTTACACCGTTAGAATTTGATATTCTTAAGCTCTTAATGAATAGTCCGGGAAAAGTATTTTCGCCCAAAGAGATATATTCAGAAGTGTGGAAAGAGGATGTTATGGCAGTGGATAATCCGGTGGCAGTACATATAAGACATTTGAGAGAGAAAATAGAGATAGATCCTGCTCATCCAAGATATATAAAGGTTGTATGGGGAAAGGGCTATAAGATGGAGGAGATGTAGTGAAAAAATATTTTCATTTTTGTGTTATAGCACTTATAATGCTGTCGTTTACTGTGTCAGCTGCTTTTGTTACATATTGCGTCTCTACAAATATATATAAGGACGATGGACAGACTCTTATGAATAAAGAGTTGAACAAAATCGGTAAGGCCTGGAGCGAGCAGATTTTAGCAGATTATAAAATTATAGATTCATTTTATACCAGTGAAAAACAAGAATCAGCAATGGATGAAAAATATGAAGTGGACGGAGATGTGGTCTTTAGGATTTTATATGGTGGTCGACTGTCCTACTATAATATGACAACTAGTATAGATAAAGATGATTATTATTCTAAAATGCTGTTTGAAGATGAATATAGAATAGAGTTATATTTGAAAAAGGAACCTAAGAAACATACAAATATGTATGATGAGCTGGGCAAAATAGATAATATCATTTGGATGAGATATGTGTATGTTGCAATACTGGTCATATCTGCACTGGCGATATTAATGTATACGCAGGTTATGAAGGCCGGAAAAAAATGTTGGAACCAAATTCCAATTTTGGTAAAGACTATTGTGGGTATTTCATACATTTCCTTATATGAAAGAATATATATGAATTTGTTAGATGAGAATGTATTTGATTTAATATGGTATATTGAAAAGGTACTTATATACATAATTTTGCTTTTGGCGGCTTTAGAGATTGGAAGAATTACAAAGGCAACAAAAGAGATTGCAAATGGCAATGTAGAATATGAGGTAAGTAACAAAAATGTATTTTCATTTACAAGAACTCAAAGTAAGAATCTTAATCAAATTGGCGAAGGTATAAAGGTTGCTGTGGAAGACAGGATGAAAAGTGAGAGATTTAAGACTGCGCTTATAACAAATGTATCCCATGACTTAAAGACGCCACTTACTTCCATAGTTAATTATGTAGATTTGTTAAAGCGTTATGGAGATGATAAGGAAAAATCGGAAGAATATATTAATATTCTCGAAAGACAGTCAGGAAAGCTAAAGACTTTAATAGAGGATCTGGTTGAAGCGTCAAAAGCAAGTACGGGAAATGTTAAAGTTAATAAAGCACCTATAGATATTAATGTATTGCTAAATCAGGCTTTGGCAGAATATTCTACTCTGTTTGAAAAAAGGCAATTAGAATTAGACGTCAGCTTAGACGAAAATATACCTCAGATGGAATCTGACAGTATGCTTTTGTGGAGAATATTTGACAATTTGTTAAATAACGTGTATAAATATGCTAAAGAAGATACTAGAGTGTATGTAAAAAGCATTTATGAAAAAGACAAATGCCAAATAGTTATTAAAAATGTTTCAAAGACTAAGTTAAATATAAGTCAGGAAGAGCTTATGGAAAGATTTGTAAGAGGTGATGAGTCGCGTAACACAGAAGGTAACGGACTTGGACTGTCAATTATAAAGGGCTTTACGGAAAGCTTGTCAGGAACATTTAATATTGATATTGATGGCGATTTGTATAAAGCTATATTAGAATTTAAAATTTAGGAGGAAATAAAAAATGATTTCAAAGAAGATGGTTTCATATGTGAATTCCAGCTCGGTAATCAGAGCAATGTTTGAGGAAGGAAAGAGATTGGCAAGTATATATGGTGCAGAAAATGTTTTTGATTTTAGTCTTGGTAACCCTAATGTACCGGCACCGGATGAAGTAAATGAAGCATTTGCACAGGTTATAGCAGAAGAAAAGTCTACATATCTTCATGGATATATGAGTAATTCAGGTTATGAAGAGGTTAGAGAGGCTATTGCTAATAGTATTAACTCTAAATTTGGTACTAATTTTGGTGTAAAAAACATAGTTATGACAGTAGGTGCGGCAGGTGGACTTAATGTTATATTAAAGACACTTATTGACCCTGAAGATGAAGTTATTGCTATTGCGCCATTTTTTGGCGAGTATCGTTCATATGTGTCTAATTATGACGGTAAACTTGTGGTTGTATCTCCTGATACAAGTAGCTTCCAGCCAAATCTTAAGGAGTTGGAGGAAAAGATTACTCCTAAGACAAAGGCGGTAATTGTTAATACTCCTAACAATCCTACAGGCGTTGTATATTCAGAAGAAACAATAATTAAATTAGCAGAAATTCTTAACAAAAAGCAGGCTGAATTTGGTACAGACATTTATCTTATTTCAGATGAACCATATAGAGAACTTGTATATGATGGATTTGAAGTGCCTTATATTACAAAGTACTATGCAAATACAGTTGTAGGTTACTCATACAGTAAATCTCTTTCATTACCAGGTGAGCGTATTGGTTATCTTGTAATTCCAAGTGAGGTATCTGATTTTGAAGATGTGATTGCTGCAGCAAGCGTTGCTACAAGAATTTTAGGTTTCGTAAATGCACCATCTATTTTACAAAAAGTAGTTGTAAAATGCCTTGATGCAGAAGTAAATGTAGCAGCCTATGATAAGAATAGAAAGGCTTTATATGAAGGCTTAAAGGAACTTGGCTTTGAATGTATTTTACCTCAGGGAGCTTTTTATCTCTTTGTAAAATCTCCAATTGAGGATGAAAAGGAATTTTGCAATATAGCTAAAAAGCATAATATTCTTATGGTTCCGGGCAGTACATTTGCTTGTCCTGGATATGTTAGAATTGCATATTGTGTTTCTTATGAGACAATTATCAATTCAATGCCTAAATTTAAAGAATTAGCAAAGGAAATAGGATTACAGTAATGAAAGCTTGGGAAAAAAATATAAGAAAGGTTGTTCCTTATGTTCCGGGAGAACAACCAAAGGTAGACAATATAGTTAAGTTAAACACTAATGAAAATCCTTACCCACCAGCAAAAGGAGTAAGTGAAGTTTTGGATAATTTTGATACAGATATATTAAGACTTTATCCGGATCCTACAATTGAAGAGCTAAAGACTACATTAGCTAAATACTATGGTGTGGGGGTTGATGAGGTTTTTGTAGGCGTTGGTTCTGATGATGTTCTTGCTATGGCATTTTTAACATTTTTCAATTCAAACAAACCTATATTATTCCCGGATATTACATATTCATTTTATCCGGTATGGGCTGATCTTTATAAGATACCATATGAATGTCAGAAGTTAGATGCTGACTTTAAGATGAAAAAAGAGGATTACTACAAGGAAAATGGTGGCATCATATTCCCTAATCCTAATGCACCTACAGCAATTTATAATGATTTAGAATTTGTTGAGGATATTGTAAAGAATAATCAGGAATCAGTTGTGATTGTAGATGAAGCCTATGTGGATTTTGGTGGTGAGTCAGCAATTGGACTTACAAAGAAATATGATAATCTTTTGGTGGTTCAGACATTTTCTAAATCACGTTCTATGGCTGGTATGAGAATAGGCTATGCAATCGGTTCTAAGGATTTAATTAAAGCTATGGAAGATGTAAAATATTCATTTAATTCATATACAATGAATGCAACTGCCATAAAATCAGGTGTTGAGGCAGTTAAGGATGATGCATATTTCAAAGAAACTACAGGTAAAATAATTGCTACAAGAGAAGCTACAGCCAAAAGCTTAAAGGCGCTTGGCTTTGATATGACAGATTCTAAGGCAAATTTCTTATTTGTTACTCATAAGAGTTTAGCAGCTAAGGATATCTATGCATACCTTAGAACAAAGAATATATTTGTAAGATATTTTAATTTGCCAGGAATTGATAATTATTTAAGAATTACAATCGGTACTGATGAGCAGATGGATAAGCTTATAAAGGCTTTAGGAGAATATTGCGAAAAAATGAATTGATATTCCATTTTTTCGCAAGACAATTTGCTTCCTTGCGTACAGGCAAATTGCTTTATGGCAGGCGCAAATTTATAAATTTGCGTCGCCTCTTCGCGACATAGTCGCTCAGAAATGGAGAATATTGTGAAAAAATTATTAGTACATCTTAAGGATTATAAATTAGAAAGTATTTTGGGGCCTCTATTTAAACTTTTAGAGGCTTCCTTTGAGTTATTAGTACCATTTGTTATACAAAGTATAATTGATGATGGTATAGCTAAAGGTGATAAGGAACACATTTATAAAATGTGTTTGATTTTGGTGCTTTTAGCCGTGGTAGGACTTATATCTGCGGTTACGGCACAGTATTTTGCGGCTAAGGCAGCAGTAGGTTTTGCAACAAAGTTAAGATTTTCCTTGTTTTCTCACATACAAAGCCTGTCCTTTGCTGAAATTGACAAGCTTGGAACTAGTACACTTATAACTAGAATGACTAGTGATATTAATCAGGTACAGACAGGTGTTAATCTATTTTTAAGATTGTTACTTCGTTCACCGTTTGTAGTAATTGGTGCTATGATTATGGCATTTAGAATTGATGCAAAGGCAGCTCTTACATTTGCAGTAACAATTCCTGTGTTGTCAGTAGTGATATTTGGAATTATGTTAGTAAGTATTCCTCTGTATAAGAAGGTGCAGGCTAAGCTTGATAAGGTATTGAAAACAACCAGAGACAATTTGGTTGGCGCAAGAGTTGTAAGAGCTTTTTGTAAGGAAGAAGATGAGATTGAAGATTTTAAAAAGTTAAATGATGATTTCTCGGCAACTCAAAGATTTGTAGGTAAGATTTCAGCGCTTTTAAATCCTGTTACTTATGTAATAATAAATGTGGCAATTGTGGTGCTTATTTATGTTGGTGCAATAAGAGTTGAAGCAGGAATTCTTACTCAGGGTGCAGTTATTGCCCTCTACAACTATATGTCGCAGATACTTGTGGAATTGGTTAAATTTGCAAATCTTATTATTTCAGTAACTAAAGCAGTGGCTAGTGGAAATAGAATTGCTTTAGTGTATGACATTGAAAATACTGTAGTTGAAACTGCAACAAAGGATATTGAATGTGATTATACAAAACCGGCAGTAGAATTTAAGAATGTGTCTATGAGTTATATAGATAATCAGGAAGAGACTATTTCGGGCATTAACTTTACTGTAAATCAAGGTGAAACAATAGGTATTATAGGTGGTACTGGCTCCGGTAAGTCTACCCTTATTAATCTTATACCAAGATATTATGATGCTGATGGTGGTGAAGTGAATATTTTTGGAAATAATGTTAAGGACTACACATTTTCGCAGCTTAATGATATGGTAGGAGTTGTTTTACAAAAGGCAGTATTGTTTAAAGGCAGTATCAGAGAAAATATACGTTGGGGAAAAAAGGACGCCAGCGATGAACAGATAAATGAAGCATTGATTTTGGCGCAGGCAAAAGAGGTTGTAGATGGCAAAAAAGGTGGCCTTGATTATGAGGTTGAACAGGGCGGAAAGAATTTTTCCGGCGGACAAAGACAAAGGCTTACTATTGCAAGAACTCTTGTAAAGAAACCACAAATACTTATATTTGATGACAGCTCGTCAGCTCTTGATAATGCCACAGATAAAAAGCTTAGAGAGGCTATTTTAAATCTTGATTATAAGCCAACTGTATTTATTGTGTCGCAAAGAACTTCTTCTATTGAAAATGCAGATAAAATATTAGTGCTTGATGATGGAAAAATAGTAGCTATGGGCAAACATGATGAGCTTGTTGAAAATTGTGACATTTACAAAGAAATTTACGAACTTAGTACTAGGTAATAGTGGAGGAATATATGAAAAAGGTTTTAAGATATGTTAAAAAATATAGATTTCTTATAGGCATTACCCTAGTGCTTTCAGTGGTTATTGTTGCGGCAACCCTGTATGTTCCGATTATTATAGGTAAGGGCATTGACTGCATTATAGGGCCAGGGAATGTATCGTTTAATAATATAAAAAATATGATTGTTACGGTAGTTATCCTAGTGGTGGTTACTGCGATTTTGCAATGGGTAGTTAATACCATAAATAATAAAATTACCTACAATGTAGTTAGGGATATTAGAAATGAGGCTTTTGAAAAGATAGAGAATCTCCCTTTAAAGTACATTGATACTCATTCTTATGGAGATATAGTAAGTAGGGTAATTGCTGATGCAGAGCAGTTTTCGGAAGGCCTTTTGATGGGATTTACCCAGCTTTTTACAGGTGTTCTTACCATACTTGGTACACTTATTCTTATGCTTACCATTGATGTGAAAATAGCATTAGCAGTTGTGGTAGTAACGCCATTGTCACTGTTAGTGGCTAATTTTATAGCTAAGAAAACATTTTCAATGTTTCAGCTTCAGTCAAAAACCAGAGGTGAGCATACAGCACTTATTGAAGAAATGGTAGGCAATCAAAAGGTAGTAAAAGCATTTGGTCACGAGGATGAGGCTATAGAAGAATTTGACGAAATAAACAACAGACTGAATAAATATTCCTTAAGAGCAATATTTTATTCATCTCTAACTAATCCTTGTACAAGATTTGTTAATTCAATAGTGTATGCATTGGTGGCTTTGTTGGGTGCATTTACAGTTATTGCAGGGGGCATAACTGTTGGTAGTCTTTCTTGTATTTTAAGCTATGCTAATCAATATACAAAGCCATTTAACGAAATATCAGGCGTTATTGCCGAATTGCAAAATGCAATAGCATGTGCAAATCGTTTAATGGAGCTTATAGAAGAACCGGCACAAGAGCCTGATAAAAAAGGTGCAAAGGAAAGCATTGCGGTTAATGGTAAGGTTAAACTTGAAAATGTTAATTTCTCATATGTGCCTGAAAAGGAGCTTATTAAGGACTTTAATTTAAATGTAAAACCGGGACAAAAGGTTGCAATTGTAGGACCTACGGGCTGTGGAAAAACAACGGTTATTAACCTGTTAATGCGTTTTTATGATGTTAACAGTGGAAAGATAATTGTCTCAGATGAAGATGTTAACAATATGACACGACATGCATTAAGAAGCTCTTATGGTATGGTATTGCAGGAAACTTGGTTAAAAGCAGGTACTATCAGGGAAAATATAGCGTTTGGCAAGCCGGATGCAAGCTTAGAAGAAATTGTAGAGGCTGCGAAAAGAAGTCACGCTCATGGATTTATAAAAAGATTGCCACAAGGCTATGATACAGTTATAAGCGAGGATGGAGGCAACCTTTCACAAGGACAGAAACAGCTTTTGTGTATAGCAAGAGTAATGCTTACAACCCCACCAATGCTTATTTTAGACGAAGCCACTTCGTCTATAGATATAAGAACAGAGGTTAAGATTCAGGAAGCCTTTAATGAACTTATGAAGGGCAAGACAAGCTTTATTGTAGCACATAGACTTTCAACTATAATGGGGGCTGATTTAATACTTGTTATGAAGGATGGTAATATCATAGAACAGGGTAATCATGAGACTTTGTTAGAGAAAAAAGGATTTTATTACCAATTACATCAAATGGCAAAAGCATAAAAAATATATTGACATATTTTATTATAGGTGTTATAGTTCAAGTAGAACAAAGAATTAAACAAGGTTTGTATTGGAGAAAAAGTGTCACCACTTTTTGGCAAACCGTTTAGAATGGAGGGTTATTATGAATTTAAATAAGTTTACACAAAAGTCAATGGAAGCGGTTAACAGATGTGAAGCTCTAGCTTATGAACATGGTAATCAGGAGATTGATCAGGAGCATTTACTCTACAGTTTATTTACAATTGAAGATAGTCTTATTATGAAGCTCATGGAGAAGATGGGCCTTGATAAGAATACCCTACTTACAAGAACTGAATATCTTTTAGGGAAAAAGCCTAAGGTGTCGGGTGGTAAGCATTACATTTCTGAAAGTTTAAATCATGCTCTTATAAAATCAGCTGAAGAAGCTAAACAGATGGGAGATTCTTATGTATCTGTAGAACACTTATTTTTAGCAATAATAGATAATGCCAATAAGGAAGTTAAGGAATTTTTGCGTAAGAATGGTATAAGCAGAGAAAACTTTTTAAAGGTTTTATCTACAGTAAGAGGTAATCAGAGGGTTATGAGTGATAATCCGGAAGTTACTTATGATACATTAAGTAAATACGGTATTGATTTGGTAGAAAGAGCTAAGGAACAAAAGCTTGACCCCGTAATAGGCAGAGATAATGAAATAAGAAATATTATCCGCATTTTATCAAGAAAAACAAAGAATAATCCTGTGCTTATAGGTGAGCCTGGTGTAGGTAAAACTGCGGTAGTAGAGGGACTTGCCCAAAGAATAGTAAGAGGCGATGTTCCGGAAAACCTTAAGGATAAAAGCATATTTGCCCTTGATATGGGAGCTTTAGTAGCAGGTGCTAAATATAGGGGTGAATTTGAAGAAAGATTAAAAGCAGTGCTTGATGAAGTAAAGAAAAGCAATGGACAAATTATTCTTTTCATTGATGAAATTCACACTATTGTAGGTGCCGGAAAAAGTGAAGGAGCTATGGATGCGGGCAATATGTTAAAGCCAATGCTTGCAAGGGGTGAACTTCACTGTATAGGTGCAACAACTCTTGATGAACATCGAAAATATATTGAAAAGGATGCTGCACTAGAAAGAAGATTTCAACCTATTATGGTTTCTGAACCTAATGTTGAAGATACAATATCAATTCTTCGTGGTTTGAAGGACAGATATGAGGTATATCATAGTGTAAAGATAACTGATGCAGCGCTGGTATCAGCATCAGTTTTATCTGACAGATATATAAGTGACAGATTTCTTCCTGATAAGGCAATAGATTTAGTAGATGAAGCCTGTGCACTTATAAAGACAGAGCTTAATTCAATGCCTGCAGAAATGGACGAACAAAAACGTAAAATAATGCAGCTTGAGATTGAGGAAGCAGCTTTAAAGAAGGAAAAAGATAATCTGAGCAAGGAAAGATTAGCACAGTTACAAGGCGAACTTGCACAGCTTAGAGAAGAATTTAATAATAAAAAGGCTCAATGGGATTTGGAGAAAAATTCAGCGGAGCATTTAAGCAGACTTAGAGAAGAAATTGAATCTGTTAATAAGCAGATTCAGTTAGCTAAACAAAAATATGATTTAAATAAAGCTGCAGAGCTGCAATATGGAAAATTACCTGCTCTTATGAAGGAACTTTCTTTAGCAGAAAAGGCTTCAAAGGACAGAAGTACTAAGCTTATAAGAGAGGCTGTTACAGAGGAAGAAATAGCTAAGATAGTATCACGCTGGACAGGTATTCCTGTGGCTAAGCTTACAGAAACAGAAAGAAATAAAACACTTAATCTTGAAGCCCAGCTTCACAAACGCGTAATAGGTCAGGACGAAGGTGTTACTAAAGTAAGCGAAGCTATAATGCGTTCAAAAGCAGGCATAAAGGATCCTAAAAAGCCAATCGGCTCATTCCTTTTCTTAGGACCTACAGGTGTGGGTAAGACAGAGCTTGCTAAGGCTTTAGCGTGGAATCTTTTTGATGATGAGCAAAGCATGGTAAGAATTGATATGAGTGAATATATGGAGAAACATTCTGTATCAAGACTTGTTGGAGCTCCTCCGGGATACGTAGGCTATGAAGAAGGCGGTCAGCTTACAGAGGCAGTCAGAAGAAAACCTTATTCGGTTATCCTGTTTGATGAGATTGAAAAAGCTCATAAGGATGTATTTAATATTTTACTACAGGTACTTGATGACGGAAGAATTACAGATTCCCAAGGCAGATTAGTAGATTTTAAAAATACAATTATAATTATGACCTCTAATATTGGCTCATCATATCTTTTAGATGGAATCAATGAAGAAGGCGAAATTATGCCTGACACAGAAAATTTAGTTATGGCAGACCTTCGTAATTACTTCAGACCTGAATTTTTAAATCGATTAGATGAAGTGGTATTATTTAAGCCATTGACTAAGGATAATATAAAGGATATTGTCAGCCTGTTGATGAAGGATATCAATAACAGACTTAAAGAAAAAGAGATTAAGGTTAAACTTAATGAAGAGGCTGTTGAGTATATTGTTGAAAATGGTTTCGAGCCAATGTATGGAGCAAGACCACTTAAGAGATATATTCAAAAGACAGTAGAGACCTTAGTGGCAAAGAAAATTCTTTCAAATGAAGTTAAGGCAGCTGATACTATTTGGATTGGTGTAGAAAACGGTCATTTATTTGCATACTTGCAGTAGTGATTGGAATATAATCAAAAAGAAACAATATTTAAAGGATGAGTATGAAAAAGCTTTTTGATTTATTCTGGATAATAAAAATAATTATTATAGTGGCATTTATTATATTATCCCTTTTAATAAGACTTGATAAAAGGGAAGAAGATGTAGAAACTATAAGCGGAAATTATAAAAAATATGTAGCTCTTACATTTGATGATGGTCCCCATAAAGTATACACAAAGCAGTTGCTTTACGGACTTAAAGAAAGAAATGTAAGAGCTACATTTTTCCTTGTTGGGAAAAATATTAAGGGGAACGAAGCTCTTGTTGAGCAAATGTATAAGGATGGTCATATAATAGGCAACCACACATATTCCCATACGGATATTAAAAAAATTAATAAAACAAGTCTTAATAAAGAACTTGAAAGTACAAATGAGCTTATATTTAATATTACAGGAGAAAGGGTAAAGTATTTGCGACCACCCTTTGGCGAGGTGAATTTTAAAGAGGCTGCTATAAATGATATGACTATTGTTATGTGGTCTTTAGACACAAAGGATTGGGAAAATACAAATACTGATTTAATAGTAAAAAATATAATGGAAAATGTTAAAGACGGGGATATTATTCTAATGCATGACATTTTCCCAAGTTCAGTAAGCAGTGCCTTAAAAGTAATTGATGAGCTACGAAAAAAAGGCTATGAATTTGTTACTGTTGAAGACTTAATTATTGAATAAAAAACAAAAAAATGTTAAAATAGAAATGATAATTAAAAATTGGATATGGAGGTAAGAATGGACCTTTTTGAATATATGATGACTAACAATATGAAAAAGGAATCACCATTAGCTGCAAGATTACGTCCTGTAAAGCTTGAAGAGGTGGTAGGTCAGCAGCATATTATAAGTGAAGATAAATTATTATATAGAGCCATCAAGGCTGATAAATTAAGCTCCATTATATTTTATGGACCTCCGGGAACAGGAAAAACAACACTTGCTAAGGTTATAGCCAATACAACCAAAGCCGATTTTAAGCAGATTAATGCCACAGTTGCCGGTAAAAAGGATATGGAAGAGATAATTGCCGGAGCAAAAGAAAAGATGGCTATGTATGGCACAAAGACCATTTTATTTGTGGATGAGATACATAGATTTAACAAAGGGCAGCAGGATTATCTTTTGCCTTTCGTGGAAGATGGAACTGTAATTTTAATAGGCGCGACTACAGAGAATCCTTATTTTGAAGTTAACAGGGCGCTTATTTCAAGGTCGGTTATTTTCGAATTAAAGCCACTTTCCAAGGAAGATATCAAGGCTCTTATAACCAGAGCAGTATATGATAAAGACAAGGGAATGGGTGCTTATGATGCAGAAATAAGCGAAGAAGCACTGGATTTTTTAAGTGACATTGCAAATGGAGATGCCAGATGTGCCCTTAACGCAGTAGAACTTGCAGTTCTTACGACTAAAAGAAATGAAGCCGGCAAAATATACATTGATTTGGCAGTGGCCTCTGACTGTATTCAAAAAAGAGCCATAGGCTATGATAAGACAGGGGATAATCATTATGATACCATATCTGCATTTATAAAGAGTATGCGTGGTTCAGACCCGGATGCAGCGGTATATTATCTTGCAAGAATGTTATATGCCGGAGAAGATATTAAATTTATTGCCAGACGTATTTTAATATGTGCCAGTGAGGATGTTGGTAATGCAGACCCTATGGCGCTAGTGGTTGCAACTAATGCGGCAAAGGCAGTAGAGATGATTGGTATGCCAGAAGCCAGAATAATACTTTCACAGGCTGCCACATATGTTGCTTGTGCACCTAAAAGTAATGCAGCCTATATGGCAGTTAATGAAGCAATGTCTTTGGTGGAACACAGTAAGACCTATGCGGTTCCGGGATATTTACAGGATGCCCACTACAAGGGGGCAAAGGAATTACAAAGAGGTATAGGTTATAAATATGCCCACGACTATCCTAATCATTATGTAAAACAACAATATTTACCTGATGAGATTAAGGATGTGCAATTTTACAAGCCTACGGATATAGGCTACGAGAAAACAATTAATGAACATTTAGATATGCTTAGAAGTGGAGAATAGCATGAAAGATAAGATTAACAGGTATGCAAGAGGCGTATTTGAATATGAATCGCCCAAGTTAGATATAAGTGAATACTTTGTGGAAAAGGAACTGGACATTAACAGTACTTTTACAGGAGAATTGCATCTTAACGGCAAAAATGGCAAGCCTGTTAAGGGTGTTATATATTCTACCAATTCATTAGTTAAGCTTATTAAAAATAATTTTTATGGCGAGGAAAATGTCCTTACATATGTGGTTGATGCATCAATGATAGATGAAACAACTGATATAGAGGGCAAATTTGAAATCGTAAGTGATGCCGGTGAATATGAAGTTTCATATTTATTTAAGGTAGCAGACCATATTATGAGTATGGCTGTAGGTGAGATTAGAAATCTTTTTCATTTTACAAATTTAGTGCAGAATAATCCATTAGAAGCACAAAAAATATTTTACTCAGATTCCTTTAAAAGAGTCTTTTTAAAGGATGATATAGAGCTTCTTAATATTTATGAGGGACTTTTACAGGATAATAACAAGCAAAATGTAATAGAAGAATTTCTTGTAGCCATTCATAAAAAGACAAGGGTAATGGCTAATTTGTCAAAGACCGAGGCTGTGTTTGACAGAGTATATGAAACAATAAGAGATTCACTTGTTATTACCAAGAGTATATGGGGATATGTGGAATACAGAATCAGCACAGATGTGGAATTTATCCGTTTTGAAGAGTCATATGTAGACGGAGATAAATTTGCAGGTAACAGATATACTCTTAATTATTACATAGATTATGACAAGCTTCATGCAGGAAAGAACTTTGGTAAAATCATAGTTGAAAATGCTTATCAAAGAATTGAATGTGCAGTTACTGTTACTAAGGCTGACTATATGCCAAAGGTTAAAGCTGAATATAAGAGATATTATGTTGAACTTTTAAAGGCATATATTGATTTTAGAACAGGAAAAATCAATTTTGAGAAATGGATACAGCTTTCAGATGCCTGTATAAATGTTCTTAGAAAAATTGATGAAAATGATATGTACATTAAGCTTTTTAAAGCTCATTTATGTCTGGCTGTTAAGAAAGAAGAAAAAGCGAAGGAGCTTATAGATGCAGTAAAAGAGCAGGTATATGAAGACCGATATAACAATATTGAATTGTACAGTCTGCTATTATATGAAAATTCACTTTACAATAAAGATGCAGTTTATGCCAGTCAGGTGTGCCAGACCATAAAAGGCTTCTATGAAAAGGATTTTGACAGATGGCCACTTTTGTGGGTGTTATGTTACCTTGATCAGGAAAATGAACGCAATAAGAGTCTTAAGCTCATAAGAATAAAGGAACAGTTTAATAAAGGCTGTACAAGTCCATTAATGTACATAGAGGCTCTCAATGCATTTAATGAGACACCAACCTTATTTAGAGTGTTTAATGAATTTGAGATTCAGGTTATTAACTTTGGATGCAAATATGGTGCAATTAATGAGAAATTCGCACTTTCAATAGCTCAGTTAGCAGCATATTCCAATGTGTTTGTAAATCAGCTATTTAGAATATTAGTGTCCTTATATGAACAGTACAATAACAACGATATTTTATCGGCCATAGTTACATTGCTCATAAGAAATGACAGGCTGGGTAAAAAGTATTATCCTTGGTATGCAAAGGGCGTTGAACAGGATTTAAAGATAACTAATCTGTTTGAAAATTATATTTATTCAAGAAGCCTTACTGATATGTCTCCACTTCCAAAGTTAGTACTTATGTATTTTAAATATAATAATAATCTGGATTATTGCAGAATGGCATATCTTATGGCAAATGTAATTCTAAACCGTAATAAAAATTTGGCGGATTATCAGGCATACAGACCACAGATAGAGAAATTTGCTTTAGAACAGATAGAAAAGCAAAGAATTAATGATGACCTTGCAATTATTTACAATACTCTCATAGATGAAAATGTAGTAAATATAATGGGTGAAAATGCATTTAATATATTCTTTACTTACAAGTTCCAATGCAGTGATGAGAGAATAAGATGTGTGGTAATACGCCATAAGGAATTAAATTACGAGAAGAAGATTCCATTTGTAAATGGTGTTGCATATTCGCAGATATATACTGACAACCCTCTTATAATGCTAGAGTCTTACGATGGCAGCAGGTATATTAATACAATACCTTATGTGGCAACAGGATTAATAGACAGGGAAAAATTCTTAAATACAAAGGTATTACAGGGCAGTAATGTAAATCAGGATATATACTTATATGAATATTATAAGAATTATATGAGTAACAGCAGTGAATTGATTCAGTGCTGTGTAAGACTTATGGGAAGCAATATAATAAAGGATTCATATAAGGATGTTATCATAGAAAATGTAATTAATTATTATCATAGTAATTATGAATGTGATGATATTAAGATTTTAGATAATATTAATGCAGATGCACTTAGTCAGGCAAACCGCATTAAGCTACTAGAAACATACATAACCTTAGGACGTTATGAAAAGGCCATTGAGCTTATATATAAGGTTGAATGTGATAAGGTTGAACCAAAACGTTTATTAAAGCTTTGCACTTATATGATACATAATGGAAGTAAGGAAGAAAATGTACTTATTTCCATGGCAATAAATGCATATCGTAAGGAAAAATATAACGAAGAAAGCTTAAGACTTCTTGCCAATGGCTATAATGGTTCAACAAAAGAAATGGCAAGCATTTATAAACAGTGTATACTTTTTGGCATAGATGCCTATCTTTTGTCAGAGCGAGTTACAGTACAGGCGTTGTTTACAGGAACTTACTTTAGCAAAATGATGGAAGTATTTAAGTATTATCACAACCAGGGTGCTAAGGAAAGAGTTATTGAAGCATTTATAGCTTATTATGCTTACAATTATTTTGTAAAAGAAAAGAATGTAGATGATTTTGTTTTTGAAATAATGGAGAGTATGGTTAACTCAAGAAAAGATGTAATATTAGTAGTGAAATTGGCAGTACTTAAATATTATTCTGAACTAAGAGAATTGTCAGAGGAAAGACTTGTACTGGCACAGGCACTGTTAGATGAGCTTGCAAAGGAAAATATAGTATTTGAGTTTTATCGTAAATTCAGTGGAAGATTAAAGCTGGCATACAATATTATTGATAAAACTGTAATTGAATACCGTACAAACCCTAAAAATAAAGTGGTTATACACTATCTACTAGAAAAGGGACAAGATAAAGCCAATTACATAGTTGAAGAAATGCATCACATAATTGAAGGTGTATTTGTAAAGCAATTTGTATTGTTCTACGGTGAAGAGGTCAAATATTATATTACAGAAGAAGATGAAGAAGAAGAGCTTACTGAAAGCGCCAATATAGTTAATTCAACAATTGAGTATAGCCAGGGCAGATTTGATAAGATTAATGACATGCTCATTGGGCTGCATATGGATGATAGCAAGTCAATGAGAAAAATGGTGAGCAATTATGAGGTCTTATCTTATATCAGTGATAAGCTTTTTGTACCGATTGAATAAATGGGAAGGACAGTAGGATAGTATGATAGCAGGTATATGTTTAGCTGATGAGTTTTCGCAGGTAAGTATTTATAATGTAGAGACTAATCAGGTAGAGACTATAGATGGTGATAAATGCCAGAGTAAAGATATAAAAATCCAACTTGATAATCTTATTACCAGAGCCAGAAAACATAGTGAAGAAACCGCATTTGACAAATTGGTTATAAACATAAAAGAGTTTGACCGAAAAAAAGCCGATGAAGTATACGCAGTTATGTCAGACTTGGGTATTGATGCTAAAACAGTCACTGTAATAGGAAACAGTGAAGCATTTGCAAGCTATATGATTAACCAAAAAAGAGAGCTGCATACCAATGTTAGTGTACTTTTTGATTATTCTAAAGATGGTCTTATGGTATATACCATGAATTATAGAAATTATGGTGACAAGAATCTTTGTAGTCTTAATACCTATGATTACAAAGAGGAAGTACCTTATGGAACAGATGATGTAACGGTGTCTATTAAGATGATTGATATAGCTGTAAAGCTTATGGATGGCAAGGTTATTTCCTCAGTATATCTTACAGGTGAAGGCTTTGATGGAGAAGAAAAATATAAGCAGTTTATAAAATATCTTTGTGAAAGAAGAAGAGTTTTTGTAGGTCAGAATCTTTATGTTTTAGGTGCTGCTTATTATGCCTTGTTTGAGGAAAAGATAAATCGCGAATATATTTTTGAGTGTGACGAGAGAATAAAAGCGGATGTATTTATCAGGATTGAAGAACAGGGTGAGGAACGTAATCTTAGAGTGGCTAAATGTGCCAGCAGCTGGTATTATATCAAAAATCAATATGATTTTATTCTGGATGAAACCAATATAATTAGCATATATGTAGATAAACTTGGCGAAAGAGATATGAAATGTTATAAAGTGGAGCTTGATGAATTCCCTAAAAGACCTAAAAATACCACCAGAGTAGGTGTGGAAATTTATTTTAAGGATGGAGATACTTTTGTTATCTCAATAAGGGATAAGGGCTTTGGAGACATTTACAAAGGAACTAATCACACAGTTATTACAGAAATTACAATATAAGGAAGAATGAGTATGAGTGGTCTTAAGTTATGCAGAACTAAACAAGGCAAAAGAGCATATTATATACCTTCGGTGAAATGTAATATATATTCATTGGAGGAATTGTGCTATTGCATTTACAATAATATATATTCCATAGACTCAAGCTTTATATGTGCAGAGCTGATAGAATACATTGAAGAAGAGCTTATGGAAAAACCGCTGGCTAATACTATGAAAGCTTTATTAAAGGATGGAGCGGAACTGAAAAACTACATAATACTCATTATGAATTACGTAGATTATTATTCTAAAAAAGAATTAGAAGAATTCTTTGAAACTATGGAGTCTGTTGTAAAACAGCCAAAGCATATAAGGCTTAAGAATATGGCAGATAACTACTTAGAAAGAAAATATTATAACAGTGCCATAAAGGGCTACCACAATCTTTTAAATAATGTGTCAGGTTGTGAAAATTCCTTTATAGGAAAGGTAGAGCACAATATGGCAGTGGCGTATTCAAGGCTGTTTTTGTATGAACAGGCAGCAGTTCTGTTTAAAAGTGCTTATGAGCACGGGCACAATCCGGAAAGTCTTAAAATGTATTATATAGCACTAAAGCTTTCAGATGGGGAAAATGAGCATTTAGACAGTGATGAATGTTATACGGCTCTAAGGCGTTTAGAAGCCGGACTTGATGAAGCTAATGCAACTAAACAGTTTGCAGAGATTAATAGCATATTTGAACTTATTGAAAATGGAAATTACAACGAGTACAGACATAAGATTGGCGATAGGCTTGTTGAATGGATAGATGAATATAAGGAGATTACCAGATAAGTATGGGAATATTTGACTTGTTTAAAAGAAAAAAGAAAATAGACCGGATAGTGGAAAATGCTGAACAATATGAGTATGGTCTTGACATAGAAAAAATGGATACAAGGCGTTTAAGTGATGATGAGCTTAAAAAATATATTGATGCAGCAAATGAACAGATTGATGCCCTAAGTGCAGTTGTTAGCGATGCTAAGGAAGAATATCGTATTGTCAGTGCACATCTTTCCGACATACAGATATTGGATTTTCTAGAAGGCAGTGAAAAGGACAGACTTACAGATATCGCAAAAGAAATTCAAGTACTTACGGTGGATAGAAAGATATATCAGACATCAGAAAGTAAGATAAGTAACGGCCGCTATTCTTTATATGAAAAATATGAAGAAGAACTGCCACAGGCATTAAAGAAATTACAAAATGATGAAAGATATTTCGAGGCCGTAAAAAAAGATATGCGAATGATGGATGCGGCAAAATTTGAAATAAAATGCGACATAAAGGATGCACAAAGTTCACAAAAGACAATTAAGCAATTGTCAAGAATATCAATAGTGTTTTTATTCCTTATTTTTGGTGCATTTGTGATAACTAATATAGTGTCCGAAAGTAATACAAAAAGAGATACTGCATTTTTGGTCGTGCTCCTAATAGCTGCTATATTTGTGGTGGGTATCGTAGTCAAATTGCAGGATACCATAAAGAGCATAAAAGAATCAGAAAAGAAATTAAACAGGGCTATTATGCTGCATAATAAGGTTAAGATAAAATATGTGAATATAGTGGCAGAGATAGAATACCAGCATAATAAATATGATGTAAGCAATGCCTATGAATTGGGACATTATTATGGTCTTTATCTTGAAGCTAAGAAGGAAAAAGAAAAATACCAGCAGACAACCCAAAAGCTTAATGGCTTACTTAACCAGCTTAATGATATGTTAAAATCTTACAATTTATATGACCCGACTATATGGCAGAATGAGGTACGCGCCTTAACGGATCCAAAGGAAATGGTTGAAGTAAGACACAGGTATAATGTAAGAAGACAAAAATTAAGAGATCAGATTGAGAACAGTACACAACGTATTGAAGAAACAAAACATACCATCTCAATGTTGACAAACCGTTAAATGTAAAGTAAGATAACTATTATTGCTTGTAAAAATGGAGGAAGAAATGAAAGAGTTAGAGAAAAATTATAATCCTGCCGACATAGAAGGCAGATTATATGAAAAATGGACAAACAAAAAATATTTTCACGCCGAAGTAAATAAGGACAAAAAGCCATTTACCATCGTGATGCCACCACCAAATATTACAGGTAAGCTTCATATGGGACATGCCCTTGATAATACCTTACAGGATATTCTTATAAGATATAAGAGAATGCAAGGCTATGAAGCACTCTGGGTTCCTGGAACAGACCACGCAAGTATCTCAACAGAGGTAAAGGTTATCGAAGCCTTAAGAAAAGAAGGTATTGATAAGGATGAGCTTGGTAGAGAAGGTTTCTTAAAGAGAACCTGGGAATGGAAAGAAGAATATGGCGGAACTATTACAAGCCAGCTTAGAAAATTAGGTTCTTCTTGTGATTGGGACAGAGAAAGATTTACTTTAGACGAAGGCTGTTCAAAGGCTGTAGAAGAAGTATTTATTAAATTATATGATAAAGGCCTTATTTACAAGGGCTCAAGAATTGTTAACTGGTGTCCGGTATGTCAGACATCTATCTCTGATGCTGAGGTTGAACATGAGGACCAGGCAGGATATTTCTGGCATATTAATTATCCTGTAGCAGGTACTGATGAATTTGTTGAAATTGCAACAACAAGACCAGAGACTTTACTTGGTGATACAGCAGTTGCAGTTCATCCTGATGATGAAAGATATCAGCATTTAATCGGCAAGATGGTAGTATTACCACTTGTTAATAAGGAGATTCCTGTAGTTGCTGACACATATGTAGATAAGGAATTTGGTACAGGTGTTGTTAAGATTACACCAGCTCACGACCCTAACGACTTTGAAGTAGGTAAGAGACACAACTTGCCGGAAATAAATGTTATGAATGATGATGCCACAATTAACGAAAAGGGTGGCAAATATGCAGGTATGGACAGATATGCTGCAAGAAAGGCAATTGTTGCTGACCTTGAAGCATTGGGCTTACTTGTAAAGGTAGAGCCACACAGCCACAACGTTGGTACACATGACAGATGTAAGACAACTGTTGAACCAATGATTAAGCAACAGTGGTTCGTTAAGATGTCAGAGCTTATTAAGCCTGCAGTTGAAGCAGTTAAGACAGGTGACATTCAGTTAATGCCTGAAAGAATGGACAAGACATATTACAACTGGACAGACAATATCAGAGACTGGTGTATTTCAAGACAGTTATGGTGGGGACATAGAATTCCTGCATACTACTGTGACGAATGTGGTGAGATTATCGTATCAAGAACAGCACCTTGCTCATGTCCAAAGTGTAACAGCACAAAGCTTACACAGGATGAAGATACACTTGATACATGGTTTAGTTCGGCTTTATGGCCATTCTCAACACTTGGCTGGCCAGAAAAGACACCAGAATTAGAATATTTCTATCCAACAGATGTACTTGTAACAGGTTATGATATTACCTTCTTGTGGGTAATTCGTATGATATTCTCAGGCTTTGAGCATATGGGTGAGAAACCATTTGGCAAGGTATTATTCCACGGCTTGGTAAGAGACTCACAAGGCCGTAAGATGAGTAAATCATTAGGCAATGGTATCGACCCACTTGAGGTTATTGAAAAATATGGTGCAGATGCACTTAGATTTACACTTGTAACAGGTAACGCTCCTGGTAACGATATGAGATTCTACTGGGAGAGAGTTGAAGCTTCAAGAAACTTTGCTAACAAGGTATGGAACGCCTCAAGATTTATTATGATGAACGATAACGGTTCATATGACAATGTAGATTTATCACAGCTTACAAGTGCTGATAAGTGGATACTTTCAAAGGTTAACCACCTTGCAAAGGAAATCACTGACAATATGGACAAATATGATTTAGGTATAGCAGTTCAAAAGCTTTACGATTTCATTTGGGAAGAGTTCTGTGACTGGTATATCGAAATGGTTAAGCCAAGACTTTACAATGATGCTGATACAACAAAGGCAGCAGCTATGTGGACTCTTAAGACAGTACTTATCAACTCACTTAAGCTTTTACATCCATATATGCCATTTATTACAGAAGAAATCTTCTGCAATCTTCAGGACGAAGAGGAATCAATTATGATATCTTCATGGCCTCAGTTTAAGGAAGAATGGGATTTTGCAGCTGATGAAAATGCTATTGAGACAATCAAGGAAGCTGTAAGAGGCATAAGAACTGTAAGAACAAGCATGAACGTTGCGCCTTCAAGAAAGGCTACAGTATATGTAGTATCAGAAGATGAAGCAGTTAGAGATATATTTGCTAACGGTAAAGTATTCTTTGCAACACTTGCTTATGCAAATGAAGTAATTATTCAAAATGATAAAGCAGGTATCGCAGAAGATGCAGTATCAACAGTAATTCCAAAGGCAGTAATCTATATGCCATTTGCAGATTTGGTTGATATTGAAAAAGAACTTGAACGTCTTCGTAATGAAGAAAAACGTCTTCAGGGCGAATTAGCAAGAGTAAATGGTATGCTTTCAAATGAAAAATTTGTTAGCAAGGCACCACAGGCAAAGATAGATGAAGAAAAGGCTAAGCTTGAGAAATATACTCAGATGATGGAGCAGGTTAAAGAAAGAATTGCTACATTACAATAGATTTTAACGTGAAGTGGACCTAAAGCTTGAGGTCCACTTTGTTTTTAATAATTAAAGGTGGATGGTGACATGAAAGAAAAAATATATGGTTTACTAATATGTATTGGGCTTGCTGCAATATTTTTAATAGATTTTCTCCTTGAATTTGAATACTCAAACAGTATGAATATTAAGTATTTATTAGGTAAAGAACTTTTAGGTATTATTTTTAATAAGTATATGATTGCGGGGGCGGTTGCCTTTGCAGTGCTTTGGTTTGTAATCACAATAAAAATGATGAAAATGACAATAAAGACAGAGGGTAGATTTTATATTCCTAAGTGGCTGATAACTGTTGTGTTGGCATTTGCTATAATAGTTATCTGCAATATGATACCCACTAAATACAGCATAGAAGGTAATAAAATAAATCGTTTTGAAAAGATATATTTACTTACAAAGGATTGTATTTCTAAGGAAATCATAGAGATTCCGGCAGAAAACTGTAAGATTGAGTCATATTCTTATAAGACAAATAATCGTTCGGGTGGCTTTGCAAGAATTAACTCTTATTATTTAAATATTGATAATACCTATATTATTCCGGTTCCTGAAAAATGTATTTCAAAGCTTGAGAATATTATACATCTTGAAAGTTTTACTTCTTTTAAGGTATACAAGAATAGCAAAATGTTAACTTTGGAAAATATCGAAATAGAAATTCCTGATAAGGACCAATACTATGAACTTACAATGGATGAAAATAATGTCATAAACATTAAGCAAATAAGAGATGTTAAGGAAGAACCTAATCTGGCAGACAGATGTCAGCTTACATATGTATGCGGTGAAACTACTATGGGGTTTGCTTTTACCCCCCAAGAAATAGCAATAACCCCAAAAGATGGAAAATACGAAGTGTATATTACTCTTGGCGGTTATGGCGGTGAAGTTATTAGTAATGTTATAACATATGAAGTTAAGGATGGGCAGGTCGTTAGGTAATAAAAATCTATATAACAAAAAATGCTCCACTAATGGCGCGCAGAATCGCAAAGGGGAAATAAAAATGTTTTTTAAAAAATACATTTATTTTGCAATTTTTTTATTAGTTGGTCTCTCTATATAAGTATAAGGTTATAGATGTACTTGTTTTTAATCCTTTGTCAAGTGCTTTTTATGAAAAATATTGTGCAAATTATGTTGAAATAAGGGTTATTTATTTTTAGTATCTAATGTAATAAGATAAAAATATAATTATTATGTGACTGGGAGGTGAAAAACAGTAGGTAGAGTATTAATAGTTTAAATCTGTATTAAGGTAATGGAATGACACAAAAAGGTTAAAAGAAAAAGAAGACTTAAATACATATGTATTTGAAAATCCAGATGGAACATGGTCATCTAAACATGGATCAGATGGAAATGTTGATTGTTATGAAATAGAGAATAGTAGTGTGATTGTGCTAGATCCAGAATATGCCAACAGAAATAAAAATTTGGCTGCTAATTATACAGTATTTGTAGGTTTTTATGCAGTAACACCAATAAATTAAGGGAGGGTTCACAATGACAAAAAGAACAATATCATTTTTATTAACAATATTAATATTACTTTGTTCTGTAGCTTGCAAAAAACAGGAAACTACAACTAGTACAACAACTGAAGCTATAGCTAAAGTTATAGAAAAACCAAAGTCTATAACTGTTATGTGGGACAATACTATGCCAACCGCGGATAACAAGGGAGAAATATTTGCTAAAGAACTTAGTAAGGAACTAGGTATAGAAATAAGATTAATTACTCCTAATGTAGCATCTTATTATGATGTTTTAGAGTCTTATTTTGTTTCTGATACAGTACCAGATGTATTTGTTTTATCAGCGGATAAATATGCCCATTACGCAAAAACAGGTGCGTTGTGGGATATGAAGGAAGCGTGGGATAATTCGGAGCTTAAGATGTCTGGAGGCTTGGAAGAATGGGCAATTAATATACAAGAAAACTTGGTTATAGAAGGGAATGACCATAAAGAAGGCATGTATGGGTTTAGTATAAGAAGATACTCGAGATATGCAACTATAGTAAAGACTGCATGGTTAGAAGAGTGTAATTTAGAAGCCCCAAAGAATTATGAAGAGTATTTGAATATGTGTAAAGCATTTAAAAACAAATATAATGTACCACCAGTATGGTTAAATATTAATATAGGGTCAGCAAAGAGTTCAAATCCAGAAATATGGCAGGATGCACAACTGGATTTTTATAGAAATGAAGAAGGAAAATGGGTAGATGGTTTTACAGAGGAAAGAACTAAAAAAGCTATGTTGCGATTGAAGGAGTTGCGCGAAGCAGATTTAGTGACAAAGAGCAATTCTACTGCTATGGAACTACCAGTAACAGAGAAATTTTGTGTAGGTGATATTGGAGTTTTTGGAGCTACACATAGTTATATAACAGCAATAACAAAGAAGGATACTATAGATAATAGAATAACCATATTAGAGCCTATAGAGGAAGTGGGCAATTATTATGAAAAACCATCTTATGTTTTATCTATATATAGTAAAGCCAATAATCCGGAAGGAATATTTAAATATTTTATAGAGTCTATATATGATGGTGGGAAGGTTCAAAGTTTGTGGATGTACGGTGTAGAAGGAGTTCATTGGAACTATGTAGATGGTAGTTTGACTGGTTATAATTGTATACATCCTAACGTTTCTCTTGGTGTATTAGATACATCTATAGACCCGGCGACAAAATCGAAGATACCAGTACAATCAGAAGAAATGAAAAAATTTAATTCTATAATAGATATGTCAGTAAAACCAGAGCCTGTTATTTATGACTGTACAGGAATAGAGGATGAAATTGAAATGATTAATATAATGAGACAAAAGATAATTACATCGATATATGATGGTAATTATGATGGTTATAATATGAGTGTGGATGAATTATATGATGAATATAACGAAAAGGTAGGACATTTGGTTGAAGAATGTTTACGCATATTAAATGAATAAAACTAAAGCGGCAAAGTGGTTTGTGTGAGACCCTTTGCTGTTTTTTATGAGCCATGCCAAACTTCGCGAGTTAACACTCGCTCAGTTTGCGGCATTCGCCGTATAACTTCGCATCTCTCTACATAATGAGCCATGCCAAATCTCGCGAGCTAGCACTCGCTCGATTTGCGGCATTCGCCGTATATATAATTTGCTTAATATGCCTTTATGTGAGCAAGCTCCCAACAGACATATTAAACAAATTATATGCATGGCTCATTTTTGGAAAATATTACTTGACATATCAAAATAATATGATATACTTTGATAGTAAAAACTTTTGAGTGTCGAAATATTTGTCATTCAAACTAATGGAAGGCAAGAGTGATGATAGGAAAGATTATTGGAACCGGTTTAAGTGTACCGGCAAGGATTGTTGATAATAATGAATTAGCAACTATGGTAGAGACTAGTGATGAATGGATTCGCGAGCGTACAGGTATTGTAAGCAGACATATTTCAGGTGATGAGACAACGACTTCTATGGCTGTTGAGGCGGCAAGGAAGGCTCTTTTGGATGCTAAGCTTGAAGCGAAAAATATTGATATGATAATTGTAAGTACGCTTACACCTGATAGTGCAATGCCAACAACGGCAGCTTTAGTGCAGGCGGCGTTAGGAGCTGACAAGGCGTGTTGTTTTGATATTAACTCAGCTTGTTCTGGTTTTGTATATGGATATAATACTGCAATTGCATATATTAATGCCGGTATTTATAAAAATATTTTGGTGGTTGGTTCGGAATGTTTATCGAATATTGTGGATTGGACTGACAGAAGAAGCTGTATATTGTTTGGAGATGGAGCTGGAGCATGTGTTGTTAGTGGTGAATATGGTGGCAGTAATGTAGTCGCAGGATATTCAGATGGTGCTAAGGGCAATGCTCTTATGTGTCAGGGCATAAAGGATAAATCAAAAACAGAACATAAACAATTTATTGAGATGGACGGTCAGGAAGTGTTTAAATTTGCCGTAAGAAAGGTGCCTGAGATTATTAATGAAGTAGTGAAGAAGGCAGGGCTTGAACTTAAGGATATAGATTTGTTTGTGCTTCATCAGGCGAATTTAAGAATTATCGAGAGTGTTGCAAAACGTCTTGGGGAGAGTCTTGAGAAATTCCCTACAAATATGCAAAAATACGGCAATACTTCATCAGCCAGTATCCCAATATTGTTAGATGAGCTTAACAAGGAAGGCAGATTGAAACGTGGCGACAGGATAGTTATGGCAGGATTTGGTGGTGGTCTTTCCTGGGGAGCTGCAGTTTTAGAGTGGTAGTTATTCCGAAAGGGAACTATATAGATTATTACAAAAAAGGAAGGTAAAGAAAATGTTAGACAAGATTAAAGAAATTATTTCAGAAACAACAGGAGCAGATGCTTCAACAATTACTATGGAGACATCTTTTAAAGAGGATTTAGGTAGCGATTCATTAGAATTATTTGAATTAGTTATGGCTTTAGAAGAAGAATACAATGTTGAAATTCCAACAGAAGAACTTGAAAACTTAAAGACAGTTGGAGATATCGTAGAATACTTAGAAAAAACAGTATAAAGTGAGGATAAAGTGATGAGAACAGAAATAACTGAATTATTAGGAATTGAATATCCAATCATTCAGGGAGGTATGGCCTGGGTGGCAGACTATCATTTGGCTGCAGCAGTATCTCAGGCGGGTGGCCTTGGCATTATAGGTGCAGGTGGAGCACCGGCAAGTTGGGTACGCGAGCAGATAAGAGAAGTTAAGAAGCTTACAGATAAGCCATTTGGTGTTAATCTTATGCTTATGAATCCAGAAGCAGATCAGATTGCACAGGTATTAATCGAAGAAGGCGTAAAGGTTGTAACTACAGGAGCAGGAAGCCCTGAAAAGTACATGGAAGGCTGGAAAGCGGCTAATATGAAGGTTATTCCTGTTGTTGCGTCCGTAGCTTTAGCAAAGAGAATGGAAAGATGTGGAGCAGATGCTGTTGTAGCAGAAGGAACAGAATCAGGCGGCCATATTGGAGAATTGACAACTATGGCTTTAGTACCACAGGTTGTAGATGCAGTTAATATCCCTGTAATTGCAGCAGGTGGTATCGGAGACGGCAGAGGTGTTGCTGCAGCATTTATGCTTGGAGCAAAGGCGGTACAGATGGGTACAGCATTTGTGGTAACAAAGGAATCTATTGTACATGCAAACTATAAAGAAAGAGTTATTAAAGCAAAAGATATAGATTCAAGAGTTACAGGAAGAAGTACAGGTCATCCTGTAAGAACTTTAAGAAATAATCAGACAAAGACATATTTAAAATTAGAAGCAGAGGGTGCAAGCTTTGAAGAACTTGAAAAGCTTACACTTGGTGGTCTTAGAAAGGCAGTTGTAGAAGGCGATGTTGATAACGGAAGCGTTATGGCAGGTCAGATTGCCGGACTTATAAAGGAAGAATTAAGCTGTAAGGAGCTTATTGAAAAGCTTATGAAAGAAATGGAATGTGCTTTTGGTGGGGTGAAGGTAAATGAGTAAGATAGCATTTATATTTCCAGGACAGGGAGCGCAAAAGTGTGGCATGGGTAAAGATTTTTACGAAAACAGCCAGCTTGTAAGAGGCATATATGACGAGGCTTCAAAAGAATTAAATCTGGATATGAAAGCCTTGTGTTTTGAAGAAAATAATGAGATTAACCAAACTGAATATACACAGGCAGCATTAGTAACAACTTGTCTTGCCATGGCAGAGGTTGTTAAGGAAAATGGTTTAAAACCTGATGTTAGTGCAGGTCTTAGCCTTGGTGAATATTGTGCCATTGCAACAGCAGGCGGATTAAGCATTATGGAGGCAATTAAGCTTGTAAGAAAAAGAGGCATTTTTATGGAAAATGCAGCTGTTGAAACTAAGGGTGCAATGTCGGCTGTGCTTGGTATGACAGGAGAACAGATAGAAGAAGTAATTAAAGACATAGATGGAGTATCTGTGGCTAATTACAATTGTCCTGGACAGATTGTAATTACAGGTGTTAAAGAAAAAGTTGAAGAAGCTAATGCTTTGTTAGTCCAGAATGGAGCTAAGAGAACACAGCTTCTTAATGTAAGTGGGGCTTTTCACTCACAGCTTATAAAAGAAGCCGGCGAAAAGCTTTATGAAGAGCTTAAGAGCGTAGAATTAAAGCCACTTTTCATACCATATGTAACAAATGTTACAGCAGAGTATGTAAAGGATACTATAAATACAAAGGAACTTTTAAAAGAGCAGGTGTCATCATCTGTAAGATGGCAACAAAGCATAGAAAATATGATAAAGGACGGCGTTGACACATTTGTTGAGATTGGACCAGGAAAAACTTTATCAGGTTTTATGAAGAGAATTAATCCTAATGTTAAAGCTGTTAATATCAGCACTTGGGATGATGTAAAAAAGGTGGTAGAAGAATTATGTTAGAAAATAAGGTAGCGCTTGTTACAGGAGCTTCAAGAGGTATTGGTAGAGCAGTTGCAAAAAGACTTGCAAAGGATGGTGCAACGGTAGTTATTAACTACAATGGCTCATATGATAAAGCCAATGAAGCAAAGGAAGAGATTGAAAGCCTTGGTGGAAAAGCAGTTATTATGCAGTGGAATATCGCTGATTATAATGCCTGCAAGGAAAATATTGAAAAAATAATCAAAGATTTGGGCAGTCTTGACATACTTGTAAATAATGCAGGTGTAACAAGAGACGGACTTTTACTTAAGATGACAGAAGAAGATTATGATGCGGTATTAGATACTAATTTAAAGGGGACATTCAACTGTATTAAATTTGCTTCAAGACAGATGTTAAAGCAAAAAGCAGGAAGAATTGTAAATATTTCATCGGTTTCAGGTGTTATGGGTAACGCAGGTCAAAGCAATTACAGTGCTTCAAAAGCAGGTGTTATAGGACTTACAAAGGCATGTGCAAGAGAGCTTGCAACACGTGGTATCACTGTAAATGCAGTTGCACCGGGCTTTATTGAGACCGATATGACAAATGTATTACCGGACAATGTTAAGGCAAATGCAGTTGCTCAGATTCCTTTAGGTGCATTTGGCAAGACAGAGGATATTGCGGCAGCAGTAGCATTTTTAGCATCAGACGAAGCAAAATATATTACAGGTCAGGTTCTTTGTGTTGATGGCGGAATGGCTATGTAGGAAAGTGAAGCGAGGATAGAAAATATGAAAAGAAGAGTTGTAATTACAGGTTTAGGTGCAGTTACACCAATAGGAAATACAGCAGATGAATTTTGGTCATCTATAAAGGAAGGCAAGGTTGGTATAGGTCCAATTACAAGATTTGATACAACAGATTATAAGGTAAAGATTGCTGCTGAGGTTAAAGATTTCGTGGCTAAGGAAAGAATGGATGTAAGAGCGGCAAGAAGAATGGACAGATTTTCACAGTATGCAGTTGCAGCAGCTATGGAAGCCTTTGAAGATGCAAAGCTTGATATGAGCAAGGAAGATCCTTTTAGAGTGGGCGTAATCGTTGGTTCTGGAATCGGAAGCCTTGAAGTAATTGAAGATAATTATACAAAAATCGTTGAAAAGGGACCAAGCAGAGTAAATCCTTTAATGGTGCCACTTATGATTAGCAATATGGCAGCAGGAAATGTGTCAATTCAGTTAGGATTAAGAGGCAAATGCACAAATGTTGTTACAGCTTGTGCAACCGGAACAAACTGTATTGGTGATGCATTTAGAGCTATTCAGTATGGTGATGCTGATGTTATGGTTGCAGGTGGAACTGAAAGTAGTGTATGTCCTACAGGAATTGCAGGATTTTCAGGACTTACAGCTCTTTCAACTACAGAAGATCCTATGAAGGCATCTATTCCATTTGACAAGGACAGAAATGGATTTGTACTTGGCGAAGGTGCGGGTATAGTTGTCTTAGAAGAATTAGAGCATGCAAAACAAAGAGGCGCTAAGATATATGCTGAGCTTGTAGGTTATGGTTGTACAGGTGATGCATATCACATTACTTCACCGGCTGAAGATGGAAGTGGTGCAGGAATGGCAATGAAGATTGCAATGAAAGAAGCTGATGTTAAGCCAGAGCAAATAGAGTATATCAATGCTCATGGAACAAGTACACATCACAATGATTTATTTGAAACAAGAGCAATTAAGTATGCATTTGGCGATGCTGCAAAGGATGTTGTAATTAACTCTACTAAGTCAATGATAGGACATTTACTTGGTGCAGCAGGCGCAGTTGAATTTATAGTTTTGGTAAAATCAGTTGAAGAAGGCTTTATTCATCAGACTGTAGGAACTAAAGAGTGTGATGAAGAATGCGATTTGAATTATGCAATCGGCTCGCCTATTATAAAAGACATCAATTATGCTATGAGTAATTCATTAGGTTTCGGTGGTCACAATGCAACATTGTTGATTAAAAAGTTCCAATAAATAATTGTTCAGAATCGAGGTAAATATGAATTTTGAAGAAATACAAAAATTAGTGCAGTCTATTTCAGATTCACCACTTAGTGAGTTTGAATATGAAGCAGAAGGTGTACGCCTTCATATTAAGAAAGAAAAAGCGCTTGCTACCGTAGCAGAAAATGTGGTAGTTGCACCGGCAGTGGTTGCATCGCCTGAGGTTAAAATAAGTACAGTATCACCTGATAAGGTTGTAAAATCACCACTTGTTGGTACATTTTATGTAGCACCTTCAGCAGACAGTGAACCTTTTGTCAAGGTTGGAGATAAAGTGAAGAAGGGTCAGGTATTAGCAATTGTTGAAGCAATGAAGCTTATGAACGAAATTGAAAGCGAATTTGACGGAACAATAGCAGAAGTATTGGTAGAAAATGCACAAAGCGTAGAATATGGTCAGCCATTATTTACAGTGAAGGCCGATTAGTTTCAGATTAGGGTGTCAAAAGGATGCTTTGCATCTGTGCTATACTATATATTGATATGCAAACTAGTTTGCAATACCAATATATAGTATAGCACAATGCACCGAAGGTGCTTTTGACATCCGAATCAGAATAGGAGCATATAACTTGCTAGCGCAAGTTATATGCGCTACGCTTCAGAATAGGAGAAAATATGAATTCATTAAACATTAATCAGATTAAGGAAATAATTCCACACAGATATCCATTTTTACTTGTTGATTATATTGAAGATTATAATCCGGGTGAATATGCTATCGGTTATAAATGTGTAACCTTTCACGAAGATTTTTTTCAGGGACATTTTCCACAGGAACCTGTAATGCCGGGCGTGCTTACAGTTGAAGCATTAGCACAGGTAGGTGCAGTAGCTATTTTAAGTGTACCTGAAAATAAAGGTAAGGTAGCATATTTTGGCGCAATTAATAATTGCAAATTTAAAGGTAAAATTGTTCCAGGTGACAAGGTTAAGTTAGAAACAAGAATTATAAAGAGTAAAGGTCCAATCGGTATTGGCAGTGCGGTTGCCAGCGTTGATGGTAAGGTTGTAGTGAGTGCGGAATTGACATTTATGCTAGGCGCATAAATGTCTGGGAATATGCACACGATTTGACAGGGAAGCTGCTAAAGCAGCGGTCAAATCGGCGCAGGCTCCAAGAAGGAGCCAAAAAATGCTAGGCGCATAAATGTCACATATTATGCACACGATTTGAAATGGAGTTTTTGATATATGATAGAAAAGGTATTAGTTGCCAATAGAGGTGAAATTGCAGTAAGAATTATAAGAGCCTGCCGTGAAATGGGTATTGCTACAGTTGCAGTATATTCAGAAGCTGATAAAGAGGCGTTACATACTCAGTTAGCAGATGAAGCCATCTGTATTGGACCGGCTCAACCATTAGAAAGCTATCTTATGATGGAAAGAATAATAAGTGCCACAATGATTTCTGGTGCTGATGCTATACATCCGGGATTTGGTTTTCTTTCTGAAAATAGTAAATTTGCACAGCTTTGTGAACAGTGTAATATAACATTTATTGGACCATCATCACAGGTTATAGCTAAGATGGGTAATAAATCAGTTGCAAGAAGTACAATGATTGAAGCGGGAGTTCCCGTAATTCCCGGGACACAAGAATCAGTGACAAATGTTGAAAGAGGACTTTTGTTAGCAGAAGAAATAACATATCCGGTTATAATAAAGGCTGCCCTTGGTGGTGGTGGTAAGGGTATGAGAGTGGCGCATAATAAAGATGAATTTGCCATGGCTTTTGAAACAGCTAAGAAAGAAGCGAAGGCAGCTTTTGGAGATGATACTATGTATATAGAGCATTTCATAGAGCATCCACGCCATATAGAGTTTCAGATTCTTGCAGATAATTATGGAAATGTAATTCATTTAGGTGAAAGAGACTGTTCAATACAGAGAAATCACCAGAAAATGATAGAAGAATCGCCATCAATAGCACTTAATGAAGAATTAAGACAAAAAATGGGAGAAGCAGCGGTAAAGGCTGCTAAGGCTGCTAATTATACTAATGCAGGTACAGTAGAATTTCTTTTAGAAGATAGTGGAAAATTCTATTTTATGGAAATGAATACAAGAATTCAGGTAGAGCATCCTGTAACAGAATGGGTAACAGGTATTGACTTGATTAAGGCGCAGATTAGAATTGCCAATGGAGAAAAACTTGCTTATAAGCAGGAGGATATAAAGATAACAGGTCATGCCATTGAATGTAGAATTAATGCTGAGAATCCTGAAAAGAATTTTAGACCGTCACCGGGGGTTATTACTGATATGTATTTACCTGGCGGTAAGGGTGTAAGAATTGATTCGGCTATATATTCAGGCTATGAAGTGACACCATATTATGATTCAATGCTTGCGAAGCTTATAGTTCATGCAGCTACACGTAATGAGGCTATTACAAAAATGCGCTCGGCATTAGGCGAAGTAATTATTGAAGGTATAGATACAAATGTTGATTACCAGTACGAGATTTTAAATAATCCTGATTTTGTTGCCGGTAATATTGATATTGAATTTATTGAGAAAAAATTTGGAAAAGAGTAAAAAAGTATGAAGCTTCAAAATATGTTTAAAAAGACAACTAAAGAGCAGGTAAGTACATTTGATAAGGTAAAACCAGAGGTTCCAGATGGCTTGCTTAGAAAATGTAATAAATGTGGAAAGCCTGTAGTGGCAGATGATGTACGCAATAATTATTACATTTGTCCTAAGTGTGGCGGCTATTTTAGAATGAAGGCCGATAAGAGAATTGCTATGATAGCTGATGCGGATACATTTGAAGAATGGGACAGAGTACACGCTACTGAAAATGTTTTAGATTTTCCTAATTATGAAGAAAAGATAAATGCTTTAAGAGAAAAGACTAAGCTTGATGAGGCTATAGTTACAGGAAAGATTAAAATTGATGGTATGGAAGCTGTAATTGGTGTTATGGATGGCCGTTTTATGATGGGCAGCATGGGAAAATGCGTAGGTGAAAAGATTGTAAATGCAGTTGAAAGAGCAACAAAGGAAAAGCTTCCGGTTATTTTATTTGCCTGTTCAGGTGGAGCCAGAATGCAGGAAGGAATGGTTTCTTTGATGCAGATGGCAAAGACTTCAGCTGTGCTAAAAAAACATAGCGATGCAGGTCAGTTGTATATCTCGGTACTTACAGATCCTACAACAGGTGGTGTAACAGCAAGTTTTGCAATGCTTGGAGATATTGTAATTGCTGAACCAAAAGCTTTAATAGGATTTGCAGGACCAAGAGTTATAGAACAGACTATAGGTCAAAAGTTGCCTGAAGGATTCCAAAGTTCAGAATTTCTTTTAGAACATGGTTTTATAGATATGATAGTAGAAAGAGAAGAATTGAAAAATAATCTTTCTAGTATTATAAAGCTTCATTACAATGATAGATTAGATGAAACAATAAAGGTAAAATTACCTAAAAATAAGGAAAAAACTGCAGATGAAATAAGTCCTTGGGAAAGAGTTGAGCTTTCAAGAAAGAAGGATAGACCTGTAGGTGATGATTATATTGATGCATTATTTGACGATTTTATTGAGTTTCACGGAGACCGTTATTTTGCAGATGATAAAGCTATAAAGGGCGGTATTGCAAGCTTTTGTGGTAAGAGCGTAACGGTTATTGCACAGGTAAAAGGAAGAACTACAAAAGAAAATATTGAAAGAAACTTCGGTATGCCATCTCCTGAAGGATATCGTAAGGCGCTTCGTCTTATGAAGCAGGCTGAAAAATTTAATCGTCCAATAATATGTTTTGTAGATACTCCGGGAGCATTTTGTGGAATTGAAGCAGAAGAACGAGGACAGGGTGAGGCAATTGCTAGAAACTTATTTGAAATGTCAGGCTTAAAGGTTCCGGTATTGTCTTTGGTAATAGGCGAAGGCGGTAGTGGTGGTGCTATTGCAATGGCAGTGGCTAATGAAGTATGGATGATGGAAAATTCCATTTATTCAATTCTTTCTCCTGAAGGCTTTGCAAGTATATTGTGGAAGGACAGTAAAAAGGCAAAGGAAGCTGCAGCAGTTATGAAAATGACTGCAAAAGATTTACAGGATTTAGCAATAATAGAAAAGATTATTGAAGAACCTGAAAAATTTACAGTTCACAATTTTGAAACTGTTGAAAAAACATTAAAGGTAAATATTTATGAATTCCTTGAAAGATATGGAAAAATGTCGCCAGAAGAAATAACCACACATCGTTATTTAAGATTTAGAAATATGTAGGAAGTTAGTGTGAAAAAACACACTGATGTGCTATTTTTTCACACGACTATTTGTGCCGAAACGTCACAAATAGCTTGATGCACAAACAGAAATCGCCTTCGCGAATTTCTGTTGCGCAATTTCTACGCATATGAATGACTTGCTAGTGCAAGTCAATTATGCTTCGGAATGGAGGATTGTGTATGACTTATAAAGAAATAACTTTAGGGAAAAAAACAGCAAAAATACCTTTGATACAAGGCGGTATGGGAATTGGCGTAAGTCTTTCTAATCTTGCAGGAGCAGTGGCTAAGGAAGGTGGTATAGGTATCATTTCTTCGGCACAAATAGGATTTATGGAAGAAGATTTTGATAAAAATCCTTGTGAGGCTAATCTAAGAGCTATAAAAAAAGAGTTTGATAAAGCCAGAGCAATCTCGCCAGACGGAATTATAGGCTTTAATATAATGGTTGCTTTAAGAGATTATGAAAAACAGGTTAAAGCAGCACTAGAGGCAGGTGCAGATATTATTATATCTGGTGCGGGGCTTCCAACAGATTTGCCAAAGTTAGCTGCAGGCTATGATGTGGCACTTGCTCCAATTGTTTCGACTGAAAAATCTGCCAGCGTAATTTTAAAATTCTGGGATAAAAAATATCAAAGAATGCCAGAAATAGTGGTTATTGAAGGTCCTAAGGCTGGTGGACATTTAGGCTTTGATAAGGAGCAATTAGAGCAATTTACTACAGAGGTTTATGAGGAAGAAATAAAGAACATAATTAAAGTAGTAAATACCTACGAAGAAAAATACAATAAAAAAATATATGTGTTTGTTGCAGGAGGAATCAGTACAGCTAAGGATGTAGAAAGAGCCCTTGAATTAGGGGCTGATGGCGTTCAGGTAGCTACCAGATTTATTGCAACAAAGGAATGTGATGCAAGCGATGCCTACAAGCAGGCATATGTGGATGCTAAAGAAGAAGATATAGTCTTAGTTTCCAGTCCGGTAGGAATGCCTGGAAGAGCTATAAAAAATGATTTTACCAACAAAGTGGCAAATAACGAGAAAATTCCCCATTCCCCTTGCCACGGTTGTATAAAAAAATGTAACCCTTCCGATATCCCGTACTGCATAACTGATAAATTAGTTATGGCGGCTAAAGGTGATATCAAGGAAGGATTACTATTTTGTGGAGCAGATGCTGCTAAAATTACTAAAATTGAAACAGTATCGCAAGTTATTGCATCATTATTTGTATAAATCTTTAAATACGTATTTTGCAGTATTTATAAGATAATCATAAGAAAATTTTGAATCAAGGTAATTCATTCTGTGTCTCTTAGCAAGCTCAGCTGTGTAGTTGTCTAAGGCGTATACAGTATGACCACCAGTATTTTCATAATGAGTCACAAGTGGCACTACATCGTAAGATTTGATTGTAGTGTCATTTTCGTCTTTTACGATAGTAACTTGGGCCATAGCGCCTAAAACTCTAGGAGCGGCGTCTTGGTTGGATACAAAATTACCAAGTGAATAATATACTAAAGTCTTATGGCCATTTTGACCTTCTACCCATTCTACAGGCTGAATAACATGTGGATGAGCACCGATTACAAGGTCTACACCTAAGTCGGCAAGCTGTTTAGCTAAAGTTGTCTCAGATTCAACAGGAGTATGAGTGTATTCAATACCCCAGTGTGGAAATACAATTATAAAATCAGCTACCTTTTTAGCTTCATTTACATCGGCTGTAATTCTTTCAATATCAATTAAATTAGATAAATAAGGCATATCAGCAGGTAACTGATGACCGTTAAAGCTATAAGTGTAATTAAGCATTGCAACCTTAATACCCTTATAATCAGCTACGCATATAGGAGTGTCTGGGTTGTCACTAATACCAAGAACATTTATATTAGGATAGTTAGTCTCCCAGAAATTAATAGTATTTAAAACGCCAGTTTTACCTTTGTCTAAAGTGTGATTTGTTGCATGTAATACTGTGTTAAAACCTGCTTGTACAAGGTAGTGACCAAGCTCTTGTGGAGCATTGAAATTAGGATATCCGCTGATTCCAAGCTCTTTACCACCAAGTATGGTTTCCTGATTAACAACAGCTATATCAGCAGCCTGAATTAAATCCTTAACATTTTTAAATGCATTTGTATAATCCCATGTATCGCCCTTTTTATATGTGTTGTTAAATGGCATATGTGTAAGAACATCACCTACGGCTATTAAATCGATTTCGATTGGTTCAGGTTTAGCTGTAGTTGGTTCTTCTGTGGTTGGTTCCTCAGTAGTATTATCAGTAGTATTCTGATTTGAAGAATTTTCAGATGCAGGTGGGATTGTAGGATCATTCTTTGATGAAGAGCAGCCTACAATTGCCAATATAGATAATACCGCAATTAGATAAACCAGTAATTTTTTTGAAATATTCATTAGTATAACCTCGTTTCATTATTTGTAAGAAAAATCTTTCTACATAATTATACTAAATATTTAGCCTGATGGCAACTGTAAGTGTAGCTATGTCAAATGTTGTATAGAAAAATAAATGAAAAAATATCGATTTGAAGTAATTGGTAATTCTCAATGTTTACTTTACATAAATAACAATTTATGATAAGATAAGTTATCAAAAAATGTCGAATATCAGTTAGAAATGGAGAAAGATATGGCTAAGAAGATATTAAAGATAGCAGGCAGAGTTCTCTTGGTTCTGTTAGTTACTGTAGTAATATTAGTTGGAACATTATACATAATGTTACAAAAGTGCTGTAACGGACCATCAGAGTCTGCAAGAACATTATTTATAACAACAATATTAGAGACAGGTCAGATGAAGTTTTTAGCATCATGGGTGTGCTCTGATGAAGAAATACAGGCAGTTGTTAACAGCAACTCAATGGATAAGATGGATGCGGAAGTAGATAAGGATATTATTGTAATTCCACCGTCTGGCTCAGAGACTGAGGAAGAAGGCTTTGATGAAAATGGTATCAAGATTGTAGAGATTTCAGGACGTACATTTTTTGCAAAGCTTATGATTATAAAGGACCCATCGCAGGTAAAGGTAGGAACTACTTATCCATGGAGTGAGTATGGTCAGAACCTTGATGTTATTGTATCTAACGAAGGTGCAGTTGCAGGTGTTAACGGTGGTTTATACCAGTCATCAGGTAATAAAGGCGGAAGACCTTTAGGATATGTTGTTTCAGATGGACAGATTCAGTATAATGGTCCATATGATTGTGTAGGTATTTATTTAATAGGACTTAATAAGGATAACATTTTGATTATTAAGAGTATGGAAGGTATGAATCAGGAAAGCTTTAAGAAATATGTAGAGACAGAAGGTATCCGTGATGCCGTTGCTTTCCAGGAAGAAAGCTCAGATGCGAATAATCATTTTGTTCCACTTATTATTAATGGAGAGCCACGTAAGCTTAATGGTATGGGTAGTGGTGCTAATCCAAGAACTGCTATTGGTCAGAGAGCAGATGGAGCTATTATGCTTTTAGTAACAGATGGTCGTGGTGCTTCAGGTCATTTAGGAGCTACAGCAGCAGACCTTATTGGTATCATGCAGGAATATGGTGCAGTTAATGCAGCTAATATTGATGGTGGAAGTTCATCAACAATGGTTTATAATGGTGCATACGAGATGACTAGTGTAACATTTTATTATGCCAATTCATCATGGAGACTTCCTACAGCATTCGTTGTAATGCCGAAGTCGCAGTAAGGGGGGTGCCATAGATGAAGAATATTGAAGATTTAATGAAAGAACAGGATTTAGAAGAGATTTCTATTATTGATGCGTCTGAGGAAGATCAATTAATAGAATTAGAAGAAATTGATGAAGTTGCAGAAGAAGTTGAAAAGACAGTAAAAGAAGTTAAGCGTATTAAAGAAAAGAAGAAAGTACCTAAGTTCTATATTGGATTAGGTATATATGCAGCAATTCTTTTGGTGTTATCCATAATTTTCCTTTGCTACACAGACAGTTGTTTGAAGAAATATGAGAATTCTCAGCCTGAGCATACTGCAAAGGATTATTTGGAAGTATTTAAATCTAAAGTTTCAGATAAAACTGTAACAGATATAATGACTATGCCTTCGGATTTTAGCGAATTTGAAAATGCAGATGTGTATAAAGATTTGTATATGAAACAGTTTGAAAATGTTTCATCTTATTCAGTTAAGAAAAATCCTGGAAGCTATATTACAGAAGAACCGATGTATGATATATATGCTGATGATAAGGTGGTTGCACATTTAACACTTAATGCAACTAACACAAAGACTATATTTGCTATTCTTACAGTTATGGACTGGAAGGTAGCTAAGCTTGAACCAGTATGTGATTATGTTAAAAAGGATTATACAATAAAGGTTCCGGATATTTATACAGTTAAGGTTAATGGAACTAAGCTTGAAGATAAATATTTGACAGGTAATAAGACTGAGAACAAAGATTATGGCTATGCGGCAGAATATGTAACTATGCCATCAATAGTTGAATACAAGATTAGTGGATTTATCAATGAACCGGACATTAAGATTTACAGTGGAGATAAGGAAATATCTTACACAAAGGATTCTAATGGCAATGTGGAAATAAAGGCAGTTGCTTCTACAGAAACTATTCCACAGGATAAATATGATATGGCTTTAAATATGGCTAAGACATGGTCAAACTTTACCACTGCAGATTTAAGCGGACCAAGTCACGGTCTTGCAACTATAAGAAAGTATTTAATTAAGGATTCATATTACTGGAATATGGCTACAGAGTATGCAACAGGTGTTGATATTACATTTATCAGTGCACATACTTTGCAGGCTGATCCATTTAAGGACATAGTGGTAGATAATTATGTATCTTTTGGAGAAAATTGTTTCTCTTGCCACATTTTCTTTAATAAGCCAATGTACCTTTATAAGACAGGTGCAACAGTAGTTGAGACAGTGGATTCTACTTTCTACTTTGTATACTATGATGATTCTAATGATGGAGTTGATAATCCACATTGGGGTATTGTTGATATGATAGCTACAACTAATTAATTTTAAACCGGCTTTTGTAATAAAGGCCGGTTTTTTGCATATATTGAAATAAGAAATTTTAAGGCGTGAAATAATGCTTAACTATATATGGGCGATAATGATTATTATAGGTGTTGTATATGCAGTTTTAACCGGTAATCTTGAAAATGTAACTACAGGCATTTTAGAATCTTCTGAGGAAACAGTAAGTTTGTGTCTTACCATGCTTGGTATTATGTCTGTGTGGACTGGGTTAATGGAAATAGCAAGACAGTGTGGATTGATACAAATACTCACAAGACGCCTTGAAAAGCCTGTTGGCTTTATTTTTGGTGACATTCCAAAGGGGCATAAAGCATTAGAATATATTACAACTAATATTGTAGCCAATTTTTTAGGTCTTGGCTGGGCGGCAACTCCTGCAGGTCTTATGGCAATGAAAGAAATGGCAAAGCTTAATAAGGATAACAAAGATGTGGCATCTGATTCTATGTGTGCATTTCTTATAATAAATGTATCTTCAATTCAATTAGTGCCAATAACGATGATTGCCTATCGTAATCAGTATGGCTCGGTAAATCCGGTATCCATAATGCTTCCTGCAGTACTTGCTACCTGTATAAGCACCATAGTTGCCATAATCTTTATAAAAATAATGCAGGGGAGGAGAAAAAGATGAATATAATAACCTTCCTATCAAATATGATAATTCCTTTGCTAATATTTTATATAATTGCTTTGGCGTTGGCTATGAAAAAGGATTGTTACGACAGTTTTATAGAAGGAGCAAAAGAAGGAATGAAAACGGTTGTCTCAGTAATGCCAACACTTCTTGGCCTTATGATGGCTGTCGGGGTGCTTAGAAGCAGTGGATTCCTTGAAGAAATGTCAGATTTTATTGGCTTTTATAGTAAGAAAATAGGCGTGCCTGCATGTGTAATTCCTGTAATTATAATTCGCATGTTTTCAGCTTCGGCAGCTACAGGTCTTACTCTTGATGTATTTAAAGAATTTGGTGCAGACTCGCTAGAGGGCTATATGGCATCCATAATTATGTGTACTACAGAAACTGTATTTTATAGTATAAGTCTTTATTTTATGTCTGTTGGGATTAAGAATACAAGGTGGACTATAGCCGGGGCTATGTTGTGTACTTTGGCAGGAATTGTTGCATCGGTTATATTTGCCTACTTGATGTAAGAAAAAAGCTATCTTGTAGTTTTTGGAATTTCTACAAGATAGCTTTCTGGTTTTACTGTGTAATTTTAAATTCGGTATATAATACATTTGTTCTGTATCCACCTGAATAAAAACGTTCTGTTATTAATTTGCCGATTCTATATTCGCCACTAGGAAGAATACCATATAATTCAGACCAATCAATTGGTAATTCGGTGCTGGTATTATCATTTAAAACATAACCGTCAGATTTCCATAGATGATTTTTATCTAATGTTTCCAAAGCTATCCACTGATCGCCATCTTTACGTTCGATGACATACCAGTCACTTCTGGTTAAACCACCATTTGGAGAGCCGGTAGTCATATTAAATAACATAGTTAAGCCGGTGTTAGAGATGTTTTTAACATCTATATTTAGTCCCCAATTTGCATCTAAATTGTCTAGTTGTTTTTGTTCTTCGCTTCTTTCAGATATTAGTATTAAGATTTGAATACAGGCATCGGAATTCCATCGCATACCTTGTGGAATATCTTGATAGAAAACCATTCCGTCGGTGTATCCAGCTATTCGGGCATTAGGACTATCTACATAGGAGAAGCGAGGAGCAATATTTCTACTGTATAATAATTCTAACGCTTCATCAACTGTTAGTCCTAAAACATTAGGTACGGTTGTCCATACACGTGGTTGGGATAAAATTTTTAGAGCTTCTGGCGTATACATTTCTTCTAACTGTTTTTTGTAGTCAGAAGATAATTGATCCCATGGAACATAACCTACATAGCTTTCGACAGTTCCAACGAAAAGAACTTTTTCGCCATATTCATCGTAATCACCAACCTTATATGGTGGTTCAATTAAACGTGTTTCAATATCCATACCGAATAATTCAATGATTGTATAGGCACTTGCTTCTTCTACCGTAAGATTGTTTTCTTGTCTAAGGATATTAAGGACATATTGCATTTTACCAACGGATACGCCGTATTTTTCTGCTAATACTTTTAGTTCTTCAGGATTTTCAATCTGCTGTGCGACAATAAAGGATTCAACATCTTGTGTTACGAGAGAATCTTGTGTTATTGATATAGCATCCTCTAATAATTGTTGAGCGTTATCTCCACCATGAGCAGATAAAAGCATTACTGGAGAATTGTCAGTTTTAGCAAGATATCCTTGGGAAAGCAATTCTGCAACTAATATAGGTAATGCATCATTTACGCTTTTACCAATTATGTCAATGTTGTTAAGAATTTTTTCGCCATCATCATTTATTGCAAGGTAATCAACGATTTGTCCATCTTTAATTGTAAGCTGAAGGGATGGGTTAATATCCAATGTCAAATAAGTGGCGTTAGCATAGATAACGGGTGCTATAGTTGTATTTTCACCTGATGCTATGGTTGTATTTTCACCTGATGCTATGGTTGGTTTTTCAGTATTATCAGATGCTTTTTTGCCTGATATAGATATTACTATTATACTTCCTAAAAGTGCCATAAGAAGTATTGCTGCGCAATGTTTCAATACTGTGGGAAACTTGCGTTTTTGAGGGGCTTCATTAGCAGCTTCAATAAGGTCTGCATCTAAGCCTTCTAGATTGTTTAAAAAATCATTTCCTGTCATAATGTATAGTCCTCCATTTCTAAATATTTTTTTAATTCATTTCTCATTCGGAATAAGGTTGTTTTTACCTTGCTTTCACCGATTTTAAAGCGCTTGGCGATATCGGTTATAGAATCCATGTACCAGTATCGTCTGATAAATATATTACGCTTTTGCGTTGATTTTGTCCTAAGAAAGTTACTAATTATCTTTGATAGCTCTTGTGCTTCTAGCTGCTGTACTACATTTATCTGACTTGGAATACATTGCTCTAGTTCCAAAGTTAGTTCCACAAAACATCCGCTTCTTTTAATACGGTTTCGTTCTTTGCACCGGTCTAATGAGATATGTCTGGTGATTTTGGCTAAAAAAGCAAAGAGATAAGTTCTAGGTTCGTGAGGAGGAATAGAGTTCCAAGCAGTAAAATATGTGTCATTCACACATTCTTGTGCACTGCAATCATCTTCTAAAATGCCATATGATATTTTGTGTAAACGAGTACCATATTTTTGAGCAGTTTTTTCGATTGCCATTTCGTCTCTATGTAAGAACAAATCAACTAATATTGAATCATCCAAATAATATCCCCCTTTCTTATATACTGCTTTACTATATATAGCGACAATTTAAAATGATTGGTTACGTACATAATATCATAATTTTAGTAAATGATAAATATTTGTATACTTGATGTAGAGAAAGCCTTGTGTTATAATGTTAAGATAGTTGAAGAAAAGAGACATATGACTTGTCTTGTCTTAAGACCAAGCCAAGTCAATTGGAAATATGTGTCGGAGCACATATTTCAAGATGCGACAACCAAAATTTAGATTTTGGTTGCACCTACTTCGCTTCGCTCCGAGAAAAGAGGCATATAACTATGGATTACAAAACATATTTGAGAAATTATCCTGATAAGGACGGTAGATTTGGACAATATGGTGGAGCTTATCTTACAGAAGAACTCAAGCCTGCATTTGAAGAGATTAATGATGCATACCAGACTATTTGTCATTCGTCACAGTTTATTAATGAATTAAGAAGAATTCGTAAGGAATTTCAGGGCAGACCAACTCCGGTATATCACTGCGAGAGACTTTCAAGAGAGATTGGTAACTGCCAGATATATTTAAAGAGAGAAGATTTAAATCATACAGGAGCGCACAAGCTTAATCACTGTATGGGAGAAGGTTTACTTGCTAAGTTTATGGGTAAGAAGCGCCTTATCGCTGAGACTGGTGCAGGTCAGCACGGTGTTGCATTAGCGACAGCAGCTGCATTTTTTGGTCTTGAATGTGAGATACATATGGGCGAGGTTGATATTGCAAAGCAAGCGCCTAACGTAACAAGAATGAAGATTTTAGGTGCTAAGGTAGTTCCAGTAACTCACGGACTTAAGACACTTAAAGAGGCTGTTGATTCAGCATTTGAATCATATGCAAGAAATTATAAGGATTCAATATATTGTATAGGTTCTGCATTAGGACCACATCCATTCCCTCTTATGGTTAGAGATTTCCAGACAGTAGTAGGATATGAGATGAGAGACCAGTTCAAAGAGATGACAGGTCTTATGCCTGATGTAGTTTGCGCCTGTGTAGGTGGTGGTAGTAACTCTATTGGTACATTTGTACCTTTCCTTGATGATCCAGTTGATATAGTTGGTATCGAGCCGCTTGGAAGAGGTACTAATTTAGGTGACCACGCAGCATCTATGGCTTATGGTGAAAAGGGTGTAATGCATGGTTTCGAAAGTATTATGCTTAAGGATGCTAATGGTGAACCAGCTCCTGTATATTCAATCGCCAGTGGCCTTGATTATCCTTCGGTTGGCCCAGAACATGCATTTTTACATGACCTTGGAAGAGTAAAATATGAGACTGTATCAGATGATGAAGCTATGGAAGCATTCTTTAAGCTTTCTCGTTTTGAAGGAATTATTCCGGCTATTGAAAGCTCTCATGCAGTAGCATATGCAATGCGTAAAGCTAAAGAGATGAAGCAGGGTTCGATCTTAGTTACACTTAGTGGTCGTGGAGATAAGGATATTGACTATGTAGTAGAAAACTACGGATATGGTGAACAATTTTTTAAATAGAATATAAAGAAAATCCTACAATGTATTTGATACATTGTAGGATTTTTTGTGGTCTAAAATTCAGGTCCATTATAATTATAATCGTTAGGGTTTGAATATGTTCCCGGATTAGTCATACAGGATTTCTTGTAATTGCTTCCTGTTATTGCAGAAAAAACTATCATAATTATACCAATAACTAAAGCCAAAAGGCTGGTTATCATTAGTATAGCAGGAAGGCTTGCAAGCTTATCTGATAATATGTTAAATAAATTTTCGGCAATAGCATTGCTTGAAATGTCAGACGAAGACTGTGCTTCAATTTCAGACATAATAAGTGCTACAAATGCTGAAAATGCAAAAGACATTAAAAATGACATTGCACCGGCTACTGTAGAGCAAATACCGATATTAAGTGTTGCACGGTATTTTTTCTTGTATATAAGAAGGATAATAAGTGCCAAAGCAAGACTAATAACGCCACATACAATCGTGATAACTAAGAAGCCATCATTAAAACTTTTTAATTCTGCACCCAAAGCTTCAGTGTCATTTTCAGTAGATAGTTCTTTAATAAGCTTGTCATATTCATTTTTAAAGTCATCAGATGCTTTATCAATGTCAGCGGCATAATCATCATAGTTAAGACCGGATGCTTTAATATAATTCTTAAGTTCATCTTTAAAACCATCAGCTAAAGCATCAACATCAGCCTCTTTGCCGGAAAAAGCATAATCAAAGGTTTCTGTCAAAAATTCTTTGAGATACTCATCTGAAAAAATATCCTTTGAAGTATCAAAACTAACATCAGAAGCTATAACACGTTGTTTTAATTCGTCATTAATTTCGTCGCTTAAATCATCTATAATGGCATCATCAGTGATATAGCTTTTAATATCGGTTACATCCTTTAATTTTTGTTGAAGTGGAAACAGCAATAATGAGGCTGAAAGAGTAAAGGTAAAAAATATACCTAAAAATACACCTAGCACTGATATGGCTGCATGTTCTTTTTTGTAATACATAATCTTTAGTTCCTTTCCGTTGTAAAATTGTAATGCTTGTATTATAATATAAAATTGTAATTAAGTAAAGAAAGGGAAATGTAATGATTAAGAAAATGGTATTAACTATTCTTACCCTCGCAATCACATTTTCAATGGTTGGCTGCGTAGCAAGAATAGAAAAGGAAAAAAGTATTTCACTTAAAGATGAGATAAAAAAGGAAACGCAAAAATCTACCGAGAAAGAAACTGAAAAAACTACAGAAGAAGCAACACAGGAACCTACAACTGCTAAAGTGGGCAACGCTAATCCTACAGAACATATTAATTTTTACAAAAATGACAGAGCAGTAGGAGCAAGAATTAAAAAAGATGCTTATACAGGTCCATTTAAAAAAGCTGTTGATATAGCTTCCTTTGACGTGTTCACTACTAATGAAGAAAAACTTTTAAGTGGATATTTTAAGGCTGTGTGGGATACTTATTGGACAGGAAATGATTTTAAAATAGGCTATCACATTTCTTTTAACACTAGTGACGGCAAGAGTTTTAACAAAAATATTTTGTCTCCTAAGGATACAGAAGAGATGTTTGAATATGTGGAAGTGTATTTATATGACGATACAATAAGAGCAAGAGGCGAATGGTATAGCCATCTGTTAGAGCAGGAGATGACTAAAACTACTATTATGAGTAGTATAAAGCTTCACGGAGGCGCAAAAGCAGATATGCTTATGGATACTATTACATTAACGGTGTTTATGTACAAGGATTCCAATGATTTTGATGATAATACGAAAGCATTTATAGGCGAGTGCAGTAAGAAAATTGTGATAAGTAAAGAGTAAATATGTAGAGGCGTTTATGGTAAACATAAGCGCCTCTATTACTACTTATTTAAACTCCATAAGCATATATTTTTCGATTATTTCAAATGGGGCTTCACCCATATCAAGTATAAATTTATGAAATTTAAGTTCTGTAAAATCGTCCTTTAAAATGCTTTTTGCTGTTTCTTTTAATTCTAATATTTCTAAGCACCCAATTACATAGTTAAGGTAATTGCCCGGGTCGCTGCTTATCATAGTACGAAGCTCATTTATAGTATCTGCATCGCTAATGCCGGTTTTTTCTGTAATCATTTCGTTAGTCCATCCATTGTAGTTAATGCCAATGTCTAAAGAGGCATAGACTAAAAGGTTGTAGAGATTGTAGTAAAATAGGGCATTTGCAGTATTTTCATCAAATCCACAATAGTAGTAAGACATAAGCTCTACATAGGTTGCCCAACCTTCGCTATAGCCTGTAAATGATAAAAGATTTCTAATTGGAAAGGAATTTACCGAATTAAAATACAGATTTTGATATAAATGTCCCGGAAAACCTTCGTGGGCAAGGGTTGGAAATAAACCGGTAAATGAATTGAGTGCAGAGTTATTAATATACACTGGATGAGAGGACATATCATCCATAGGTGGTGTCAGATAAAATGCAGGACTTAAATGTTCTTCCAATGATTCATGGACGTAGTTAATGGTATAAGTAGTGTCAGGAGCCACAGGGAAATCCTTTAACATATTGGCCTTAAGGTATTCTAGAATTTCTGCTGGTTCTTTTGCTGGGAAATTAGGATTATCCAGTTTGCTACTGATTTCAGGGTCATTATTTAATGTGGTGCTTATTTCGAGTATGCATTTTGCCTGATAAGAGCTGATTAAGCTTTCAAGCTGGGAAGGGGTGCGACTGGTTCCTACGCTGGTCTTTAAAATATAACTAAAGTATTCTTTTCCATTATCAGTGGCTCCTAAAAATGCATTTTGACAAGTGCCTTTGAGTTTTGTTAATTCATTTGCAAGTGTAATGTAGGATGGAATTACATAATTGATAACGGCTTCTGTGTTTTTTTGCTTGTAGTCGTTTATTTGTTCTTTACTAAGACCTAATTCGGGTGTGAGACGGGCGTTAAAGGTTTCAATGAGGTAATTTGTTTCTTTTTGTGCAGCAAAATCATTGCATTGTAGGATTATGCCGTCTATTATATCATCATTCATCGAAAGACCTTCATCGGCTTTTAGTTTTTCAAAAAGTAAAAGATTTTCGTAGTATTCAGGAAGCTTTTTTAATAAATGGATATACTCATCTATATCAGATTTTTCTCGAAAATCATATTCTGCAAGAAGGATTGGCATTTGTGCCTGAAGGCCTGTAGTAGGATTGAAGATGCTTTGATATAGAGCTAAATCAGCATTTTCTACATTGGTTTTTGAAAGGTATTGTAAAATGTCATAGCATATTTTTTGCTCTTTAGTAAGCTTGTCATAGTTGAACTGATTAAGGTTAGATAAGATGTTTTCATAGCTTTTACAGCTGTAAAGCTGATCAAAATCAATGAAGCTAAAGCTGTCATTATTGTTGTTTATGCCATATTTTTCAGGACTTACAACAAAATAGTGTAAATCTAATTTGGAGCAGGAGTTCATTTCTTCTATAAAAAGGCCTGTAAGGTATTTGTCAAACTCCTGTCCGTTTTTGAGGGAAACGTCTATGCTGTTATCATGATTTGCAAGGGAGCTGTTAGGGGTATTTGTTGTAGGTTCCTGCCTTGTGTTATTTACACAGGCGGATGAGCTTAGTGAAAGGCAGATGATTAATATAAGGCATAGTAGTTTTTTTGATACATTTTTCATAAATTGTCCTCACTCTCTAAAAATTCTTGAATTAGTATGTGTAGTTTTGGTAAAATAATTCATTGAAAAGGTTGACTTGACAAAATTGCTATGATAGGATTTAAGGATAGAGTTTAGATGCTTCGGAAATAGGAGGATATTATGAGTAAGAAACCGTATTATATTACAACAGCGATTGCGTATACATCAGGTAAGCCACATATTGGCAATACCTATGAGATAGTTTTGGCAGACAGTATTGCCAGATATAAAAGAATGGAAGGCTATGACGTATTTTTCCAGACTGGAACAGATGAGCATGGTCAAAAGATTGAAGAAAAGGCAGCAGCGGCAGGCGTTACACCTAAAGAGTTTGTTGACGGTGTTGCAGGAGAGATTAAGTCTATTTGGGATTTAATGGATACTTCGTATGATAAGTTTATCAGAACAACTGATGATTACCATGAGAAGCAGGTTCAAAAGATTTTTAAGAAGCTTTATGATAAAGGTGATATTTACAAGGGCTTCTATGAAGGTATGTACTGTACTCCTTGTGAGTCTTTCTTTACTTCTTCACAGCTTGTAGACGGTAAATGTCCTGATTGTGGAAGAGAGGTTAAACCAGCTAAGGAAGAAGCATATTTTTTAAAACTTTCTAATTATACAGACAGACTTATTAAGCATATTAACGAGCATCCTGAATTTATTCAGCCTGAATCAAGAAAGAATGAGATGATGAATAACTTTATTCTTGCAGGTCTTCAGGATTTATGCGTGTCAAGAACATCTTTCAAGTGGGGTATTCCAGTTGATTTTGATGACAAGCATGTTATTTATGTTTGGATTGATGCCCTAAGTAACTATATAACTGGCTTAGGTTATGATGTTGATGGCGATAATGGCGATTTATTTAATAAATACTGGCCAGCAGATTTACATTTGATTGGTAAGGATATTTTAAGATTCCATACAATTTATTGGCCAATTATGCTTATGGCACTTGATTTGCCTCTTCCAAAGCAGATTTTTGGACATCCTTGGTTATTACAGGGAGATGGCAAGATGAGTAAATCTAAGGGAAATGTACTTTATGCAGACGATTTAGTGAATTTCTTTGGCGTTGATGCTGTAAGATATTTCGTGCTTCATGAAATGCCATTTGAAAATGATGGTGTTATCACATGGGAGCTTATGGTTGAAAGACTTAACTCAGAACTTGCTAATACTTTAGGTAATCTTGTTAACAGAACTATTGCCATGAGCAACAAGTATTTTGACGGTGTTGTTACTAACACTAATGTTTGTGGCGAAGTTGATGAGGATTTAAAGAAGGTTGTTACAGGTACAGTGGCAGCAGTTTCTGCTAAGATGGAAAAATTAAGAGTTGCAGATGCCATGACTGAGATATTTACAGTATTCAAAAGATGTAACAAATATATTGATGAAACTATGCCTTGGGCTCTTGCAAAAAATGAAGAAGACAAGGACAGACTTGCAACAGTACTTTATAATCTTGTTGAAGGCATTTCAATCGGCGCTAACCTTTTAGAGCCATTTATGCCACAGACATCGAAAAAGATTTTAGAACAGTTAAATACTAGCGCTAGAAGCTTTGAAAGTCTTTCACAGTTTGGTTTATATGAATCTGGTACAAAGGTTACAGATAAGCCAGAGATTTTATTTGCAAGACTTGATATGGAAGAAGTATTAAAGAAGGCAGAGGAATTAAGAGCTGCACAGCAAAAGGAAGCTGAAGGTCCTAAGTATCCTGAAGTTGAAGCTAAGGAAGAGATTTCTATAGATGATTTTTGTAAGGTTCAACTACAGGTTGGTGAAGTACTCAAGTGTGAGCCTGTAAAGAAGGCTAAAAAGCTTTTAGTATCACAGATTAGAATCGGTAATGAAGTAAGACAGATTGTATCTGGTATTGCTAACTATTACAAACCGGAAGAAATGGTAGGTAAGAAGGTTGCAGTTATTACTAACTTAAAGCCTGTAACACTTTGTGGCATGCTTTCAGAAGGTATGATTCTTGCAGCTTCAGATGATGAAGGTAATTTATCAGTGCTTACTGTTGATAAGGATATTATCTGTGGTAGTGAAATTCGTTAATATTAGGTGTAGATATGATATTTGAAACACATGCACATTATGATGATGAAAGATTTGATGAAGACCGCGAAGAACTAATTGGCGGTCTTTATGCAAATGGAATAGAATATGCCATTAATTGTGGAGCAAGCATTGATGGCTGTAAAAAAACATTAGAATATGTTGGTTTATATGACCATATGCTAGGGGCTTTGGGAATTCATCCTGAGGAAGCCCACACTATGGATGAAGCATTTTTTGAATGGATAAAAGAAAATGCAGCTAACAATAAAAAAATCGTTGCAATAGGCGAGATTGGTCTTGATTATTATTGGCCGGAGCCACCAAGGGATATTCAGCAGTTTTGGTTTAGAAGACAGATTGAACTGGCTAGAGAATTAAAGCTTCCAATGATTATCCATAGCAGAGAGGCCGCGAAGGATACCTTGGATATTATGAAGGAGCACAAGGCAGATGAAATAGGTGGAGTGCTTCATTGCTTTTCTTATTCTGTTGAGCTTGCCAGGGAATTCCTTTCAATGGGCTTTTATATAGGCGTTGGTGGTGTTGTAACCTTTAAAAATGCAAAGAAATTAAAAGAAGTAGTACAGATGCTTCCGCTAGAACGCATTTTACTTGAAACAGATGCGCCTTATATGGCGCCGGAACCGCACAGAGGCAAGAGAAATTCATCACTTTTCATACCTCATATTGCTAAGACCATAGCAGATATTAAAGGTATTGAATACGAAGAAGTTGTAGAGGTGACTAACAAAAATGCAAAACAACTATTTAGGCAATCCTAAAAGTACCTTAGAGATTATTAATAAATATGATTTTATGTTCCAGAAAAAGTTTGGTCAGAACTTTCTTATTGATTCTAATATTGTAGAGAAAATCGTAAGAGAAGCTAATGTTACCAAAGAAGATATGGTGCTAGAGATAGGCCCTGGTATTGGAACAATGACACAATATCTTTGCGAGGCTGCAAAAAATGTAGTGGTAGTAGAGATTGATAAAAATCTTATACCAATACTTGGAGAGACATTGTCAGCTTATGATAACGTAACAATTATAAACGAGGACATTTTAAAGGTTGATATTAATGAATTAGCAGAAAAATATAACGGTGGCAGACCGATTAAGGTTGTTGCCAATTTGCCATATTATATTACGACACCTATTATTATGCAACTTTTTGAAAGTGGTGTACCAATAGATAGTATTACAATTATGGTGCAAAAAGAAGTGGCTGATCGTATGCAGGTAGGGCCTGGAACAAAGGATTATGGCGCGCTTTCTTTAGCAGTACAGTATTATGCTAATCCAAAGATTGTATTAAATGTGCCACCAACCTGCTTTATGCCAAAGCCAAATGTGGGTTCAGCAGTAATTAAACTTACAAGACATGAAAATAATCCTGTTAATCCAAAGGATGCTACATTTATGTTTAAGCTTATAAGAGCAGCATTTAATCAAAGACGAAAGACTTTAATGAATGCATTAAATAATGCACCGGAGATAAATTATAGCAAAGAACAGATTGCAAATGCCATAGAAGCAGTAGGTTTTAGCCCAACAATTCGTGGCGAAGCCCTTACATTAGAAGAATTTGCCAAATTATCAGATGCATTTTTATAGAATAGTAAAAGTCACTCCCACATACACTAGTGTAGAAGGGAGTGTTTTTTTATGCAGTATGACAGAATGATTTCCTACGTTTATAAATGTGAAAAAGGAAATAAAACAAAAAATGCAGGCTATGTAAAAATGGATATAAGAGATAACAAATGCCGTCTGTATTTGAATTTACATACAGATAGTGAGGAAAAATTAGGAGTGTACCTCTATTATTATAAAAAAGATATGAAAAGAAGAGTATATTTGGGAAATGCATTTTCAGTCAGAGGAGTTATTGAATATAAGGATGTTTTGTGGATGGATAATGTAAATAATACAACTAAAGCATTTTCACAATATAATGGACTTTTACTGGCTGCCTCAGATGAGGAAAGTGAGCAATACATAACTCAATGGAAGGATGAAATTGAAGAAGTTGAAGACGAGATTGAGGAGACAAAAGAAGATGTGACAGAAGAAATTGAGGAAGAAGTTACGAAAGTCCAAGAAGAGACAGTCGAAAAAGACATTGAACTTGTAACTCAGGAAAGTAATACGGAAATCTTTGAGGAAATATTTGCTAATAGGGAGGATATATTAGCATTTAGCGATGATTTATATTATAATTGTGTGGAAATAGATGAAAATGATATAGAAAAAAATCCACTTTTAAGTAAGTATATATATAACAATAGTTTTGCAATGCATGGATATTATAAATACAGACATTTATTGGCCGGAAAGATTGCTGACAATGAAAAGGCTATATTTATTGGCGTGCCGGGAAGCTTTAGTAATAGAGAAAAAATGCTGGCTTCAATATTTGGCTGTGATAGCTTTAAAAGAAGTCAGCGTGGAGATGTGAGATATCCTAATTTTGGTTACTGGTGCTTTGAATTAACTAAGGAATAACGCAGATGGTCTTCCCATTTATCATTAAGTCGGACATAGGAATGAGCAATACCTTCAGGGGTAAATTGTAATTTTTCAATGAGCTTAATTGATGGTGTATTAGTAGGAAGTATATAAGCTTCAATACGATTAAGACCACATTCGTTAAACATAATATCGATGGCCTTACTGATTGCTTCATAGGCGTAACCCTTTTGTGTGTAATCATGGTGTATTTTATAGCCTAATAGGGCAGATAAAAAGTCACCTCTTAAAATGTTGTTAAAGGAGATGCTTCCGATTATCTTTGAAGTATCACCTTTTTCAAATATATAAAATCTTATATGCTTACCCTGCAAAAAGCCGTTATATTCCATATCAAGAAGTGCTTTTTGGTATTTTCTGGTGTAGAATTCAGGGGAACGTTTAGGCTCCACAGGGTTAAAATATTCTATATTATCGCTGTAGAATTCTAAAACTCTACTGGCATAAGAAGAATCTAATATTTTTAGAGTAAGTCGTTTAGTCTCATACTCAAAAAACATATTGCCACCTCCATTATATCTGTTATAATAAATATATCAGAATCTTTATGAAAAGGGAAGATAATTATGACAACAGATGAAAAGTATATGAAAGAAGCTTTGAAACAGGCAAAGAAAGCATATAATCTTTGCGAAGCTCCAATAGGCTGTGTTATAGTATATGAAGATAAGATAATAGCAAGAGGATATAATCGTCGCAATACAGATAAATCTACATTGGCACATGCAGAGATTCTGGCAATAAAAAAGGCTAGTAAATATATGGGAGATTGGCGTTTGGAAGATTGTACCATGTACATAACCCTAGAACCCTGTCAGATGTGTGCAGGAGCAATTGTTCAATCAAGAATGAAAAGAGTAGTTGTTGGTGCCATGAATAAGAAGGCGGGCTGTGCAGGCTCAGTTATAAATTTACTTGATATGAAGGAATTTAACCATCAGGTGGAACTTACAACAGGTGTTATGGAAGAAGAATGTTCGGTTTTAATAAGTGGTTTTTTTAAGAAACTAAGGAAGCGGTGTACTTGTGAAAAAAGAGATATTGAATAAAATATTAGGAATATATATAGGATTTTTTATTATATATTCAGCTGCAAAGAGAATAGTTCCATTTGCATTATTTATGCAGGGGCTTCCAAACGATGCAGTATATATGTTTTTTAATGTTGCCAGCGTTATTATGCTGATAGCGGCATTTTTCATAGATAAAAATGAACTTAAGGTATATAAATGGCCTTTGTTACTTTGCTTTGTTTTGGTTACAATAATATCATCAGTTATTAACGCTAAGTATGGAATTGTGGCAAATGTAGCAGTGGTAATATGTTCGCTTATCCATTATTTCTTGTTCTTCTCCTATTATGGAAGAGTAGGAAAAGAAAAATTTATAAAGCACATAAAGATAATTATGGATATCGTTATGGTATTTTGGATTATTGCAACAGTTGTTTCATTTGTTCAGTTTTATAAGCTTACAGCATATAGGGTTATGTTAGATGGCGTTGAACGTAGAATAGGATTCTTTGATAACAGACTCTTTGGTGTGTTTATTGATCCTAATTTTGCAGCAATAATCTCATTAGTACTTATTGTAATGGCAGTTATGAATATCCTTTCAAAGAAACATGTAGCTTTAAAAATATGGTATATATTAACCATAGGCATTAATTTCAGCTACATTGTATTGAGTGGTTCTAGAGCTGTTGAGATATCTATGTATATAATTGCAATGGCAGGAGCCTTTTTTGGCATATACTACTATGTTATAAAGCAGAGCAAGGCGATTAAGAAAACAGCAACAATATGCTTTGCGGTAATATTTTCTGTAGCAGTTATTTTTGTAGGCGGATTTATCACTAAAAAAATGTGGGAGGAACTACCACGATTTAATGAAGAAAAGCAAAAAAGAACAGAAGTTTCTTTGGATAGAACAGATGTCAATGAAGAAAACATTTCTAATAATAGATTTGAGATATGGAAAAGCTACGTAAATGCAATGGAAGGCAAATATGTATTTGGTATGTCTCCACGTAACTGTTTAGCTTATGCTAGAGAAAAATATCCGGATAGTTTTATGGTTGTTAGAAATTATTCAATTCATAATGGATATTTGGCTGTATTTGCATACACAGGAATAGCTGGCTGTATATGTATATTTTCTTTTATAGCGTTTATGGTAGGAGACGTAATAAAATATATTCTCATAAAGAAGAAGGCAGATAAGGAATATATCCTGATAGTTTTAATAGTGGCAGCTCTTGCCATATATTCATTCTTCTTTACAGAACTGTTTTTAATAAATAATTTTACCAGCTCTTTAATCTGGCCGTTGTTTGGATATCTTGTATATCAGGATTAGGGTATCAAAAGAAAAATAGGTTGACATCTTAGATAAAAAAAGATATACTAATCTAGCGATTAAATTAAGTTTTCAAATTTCCGTGCAGCCGGGGAGATAGCGGTGCCCTGTACCTGCAATCCGCTACAGCAGGGGTGATATTCTGCCTAGGGTGTTTTCTTGTAGAGCTGCCCGATATAAGTGGTGTTGAAGTTTGGGTCTTGCGCAACAGGAATCTGTGAACCATGTCAGGTTGGGAACAAAGCAGCATTAAGCAGAAGCTCTTGTGTGCCGCGAGGGTGCCTGGACCGAGCTAACTGTATCGGTAACGTCTGTGAGAGGCAAACGAAGCAGGATGCACGGATTATAATAAATATATAATATTGATTATTCACCTTGCAGGGAGACTTGCAAGGTTTTTTAATGCTGCAATTTTCTATTGTCTTAACGCTAACAGTTTATTTCCTATAAAAAGGATTATCCGTATAGGTTTTATAATGGGCAGTAAGCCCCTTAAGCAAAACTCACAACTTTGAATGGTGTTTGGCAATATGAGCTGACTTAGAGTACCTATGGTACTTTTAGGAGTATTTCATATATGCTGTTCGATGCAAGCATCACCATCATATATGAAATGCTCCTAAGGTGCTAAGCACCTCTAAGTCAGCTTTAGTTTTCTATATTCCATTCAAAGTTGTTCAGACAGTTGCACGGGGCTTACGGTTATCTAGGATAATCCTTTTTATTTAACGGAAATTGCACAATGTTAGCTTCAAGACAATAGGAAAATTGCTAGGCGGTGTGTAAATGACGCTAACTTAGTCCTAGAGGACTTATATGTGTGTCCCTTATATGGTGTACTGATGCAAGCATCGTCCACCATAAAGGAACACCCATAAAGTTGCTACGCAACTTAAGTTAGCTGTGAATCTATTAACTAGATCATCGTAAGTAAAAATCAAATTGCACAATGTTAGCGTTAAGACAATAGGAAAATTGCTAGATGGGTGAGTGTAAGTCTCATAATATTTGGGTGAAGCTCCATTTGCAAAGAAAACACTTTGGAGACGCTGGTACTTAGTGGGTGGACGATGATAGTCGTACAGCCACTTATGTACCATTGCGTCGTAGAGTAGTGCAAGCGTGTTTTCGAGCAAATGGGCTTGCACCCTGCTAACTTAGTACCGATGGTACTTGTATGTGTTCTTCCTATATGACGTCCTAATGCGAGCATTGTCCGTCATATAGAAAGTCCTCATAAAGTTGCTACGCAACTTAAGTTAGTTGTGAATCTAGGAATAAAAAAGTCCATAAAGTTATAAATAAATTAAAGGGACTGATAACATATAGGTGAAGCTCCATTTGCTAAGAAAACCCTTGCGAGACATCGGTACTTAGTTGGCAGACGATGTAAGTCGTATGGCAACTTATGTACCGTTATGTCGAGAACGGAGCGCAAGCGTGTTTTTGTGCAAATGGACTTACACCTTGCAAGCGTGTTTTTGTGCAAATGGACTTCCACTTTTTTACCGTTCATGTCATATATTGACCACTCATGCAAAATCTATTGAAAAAATACTTGACAATGTTAAACTTTAGTTAAAACAAAGGAGGTATTTTTATGAGGTTTGATAAGAAATATTTGGTTGAATTTTTGGGAACGGCAATATTTATGTTTGTAGTATGTGGATTTGCTATGTTTGTGGGGGCTGAAAATAATGATTGGCTACAAAAATATTTTAATTTCTACGCCAATATGGGGGCATTTTTAATTGCATTTGTTGCGGGCTTAACATATATGTTGCTATACCTAGCGTTTTCTAAGGTTACGGTATGTCATTTTAATCCTATTTTTTCATTTGCTTATTTATTGGATGGAAGAATGGGAACGAAAGAATTTATCGCCTATATGGAAAGTCAGGTATTAGGTGCTGTACTAGGAGTAGGCCTTGTGGGAAAATTAATTGAAAATATGGGTATTACAGATAAAACTCGAGGTACTATAGAAATTAAAAGATTTTATAATAGTGAGGGGAAATATGACAGCATAGATTTAGTGGTTGGAGTTTTTAAAGGAAAGCTTATTAATGTGAAGGGGAAAATGGGAAGCTTATATCCGGAAGCGGTTGCATTTATCTTAGAGGTAGTGCTAGCATTTGTTTTGGTATGGGTATTTCTAAAGATTAATTCTGATAAAAATATAATGAGGCTTAGAGGCGTGTTTATTAGTATTTCAATGGTGATGGTATATTGGGTTGGAATTCCATATACGACAACTCTCTTAAATCCAGCAAAGGAAATGGCCGCAATGCTTGTTAATGCCATCTTAGAACAAGAATTACTCTTAAAGGAATTATGGATATTTCTTATTGGACCAATAGCAGGTGCTAGTATAGCAGTTGGTGTATATAAGGGATATGAAATGTTAGAGGGTTGTAAACAATTAATTGGTTCTATGATATTTGTTATATTTAGTACGGAAATTTTAGGAAACTTAATATTTACATATAGTGAAAATGTAAGGGGGTATGTTTATGATTATGAAGAAGTGTTTTTATCTGCAATCGGAAATTTTCTAGTTCCTATAGGCATAGCGGGGGCGTTTTTACTTGCACATTTTCTTAGTGGAGAGATAAGAATTACTATGTTTAATCCAGCAGTATCGTTAGCACAATTTGTTTCAAAACAAATAAGTGCAAAGGATTGTATACATGATATTATATCTCAAATTATTGGAATGTTTTTAGGGTTTATCTCCTTTGTTTTTGTGAAGAAAGAGATATTTAGAAAGCCTGACTTAAGTTGTGGTAATAGCTTTTTGCAGTTGGGAAATATGGGGCTTGTTGCAACAATTATTTTGATATTTATTTTATATAGTGTTTTGATTGGTATGGCGTTATATCTTAATGAAAAATTACATATTTTTTCGATGTTTATGATGGCTGGCATTATGATTTTTGTAAATGTTATTGCAATAAGGTTTATTGGTGTTATTGACAATCCTGTAAGGAGTATTTTGATTGGAGTTATAAGTAAAAAATTAAAAGATGGTATGGTTATTGTGGGTATTATGCTTGTAATAGCGTTGAGTGTTGGATTGTTATATAATAAAATGCTAAAAGTGTTGCAAAAAAGCTATATTAGAGAAATGATAGGAACATATATGTTTATGCTATTTGGTGTTGGTGGGGCTATGAGTATTGGTTTACAGCTGACAAAAAATATGGGCTTGCAGTATATGGTGGGCATTGTAGCAACCACAATGCTGTTTGGTTTAGTTTATGTGATTTTTTATTATAGCTTTGAACAAAATGCGCAATTTAATCCGGTTATTTCCATGGCGCAATGGTTTAATGGTACATATAGTTTGAAAGAAACTGTGGTTAATATATGTATGCAAGTTATAGGTTCCATTGGTGCATTTGCTACTTTGGTAGGAATTTATAAAATGACTGAAAGAACAGATGGAACCCTTGTAGAATATATGACTGTTAGAGGAAAAGCACCTTCTGAGGGATCTGTTTTTGGATATTTTTCAGTTGTGTTTGATGTAGATATTTATAGTAAAATAAATAAAGCCCATTGGCAAGTATTTTTGGTTGAAATAATAGTGACAATGACGCTGTTTGTAGTAGCTGCAAATGTATTAAAGAAGAATAAAAGAAATATGTTTGCGGGACTAATAATGGGTGTATCAATATCAGTGGCATCACTATTTGGCATAGCTTATAACAACAGCATTGGAAATGTGGCAAAAGATATAGCTTCGCTAATATTTAATTTGTTGGATGGAAATGACAAGGTGCTTTTATCCACAGTAGTAGCATTTGTAGGGGCTTTGTCAGGAATTCTATTAGGCATGTTAGTGTATAAGATTAACTTAAAGTATTTTAGGGAATTTATAGGAATGTGCATATATATAATATTGGCATTTGGAGTAAGTATGAATTTTAGAATATATTTATATAGTCATACATTTTATACCTATAGTGATGGATATACTTCTGTTTCAAATATTAGCAATATACTCAATTATGTTGTAATAGCTATAGCATTTAGTTTGAGTTATGTAATTATATATTATGGTTTCGGAAAGGAAAATGAGGCGCATTTTAATCCATTAGTAACGATTGCATTATGGATTAATAAAAAAATAAAATTAATAAGTGCATTGTTTCACATATTATTCCAAATGTTGGGAGCGATTGTGGGAGTTAACTTTATATATTGGCTACACGTGTTAATAGCAGGCAGATTTGATTATTCAGGGTATCAGGCATTGTGCGAATGTTGGGATCCAATAAGAGAAAGAGATTGTGGTGTTGTGGCAAATGTGGTATATGCACGTGGAATTGTAAATCCTGATAAAAAAGAAATAATAGTTGCTTTTATTGTGGAATTGATTTTTACTTGCCTAATAGTCTTGGCAATACTATATGTGAATAACAAGAAATACAGATTCTTGGGAGCATCAGGTATTATAACAGCTGGAGTTTTACTGATATCATATCTAATGGCTATTCCATTTACAGGAGGTTCATTTAATCCTGTAAGAAGCTTAGCATCAGCAATAATTAATGAGATTTTAGGCTATAAGCTTGCAATGAAACAAATCTGGATTTTCCTTTTAGCACCTACCTTAGGAGCATTACTGGCAGTGCTGATATTTAGGCTACTTTATAGAGAAAAGAAAATAGGAAAAGAATAGTGCTAAAATGTGACATTTGAAACAAAGAATGTCACATTTTTATATTGAGAAAATTGTGTAAATCGTATATAATACTATAGGTAGTTTTATTAGGAGGTGTGGTATGTCATATACAGCATTATATAGAAAATTCAGACCTGCCACATTTAGCGATGTTAAGGGACAGGACCATATTGTAAGAACCTTAAAGAATCAGATTAATGCAGGCAGAATAGGGCATGCATATTTGTTTTGTGGGACGAGAGGAACCGGTAAGACCTCTGTAGCTAAGATTCTTGCAAAGGCAGTTAACTGCCTTGAGCCTGTGGACGGAGAGGCTTGCGGACAATGTAGCATATGTAAGTCAATTGCTGCAGGAACATCTATGAATGTAATTGAGATAGATGCGGCCTCTAACAATGGTGTTGATAATATTAGAGAGATTAGGGATGAAGTAGAATATTCGCCAACTGAAGGAAAGTACAAAGTATATATCATAGATGAAGTTCATATGCTTTCCATAGGTGCATTTAATGCTTTATTAAAGACCTTAGAAGAACCACCGGAATATGTTATATTTATTTTGGCGACTACAGAAGCTCATAAGATACCTATTACAATTTTATCAAGATGCCAAAGATATGATTTTAGAAGAATTACTATAGATACAATAGCAGCAAGACTTAGTAGCCTTATGGAAGAGGAAGGCATAAGTGTTGAAGAAAAAGCTATAAGATATATTGCTAAAAAGGCAGATGGTTCCCTGAGAGATGCCCTAAGTCTTTTAGACCAGTGTATTGCCTTTTATATGGGTAAAGAGCTTAGATATGACAATGTATTAGAGGTTTTAGGTGCAGTTGATACAGAGGTGTTCGCAAAACTTTTAAGAAAGGTTGTGGCACTTGATACGCTGGGTACCATAAAGCAGCTAGAAGAGTTAGTTAATGACGGTAGGGATTTAAGTCAGTTTATAACAGATTTTATCTGGTATATGCGTAATTTGCTTATAGTAAAGACTATGGATAATCCTTTTGATATTATTGAGGCGTCCGCTGAAAATGTAAAGAGCTTTATAGAGGATGCAAAGTCAGTTGATGATACTCAGCTTATTAGATATATACGCATTTTTTCGGAATTGTCTAATCAGATAAGATACTCAACTCAAAAGAGAATTCTTATTGAAATAGCTATGATTAAGCTTACTGTTCCAGCTATGGAAAAAGATTATGAATCTTTGATTGACCGTATTGCAGTTATGGAAAAGAAGCTTGAAGAAGGCGCATTTGTAAAAGAAGTACCTAAAGTGGCAGCAGTGGCTGACGAACCTGTAAAGCAGGTATTAAGAAAGCCGGTAGCAGCACTTAGCGAAGATGTTAAGGAAGTCAGGGAGAAATGGCGACAGATTATTGACAGCATTGAACATGGTGTGATTCAGGCTTATCTTAAAGGCTCAAGTGTTACGGAAGGTAATGGCAGCGGTAAGATAATTATTGATGTGAAGAGAGAAGGCATTATTGAATATTGTAATGCTGAAGATAAAAAAGATATTATACCTGAGGCTATACAGAAGGTTACGGGTAAATGGTTTGAAGTGGAATTTTATTTTCTAAAGGCAGGAGAAGAATATGTAGAGATGCCTATGGACAATGAGATTTTAAATAAAATAGTTTATGAAGACGAAAAGGAGGATTTTTTTAATGGCTAGACACGGAGGATTTCCAGGCGGAGGTATGCCAGGTAATATGAATAATCTTATGAAGCAGGCTCAGAAAATGCAAAAGCAGATGGAAGAGAGCCAAAAAGAACTTGAGGCTATGGAATTTGAAGCTAAGGCAGGCGGTGGTGCTGTAACAGTAGTAGTTTCAGGTAAGAAGGAAGTTGTAAGTGTAAAGCTTACACCAGAAGTTGTAGATCCTGATGATATTGAAATGTTAGAGGATTTAATCGTAGCAGCTACAAATGAAGCATTACGTAAGATGGAAGATACAACACAAAGTCAGATGTCTAAAATAACAGGTGGTTTCGGAGGAGGCTTCCCATTCTAAATGGAATACTACAGCGGTAAGATTAATAAATTAATCGAAGAATTAAGCAGACTTCCCGGTATAGGTGCAAAAACTGCCGGGAGACTTGCATTTTATATAATTAATATGCCAAAAGATCAGGTGGAAGGCTTAGCAAATGCATTAATTGAGGCAAAGGAGAATATTAAATATTGTTCTTGTTGCTGCACATTGACAGATGCGCAGCTTTGTCCTATTTGTTCCAATGAAAAAAGAGATGCTAAGACTATTATGGTAGTGGAAAATACCAGAGATTTGGCAGCTTACGAAAAAACAGGCAAATTTAACGGCTTATATCATGTTCTTCACGGTGCAATATCACCTATGCTTGGAATTGGTCCGGCAGATATAAAACTAAAAGAGCTTATAAAAAGGCTTGAAGGAGATGTTGATGAGGTGATTATTGCAACTAATTCAAGTCTGGAAGGCGAAACAACAGCAATGTATATAAGCAAGCTTATAAAGCCTACAGGCATAAAGGTATCAAGAATAGCCAGCGGCGTTCCTGTTGGTGGCGATTTGGAATACGTTGATGAGATAACCCTTTTAAGAGCTTTAGAAGGAAGAATACAGCTTTAGAAATTGAGGTTAATAATGGCACAGGAACATATATTATTAAACGATATAATAAGTGACCATAGGGAAAGAATGCTTAACCTTAAAAAATATTATCCCTTCTTTAAATTAGCAGAGACATCATTTTCCCAGTTTGAAAATTGTCAGTTGCTTGATATGGGATATATTACCATGGCTATATTAAGATTCTTTATTGAAGAAAATAACTTCAAAGAAAAAGAAATAACCTATGGAGAATATGTAGAATTTATGACCAATTGTCTTAAAAGAGACTTTGGTCTTAATTTGTTGCCACAGGAAAATAAAGCTGTAATTGATTACATATTCGATAAGATTAAAAATGAGGGAAAGCCATTTATATTTGAATACTTTGACCCTATTGATAAGAAAAAGCGAATTTCCCGTATGAAGCTTATTGAAAGTAAGATTGTTGATAATATTGTATGGTACTCAATTAGTTCAGATGCTATTGAATTTTATCTTGATACCAAGGAAATTAAGGATGAAAGTAAAATCAGCGTGGAACAGCTTCTTTTAGAGAAGATGATTAAATCTAAAAACTTCAAGGGTGGAACCTTGGTGGTTGAAAGAATAAATAGTGAAGTTAATAAGCTTCAGTTTAAGAAAAATGAGGTTGTGGCATTGCTTGCAAATGATGTATTTGCGGGAATTGAGGCATATGAGAATTTTGTAGACAGCGGTATGAGATGGTTTGAGGACGAGCAAAAGCTTTTTGCTAAAAATATGGAGCTTATTGAAACTGCACTTAGCAAAACAGAATTTGACAGCACTAATTCGGAAAGCTATTACAGAACATCAAAGGAAATATACGAGCTGGAAACTCAGCTTAAAATAGCACTAAACCGTCACAGTGAGCTTTTAAGGGCTTGCACGGATTTGCAGATTCTTACAGATGAGATAATAAAGAAAAATAAATTAGGAAGATTAAGGACCGGATTTAATTTCAATGATGCGCTTAATCGTATGATAAAAGCAGATGATGCTAATGTGTTGGGCATTTTGTTAAATCCATTGTTCAGACTGAATATTAAGAAGAATTTTAATTTACTTAGCATAGATGATATTTTCACATACAGACCTCAGACTCAGGAAAAAGCAGAGGTTATAAAGGAAACGCCTATTGAAAATATCATATTTGAAGATGAAATTGAAGAGGAAAGAATTAAAAATAATTATCATTTCTTTATGGATTGTCTTTTGAATTATATTTTGCAAAAAGACGAATTTACTTTGAAAGAATTTAATGAACATCTTGAAAGAAGATATTCTAGTGAGATATTTAGAAATGTTGATTATTATTCATTTCTCGTACATTTGTGTCAAAAGTCGTATTACCAGCTTGCCACAATTGGCAGTGAAGGCTCAAGAGAAACATTTCTTGAGGAATTTTTAAAGGATAAAAAGGATTATCCGGATATTGCTTTTTCTATTCACATGGGTGAAGAGGAAGAAAACACACTTACATTGTGTGATTCATTTGAAATTACCAATGTAACATTTAAAAGAGAAAATTAGAATTAGGAGGTAATTATGGAAAATCGCAATCTTGATAAAGCACTAGAGCTTGCAGCAAAACTTATAGTAGGCGAAGAAGTAAGCCGTAACGGGCAAAATGTTTCCTTGTATGAGACCTATAATTCTAATTCAGAAGTATATGATATATTGCATATGTTTCTTGATAAAATGAATCTTAAACTTTATGAATATAACTATTCTTTGTTTGTATGCTCAGGAGAGAACAATAAAGTGTTTGGTTATACAAATGAAGAATTAAAGAGAATGATGGGTCTTAGGGTAAATAAGGAATTATTTTTGTGTTATTTTATTATTTACAATATTATTCTTGCTTTTTATAGTGATTCTAACACATTTAATTTTGCAGAATATACAAAAATAGAAGATGTAATACGTTTAGTAGACAGCTCTATGCTTAGAGTTTTAGATAGAAGTGAAGCCTTAGTACCAACACAGGTTGATGAAAATAGTTTTAAGGCATTTGCCCTTTTATGGGATGAATTGTTGCCAGTAAGTACTGAAGATGGCTCTAATATGAGAGCAGCAAAGAATTCCAAGGCCGGATATGTAAAGATGGTATTTAATTTTTTAGTTTCACAAAATTTATTTGTAGAGATGGAAGAAAGATACTATCCTAAAGATAGATTTAAGGCTATGGCAGAGAATTATTTTAATGATTTCAAGGGTCGTCTTTATGAGCTTTTAGAGGAAGGAGGTAGTAAGGATGCCACAGATTAACAGAATTAGGGTTAATAATGTAAAGTACAATTTTGGTACACAGTTTTATGATGATTTTGTTATGAAATTTTCTTGCAAGAATACTATTTATGACCTTGCAAATGGTGGTGGTAAGAGTGTGCTTATGCTCTTATTATTACAAAATCTTATACCAAACTGTACTTTGGATGAAAAGCAGCCTATTGAAAAGCTTTTTAGAACATCCTCAGGCAGTACTACCATTCATTCTCTGATTGAGTGGAAGTTAGACAACTGTTACATTAAGGATAACTATAAATATATGACAACAGGCTTTTGTGCAAGAAAAGCAAGAGAAAGCGGTAATGAAGGAGAAGTAAAGGATACAGCCAATATTGAATATTTTAATTATTGTATTTTTTATCGTTCCTTTGGCGATAACGATATTAAGAATCTTCCACTGTCTAAGGGCGGTGAGAGGATTACTTATAATGGTCTAAAGGCATATTTAAGAGATTTAGAGAAAAATGATTTAAATGTATCTGTTAAGATTTTTGAGAGAAAAGGTGATTATCAGAAGTTCTTAACAGAGTATGGCATTTTTGAAAGCGAATGGGAAATTGTAAGAGGTATCAACAAAACAGAAGGTCATGTAAGAACATATTTCGAAACGAATTATAAGACAGGCCGTAAGGTGGTCGAAGATTTACTTATTGAAGAAATTATACAAAAATCCTTTGCTAACAGAATTGGCGGTCAGGATGACGAAGGCCAGATGGCAAAGACTCTTCTTGATATAAAGGATAAGTTAGTAGAGCTTTCAAAGAAAAAGAGCGTTATTGCAGATTATGATAAGCAGATTAAGGCGATGGAGGATTTTTCAGAGTCCTTAGATTCATTTAATGAGTTGTTTGTTAAGAAAGAAAGTCTTAAAAATGAATTGATTAATAATTATATTGCCTGCAGTGTGGATTTGACTGTAAAGGAAAAACAAGTTTTAGAAAATACTAAGGTTATACAGGGGCTAAAGGAAGAACAAAGAAATCGTAACCAGCTTATTTTAGCTGCCAGAATTAAGGAAGATAAGGACAGCTTAAAAAGGCTTAATGAGCATATTGAAAATTATGCAAAATCAAGAGATGAACTTCAAAAGTCCATTGATTTGCAAAAGGAAGAGCTTGCTTTTAAGGAAGTTATTAACCAGTATGAGGATTATTTAGAATACAAGGCTAAAAGTGAAGAAATTAAGATACTTATTGATAATCGTTTAAGAGATTTTGCGGATATTAAATTAGAACTTGCAGCTCTTGCAGCAGCTAAAAAACAAAGTAATGATGAAATTATAAAGGAAGTAATGGATGAGCTTGCTTTGTTTACTGACGAATATCAAAGTGGTTTAAGGGAGTTAGAGTCTTATCAGACTAAACTTAGCGGTATTGAAAAAAATCTGGCAGTATATGAAGCTAGAAAGGAAGATGCAAAGCGAGAGATTGATAAGCTTAATGAACATTTATCGGTACTTTCAAGAGATAATGTTGCAATTGCAATGGACCAGGAAAAGGAGCTTTTTGATTTAACAAAAGAGGCAGAATTAATAAATGATAAGCTTGAAGTATGCGCTAATAAAAAGGCTCAGACACTGGATAATATAAATACAATTAAAAATGAAATCGTAGAGAATAAATGCAATGAAAAGCTCTATTTAGGACAGATGGAAGCTTCCTTTAATACAATGAAGGAAAATGAACATATAACTCAGAGACTTTCAAAAATCTATGATGTTTATAAGGATAAGGAAAGCTTAGAAAGACTTTATAAAAAGAGTCTTAAGGAGATTGCCAAAAAGGAAAGTTCATTACAAAAAGCACAAATGTACAAGGAAGGTCTTTTAAAGGGGATTTATCCTTTTGAAGATGAAGATTATAAGAATTTAAAAGCGTATCTTGAAGAAACCTATGGTGAGGATGTGCTTACAGGTGATGAGTGGGTAAAAACACTTCCAATTGCCACAAGAAGAGATGTGCTTAAGAGAATACCATTTGTTTCGTATTCTTTTGTAATAAAGGAAGATTTTGAAAGAATTAGAGAAGATCTTATTATCCCAACAATAACAAGAGGCTCTTATGCTATTCCTATTATTGGCGAGAGCATTTTAAGGGAGACAAGACATGCCGTTAACAGTGATTATGTTATTTTTGGTATGAAGGACTTAAGCTTTTTACATGATGATAATCGTTTAGAGAAAGAAATAAAGCTTGTTTCTGAAGAAATAGATACTCTTTTTGAAGCCCTTGAAAAAGAAAAAATTCGTCATGAGGTAATTGAAAGTGATTATCATTTTGTAATGACCTATGATAGAGAAAATGATAATTCGTATGATAAATTAACAGAAGCTATAAAGAATTATGAAAGCAGTGCTAAAGCTGCTAATGATAATATTATAGCTTTAGAAGAGAGCCTGAAAAAGGAAGAAACTCTTTTAGAAAGTCTTAAACTTAAAGAAGAAGAGTTAAAGGAAAATTATACAAATATCGAAGAAAAGAGAGCTATTTGCAGAAATATAATTGAGCTTAATCGAAAGCTTGATGAAAAGTATGTAATGGTTAAGGAATTTGAAAATCTGGAAAAAGAAGCGCTTAGTGAAAAAGAATCTGTAAAGCTGTTAAATACAGAGTATGAAGCTAAGACAAAAGACTTACGAGAGAATATAGATGTTCTTGATAAAAAGGTAGAATTTATCAATAAAGAGTGGAACAGTATTTATTCGTCATATTATGATGAAAGTATAATGGCTTCTTTGGAAAGTGATGATGACGGTTCAAGATTTAAAGGCTTAAAGAGTATTATTGAAGGCGAAGCTAAGGATGTTAGCGATAAAATGGCTCTTATAGAAAATTATGAAACCTCAATGAGTAAGGTTGTAAGAGATATAGAGTATAAGGGCTTTACATTTGCTGATATTGAAGAAAAATATAAGGCTAATAATCTAAAAGCAACAAGTATAAGTCAGCTTATGACCATAAGAAAGCAAATTGAAGCTACGAAGGAAAAGCTTTTTGCGGCAAACAAAGAATTGGATGCACAAAATGCGCTGGTTAATCGTCTGGAAGGTAGCATAAGTCATGCACTTTTAAATTACAATGAAAAATATGGTGAATTTATCGAGCCAAGTATCGATAATCCACAAAGATTTATTGATGATAATAAGGTATCATTAAAGGGAATTGAAGAAAAAATAAAGGAAGCCACAAAGGGGCTTGAACAGGAGCAGGAACAGGTTATTAAGACAAGTGTAATTAAAAAGGAACTTGAACGAATACTTGAAAATGCTGATATTGTAGTCCCAAGTGTAGAGGAAGAAGCTACATTTGTTATATCTGATTACAGTAATTACGAGGAAAACCAAAAGGAATTTTCTAAGCTTATAAGAGCAGAATATAAGAAAAAAGAGAATTTTGAAAAAGATAAAATTCGCTTAAAAGATGCTCTTTTATTTGCAGGAGCTATGGATTTAGCCAACGAGATTATCGTTAGTGTAAAAATTCCACAAAACTCACAGGAAGTAAAGGAACTTAAGGATAATATTAAGGGAACTAACGAGTGTATAGCCCTAGAAAAGGACCGTATCCTTAAGAGCATTGAGGATATGGAAAGAATTAAGGATAATTTTGAAAACAGATGTATTCAGACTTGTTCAAATATAAAGACTGAGTTAGACAGGCTTCCTAAGTTATCTAAGATTACTATGGATGATGAAGTTATTTCAATTATTGGTCTTAATATACCTTATGTTAAGGAAGAAACTTATAAAGAGAGAATGTCATCATACATTAATGAAACTGTAACAGGAGCAGAAAGCTTTAAGGATCCAACAGAACGATTAAAATATATAAGAAATCGTCTTGCATGGAAGAAATTGTTCTCTGTTATTGTAAATGATATGAATGGTATTAGATTAAATCTTTATAAGAGAGAAAGAATTAAAGACCAGAGTAGATATTTAAGATATGAAGAGGCAGTAGGAAGTACAGGACAGTCACAGGGTATTTATATTCAGTTCTTAATTGCAATTATTAATTACATTTCCAATATAAATGCTTTGGCAAAGACTGAGGGTCTTGTGGGCAAGGTAATATTTATTGATAATCCATTTGGTGCAGCAAAGGATATATATATTTGGGAGCCTATTTTCAAGCTTTTAAAGACTAACCATGTACAGCTTATAGTTCCAGCAAGAGGCGCGACACCGGCAATAACAGGAAGATTTGATGTCAATTATATTTTGGGCCAGAAGCTAAAGGATGGAAAACAGCAGACAGTAGTTGTGGATTACAGAAGCCAGGTTCAGAATGAAGAAATGGATTACACAAAACTAGAATTTGAGCAAACAACTTTTGACATATAAATTGTTGTATGCTAAACTTAAGATATGCTAAAACAAAGGGGCAGAACAAGTGGATAGATATGAATTTAAAGTAAGACTTGAAGAAATTAATAGCAATATCCAAGCCGGTACGCTTTTAAAGGCTGCTGCCATCGCAGATAAGATAGATTGGAACAGAGTTAAAAGCTATTCTACGTTGGTCGATATTATCAATTTGTATGAAGAGATAGGAAGACTTGAAGAAGCTCGTAATCTGTGCGTTATTGCATATAATAAAAAGCTTGGTGGAAGAATGCTTGTATATAAGCTTGCAGAGCTTAATATAAGATTAAAAGATTTTGAAGAAGCAGAGGAGCTATATGAAGAATTTGTGGAACGCTCGCCTAACGACATTAGCAGATATTCTTTGAAATATCAGCTTGAAGTGGCTAAGGGAGCTCCTGCAGAATCTTTGATAGCATTGCTTGAAGAATATAAAAAATATGATCAGGATGAAGGCTGTTCATATGAACTTGCATGTTTATATGATAAGGCTGGAATGGCAGATAAATGTATCAGCGAATGTAATGAGCTTTTACTATGGTTTAATGGTGGAGATTATTATGAGGATACATTAAGATTAAAGGACAAGTATGGACTTTTAACTCCTGCTCAGAAAAAGCAGCTTAATGATTTTGAAGAGGCACGCTTAAATAAATTTGAGACAAAGCCTGTTGAATTAACTAATCCGGAAGATATAAAGATATCAGTTCCTGATTACAATTTGTATGACACAAGAAATATTCAACATGCTATTGCTAAAAATATGAGTGCTATAATTGCTGAAGCACAAAAAGAGGAAGAAGATGCTAAGCAAAAGGACGCTGCAAAGGTAGTTGAAAAAGAGATACAGCAGCCTACACAGCTTTTTGAAAGAATACAAGAAGCAAGAAAAGCTATTGAAGAGGAAATGCAACATGACCCTGATCAGGTTGAGAATCAAATGGATATATTTGATTGGCTTGGGGAAGCTGCAATAAAGGAACCTGAGATTACAAAGGTTATATTAAAGCCAGGTGAAGTATTGCCTGTTATTCAGAATGAAAAAGCAGAAGAAAAGGTTGAGTCCGCAGAAGTAGCAGAATCAGAAGAAGTTGCTAAAGCTGTGGAGAAACCTATAGAAGTTACAGAAGCTGAGAAGTTAGAAGAAACTATAGAAGCTGCTAAAATTGAGGTAACAGAAGAAACAGAAATTACAATAGAAGAAGCTGTAGAGCAAAAAGAAGAGCAGGCTATGGTTGAAGAACCAGTTATATACAAGGAATTAGAAGAACTTGAAGAATCGGTTATAAAAGAGACTGCTATGGAAGATATTTTTGCCGTACAGGAAGAAAATGTTTCTAAGGATACACCTAAAGAGTCTGAAAGCTGGAAAGAAAAGATAGATTTCTACGTTGATAGGGACAAGGACACTACACAAGAGATTGGTGAGATAATTGCCAAGAGTCTTCACGTGTTAAGTATGCAAAATGAGGAAGATCAGGTTTCCATTGACCTTGAGGATGTAGACAATGATAATGAATATGAAGATATAATAACACCTGAAGAAACAATAGAAGAAACAGTAGAAGAAACTGCGGAAGAAACACTAGAAGATGTTGTTGAAACAGTTGACAAAGAAGCTGAAGAAACTATTGAAGCGGTTGGCAAAGAAGCTGTAGAAGAAATTTTACCTGCATCAAATCAGGTGGAAGAAAAAGCTATAAGCGAGATTGATTTATTGAAGGAAACCGTAGTAGAAACTATAGAGTTAGAAGAAGGTCAGTCGGATAAACAGGTAACAGAAGAGATTGAGCTTGTTACTGCAACGAATATTGAACTTGGACTTTCAAAAGAGGAGCATGAACCTATCGAAGAAGATATAGAAGAATATTTAAATAAATATTTTTCTGCATATATCCAGGATGAAGATATAAAATATCAGTTAGTTCAGGTTTTAAGAGAATACAGAGATGGTCAAAAGGACAATACTTCAAAACGAGGAAATATAGTTGTCACAGGCAATAAAAGTGCTGAAAAAACGGATATAGCGTTAAATATAGTTAAATGTTTTAATGTGATTAATCCAGATAAAAAGAGAAAAATTGCAAAAATCACGGGCGATGGTATTAATTCAAGAGGTATTGCTAAAGCTATGCCTAAGCTAAAAGGTTCAGTTCTTATTGTAGATAATGCAGCAATGTTAGATGAAGAACATATTGCTGAGCTTACAGATGTAATGCAACAGGATACAGAGAACATGGTAGTAATTCTTATTGATGGAAAAGAAGAATTATTAAAAATGCTTAATGAAAATCCTGCTTTAGATGAAATGATGACAAGTAAGGTATTTGTTAAAAAATATTCAGTTAATGAGCTTGTAGATTTTGCAAAGTCCTATGCTTATGACTGCAGATGTACAATTGATGACAAAGCATTACTTCATTTATATCTAAAGATTGATGCAATACATAGCCAGGATTCATTAGAAGATGAAGATTTGGTTAAGGAGATTATAGATAAAGCAATAGAGAAGGCTAAAAAGCGTAGTGGTAAGAAGCTGTTTGGTTTTGTAAAGACAAAACAGGCGGATGATAATAGTGTAATTTTAAAAGAAAGTGATTTTAAATAATAATAAACTAGGAGGATTTTATTATGAACAGCATAGAATCTATGTCAATTAATGCAATCAGGGTGTTGTCTGCTGATGCAATTCAAAAAGCGAATTCAGGACATCCGGGCTTGCCTCTTGGATGTGCATCTGTAGCGTATGAGCTTTGGGCAAATCATATGAATCATAATCCGGCAAATCCTGATTGGGTGAATAGAGACAGATTTATTTTGTCAGGTGGACATGGCTCGATGTTATTATATTCTTTATTACATTTATTTGGATATGGTAATTTGTCTATAGATGATATTAAGAATTTCAGACAGTTAGGATCATTGACACCAGGACATCCAGAATATGGTCATACAGTTGGAGTTGAAGCTACAACAGGACCTTTAGGTGCAGGTATGGGTATGGCAGTAGGTATGGCAATGGCGGAAGCTCATCTTGCAGCAGTATTTAATAAAGAAGATGCAAAGATTGTTGATCATTACACATATGTTTTAGGTGGAGATGGTTGTATGATGGAAGGTATTTCATCGGAAGCATTTTCACTTGCCGGAACATTAGGGCTTGGAAAACTTATAGTATTCTATGATTCTAATAAAATTTCCATTGAAGGAGATACAGATATAGCATTTACCGAGAATGTTCAAAAGAGATTTGAAGGCTTTGGTTTCCAGATAATTACAGTAGAAGACGGTAATGACCTTGTCGCTATTGCAAATGCAATTAAAGAAGCTAAAGCAGATACAAAAAGACCATCGTTAATTACTGTTAAAACACAGATTGGATATGGTTGTCCTGCAAAGCAAGGCAAGGCAAGTGCTCATGGTGAACCTTTAGGCGTGGATAATGTTACTGCATTAAAGGAAAATCTTGGTTGGCCAAGTATGGAACCATTCTATGTACCAAATGAGGTATATGCACATTTTGCAGAAATTGCAAAGGATAAGGCTGTAAAGGAAGAAGAATGGAATAAGACATTCGCATATTATTGTGAAAAATATCCTGAAATGAAGGAACTTTGGGATAAATATCATGATGAAGATGTTGCTAAGGCTTATATGGATTCAGAAGAATTTTGGGCATATGATGATAAGGCGGATGCAACTAGAAATCTTTCAGGTAAGCAGATTAATAAGTTAAAGGATTATATGCCTAATTTATTAGGCGGTTCAGCTGATTTAGCACCATCAAATAAAACCAATATGTCAGGCTGTGGGGATTTTTCTAAGGATAATTACGCAGGACGAAATCTTCATTTTGGTGTAAGAGAAATAGCTATGACAGCTATAGGTAACGGACTTATGTTACATGGTGGCTTAAGAGCATATGTTGCTACATTCTTTGTGTTTAGTGATTATGTAAAACCGATGGCAAGATTATCAGCACTTATGAAGTTACCACTTACATTTGTACTTACACATGACAGCATTGGAGTAGGCGAGGATGGACCAACTCATGAACCTATTGAACAGCTTGCAATGTTAAGATCATTGCCAAACTTTACAGTGTTTAGACCTTGTGATGCAACAGAAACAGCAGCAGCTTGGTATTATGCAATGAACTCAAAGACAACTCCTACAGCTTTAGTTCTTACAAGACAAAATCTTCCACAAATTGAAGGAACAAGCAAGGAAGCCTTAAAGGGTGCATATGTTGTAGCTAAGGAAACAAAAGAAAATCCAGATGCAATTATTATTGCTACAGGTTCGGAGGTTTCATTAGCCGTTGAAGCTAAAAAGGTGTTACTTGAAAGTGGAATTGATGTAAGAGTTGTAAGTATGCCTTCTATGGAAGTATTCGAAGAACAATCTAAGGAATATAAGGAAAGCATATTACCAAAGGATTGCAGAAAGAGACTTGCAGTTGAAGCACTTTCAGATTTTGGATGGGGTAAATATGTAGGCCTTGATGGCGATTATCTTACAATGACAGGCTTTGGTGCAAGTGGACCGGCAGCAGTTTTATTTAAGGAATTTGGCTTTACTGTTGACAATATTGTAGAGAAAGTTAAAAGCTTATAATAATGTTATAGAACGAAAACAGGCAGAGATGCCTGTTTTTATTTTTCACTGTTATTTAACAAAAATCTACTTGCGTATATTTTAAGATAGGAGTATACTAAAATTCGTAGCGTTAATTAGACTGAGTAGGAGTACATATGAAAAAATTAAACAAAGTAAAGTTGGTCGCCCTTATTTTAGCGGCAGTACAATTGGTAGCGATGGTTGTGTTTTATGTAAGACTGTATAAGTTTGATATGCTTCCGGCAAAATATTTTATATTGGCTGTAGTAATATCATTAGTTATGGTAGTAGTTACAGTTCTTATAATAAGATTTAAGGTAGGAACGGTAATATCTATTATACTTTCTGTTTTGTTGTCGGTTGTATATATATACGGATGTACTTTAGTTGATAAAACTGAAGATACTATTGATAATATTGTTGGTATAACAGCACAGGAAAATACTGTCGGTGCATTTGTATTATATGAGACAGATATATCAAGCGGTACAGAATTTTTTAAGACAGCTAAGATTGGAACTAATAAATCATATGATTTAAAGAACACTCTTAACTTGCTTGATAAGGTTTCACAAGAAATTGATTACAGTTTGTCTGCTCATGAATATAATACACCGGTAGAAATGTTCGACGCATTATATGCTAAAGAAGTTGATGTGGTTGTAGTTAATGAAGCATATTTAACAATATTAAAGGATATTGATAAGTATGTTAATATTGAAACAGAAGTCAAGATATTATATGAATATAATATAGTAGAAGAGGTAGAGGAAGAAGAACCTGAAAATGTAGAACCACCTGAAAATATAGTAATTGAACCATTTATAATGTATATCAGTGGTTCAGATACAAGAAGTCAGTTACTTGTAACAAGTAGAAGTGATGTTAATATTATTGCTGTGGTTAATCCTAATACAAGAAAGATTTTATTGGTTAATACACCAAGAGATTATTATGTTCCACTACCTAATTCAAATGGAGTACCTGATAAGCTTACACATGCCGGTATATATGGAATTAAATGTTCTATGGGCACATTAGAAATGCTATATGATATTAACATTGATTATTATGGTCAGCTGAATTTTACAGGCTTTAAACAATTAGTTGATGCTGTAGGTGGTATAACAATTAAATCAGATTATGAATTTAATACATGGTACGGACGTGTAGTTAAAGGATATAATGATTTTAATGGTAAAGCTGCTTTAGCCTTTGCAAGATGGAGATATGATCTTCCAGGCGGCGACAGACAAAGAGGTAAGCATCAGATGCTTGTTATTGAAGCTCTTATAGATAAGCTTACATCAAGGGCATTATTGTTAAATTATACAGATATTATGGACAGTATGCAGGGTACATTTGCAACAAATGTAACTAAAGAACAGATTGCATTAGCTGTAAAGAAGCAGTTAAATGAGGGTAAGGCTTGGTCAGTAGAAATGTGTTCTGTAACAGGCTCAGATGCCGAGGAAGTATCCTTCTCTATGCCAACAGTTCCAAACTATGTTATGGTACCAGATATGAAAACGGTAGATGCAGCAAAAGAGAAGATAAATGCAGTTTTAAACGGACAATAAATATAAGCATCGTGATATGGATATTTTCTGTATCACGATGTTTTTGCAAATGTTGTAGCTTTTATATTGCAAAATGATTTTATGAAGAAAGAAATGTGAATAGGATGAAATGTGAACTTTTAAATATATCTGCAATTAAAGAGATATATTATGAATACCTGGTAAATGATTTTCCTGCGGATGAAGTAAAGCCGTTTAATATAATTGAAATGATGTATAATAATGATAAATATTTTGCATATGGATTTTTCGCAGAGGACAGGTTAGTCGCTTATGCTTTATTTGTAGGAAAGGAAGGCGATGATGTTGTGCTTTTAGACTATTTTGCAGTAGTAAAAAAGTTTAGACAAAATGGCTATGGTACAGAATTTTTAAAGCAGCTTAAAAAACTAATGAGCGGTAGTAAGATTATCTTAGAAGCAGAGGATGATAAATATGCTCATGATGATAACGACAAATATATAAGACAAAGACGTCTTTCATTTTATGAATCGGCAGGAGCTAGCGATACAGGTATAAGAGCACTGGTATTTGGAGTTCATTATATAATTTTTGTTTGTGATGAAGATTATGAAAGAGGCTATATTGAAAAGGCATTGAGAGATATTTATGCATATATGTTTGAACCGCATTTTTCAGATAAATATAAAGTAAATTAGAGGATGGGAAAAAGATGGCAATTAATGAATTTGAATTTAAGTATCCAGTACAGGTAGATACTAATATGGTTAATGAAAATGGACATGTAAAAATAGCTTCATATCAGGATTTGATAATGTCTGTAGTTGAAAGACATTTAGAAAAAATAAATTTAGGCGTACCATATATGATAGCGAATTTTAATTTGTCATGGGTGCTTATGTCTATGAGCTTAGAGATAAAAAAGCCTATGATAAGTGGAGAAACTTACTATGCGACAACCTGGGCAACTTATAAGAAAGGTATCATATATAGAAGAGAGATAGTATTTAAGGATAAAAATGATGAAATTATGTTTGTGGCTACGACATTTTCATCAGTGTTGGATTTGAATACAAGAAGGCTGTCTCTTGATAAGGCTTTTCATAATAGCGTTCAATTTCCGGTGTCAGAGGAACTTTTAGAGGCTGACAGCCGTATCAAGCTTGATGGAATTGAATTTGAAAAGGTGGATACAAGAAGGGTTTACCCAAGCTGGATTGACAATGTGGGACATGTTAACAATATGAGATATGGTGAATTGGCTTATGATGCACTTTCGAAGAAAAATATTGCAAGAATAGGTGAAATTAAACGTATTGAAATATATTTTATGGGTGAACTAAGGGCAGATAAGACATTTGAAATGTTTAGCACTACAGATGAAGATAATGTATTAATAAAAGGTGTTTTAGAAGGTGAAGAGACACCGGCATTTGTTGTAAAATGCAGGTTTTAAATAAATGAAAAGTAATTCATATATTTGTTAAATCTTGCATACCTTGTATAAAGAACTTTCAAGGTATGTAAAATGAAACAATTTATTGAAGAAAGGGCAGTAGATATAGCAACATACATCATTGAAAATGATGCGACAGTGCGTCAGGCTGCAAAACATTTTGGCGTTAGTAAGAGTACCGTACA
>JAZQMK010000043.1:0-47556 GCA_045543455.1 Lachnospiraceae bacterium
GAAAGGAGAAGGTATATCTGTAAGTGACTGTTAGATGAGTCAATTACAATATACCAGGACATTAAGGGTTAAATTACAATAGAAGAATGGATTAGTAGGTATGCTAGTAGAACACTTACATCGACAAATAATAAAAACATAATTCTAATAATTTTTTAGAAGCCACTAGTAATATGGCAATAAATTTATTGACACATATATGTATGTGATTGATCCTAGGTCAAGTGAACCATTAAACGGTAGTGATTACAACGATGATAGTGGAGAAGGATTTAATCCTATAATTACAAAGAATTTAACTGCTAATATTCCTTATTTAGTCATATATTCGTCATATAACTTAAGTACTACGCCTGAATCAGAATATATTGTTCTAAATGTAAATAAAAATTAGATTAAAGGAATCAAAGTAATTCAATACTACTTTGATTCCTTTTTTCATATACTATGTAAAAATGTTTTAGAGGCTTTATGACCTGTGAAGAAATGATTTATTCTAATGATTATCTTGATTTTATAATAGAATTTGAGCAACAGCTAAGTTATGCTAATTATTGTTATCAAAGAATTAATGATTCTTTAGGAATAGGATATGTGTTAAGGCAGGAAGAAATTCCTTATGAAATATCTAAGTTTGGATACTCGTATGTACCTAAAGTGTATACAACTACACAGAATGAATTTAATGAAATCAACTATGAGGAGGCGGGAATAACTAACGTATGGCGAGAACCATATAACCTTAGTGGAACGGGAGTGGTGGTAGGCTTTGTGGATACTGGGATTGATTATATGAATCCTGTATTTAGAAATGCAGATGGAACTACGAGAATAAGAGCTATATGGGACCAGACGGAAAGGAGCGGTTCGCCACCGGAAAATTTTTTATATGGCAGTTTGTATACAAGAGAAGATATTAATAGAGCTATAAATAGCGATAATCCATATGATATTGTACCTGTTCGTGATGAAGACAGACATGGCAGCAGGATTGCCAGCGTTGTAGCAGGAAGTCCGCTTGAAAATGGATTTAGAGGAGTGGCATATAATGCGGAAATTGTTGTTGTGAAACTAAAGCCGGCTAAGCAGTATTTGAAAGAATATTATCAGGTGGCGGAAGATGTAGCGTGTTATAGTGAAACAGATGTACTTACAGCGTTGGCATTTCTTGATTCATTTGCAATTCCTTTAGTAAGACCATTGGTGACTTGCTTTGCACTGGGAACTAATCTTGGAGCTCATTGTGGAAAGTCAGTTTTATCGAATTATATAAATCTTCTTACCGAAAAGAAAAGTCGTGTAATAGTAGTTGGGACGGGAAATGAAGGTGATAAGCAACATCATAAAGAAGGGCTAATTTCTTTTGATAAAAAGGAAGATATTGTGGAGATAAATGTGGCAGACAGTCAGGGCTTTGTAGCAGAATTTTGGGGAAAGAGTCCATATGTATATACATTTAACATAAGAACTCCACAAGGAGAAGAAATACCATTTATTTCTCCTAGGGATAAAGGGGTAAATGAATATCGTTTTGTGAAGTCAGACAGTGTTGTGTATGTGGATAATTTACTTGTTGAAGGGGATACGGGAGCACAAGTAGTATTCTTGCGAATAATTAATCCTTCTAATGGTATATGGCAAATGAAAGTACGAAACAGTACAGAAAGATTAGGTGGGGGTTATAATATGTATCTTCCTATGGAACAAATGCTTAAGGGCAATGTGGTGTTTTTAGAACCGGAAGTTTTATCAACAATAGTAGAGCCAGGATATGCAAGTAATGCAATGTGTGTTACACCGTACAATGCCATTAATAACAGTATTCTTACATATTCGGGAAGGGGATTTGGTAATTGTGGTGGCATAAAACCAGAAGTGGCGGCTCCAGGAGTGGATGTTTATACTGCTTATGGAATTGGAGAGGGTTCTAGTTATGCTACTGCCATTGCTGCAGGAGGTGTTGCGTTACTTATGCAATGGGCAGTAATTGAAGAAAATAATATGCTTATTGATGCAAGAATTGTAAATAATTATTTTACAAGAAGTGCAATAAGGATGCAGACAATGGAATATCCAAATACAGTCTGGGGATATGGAATTTATAATGTCAACAGTATTTTTGATTTTTTAGCTACAATTTTGTAGCTTTATATGTTATAGTATATTCTGTGATAAAAGAACATTTGGAGGACAAAATGGTTTTTAGCAGTATACTGTTTTTATTTAGATTTTTGCCAATTATGTTATTGGTATATTTTATAGTGCCAAAGAAATTTCGCAATTTTGTTTTATTTATAGGAAGTCTTATATTTTATGCCTGGGGAGAACCGGTTTATGTGGTACTGATGCTGTTTTCGACGGTAGTAGATTATACACATGGACTTTTGGTTGAAAGGCTTAAGGATAAAGGTAAAATAGGAAAAGCTAAGCTTGTAGTAGCATCGTCTATGATTATTAATTTAGCTTTGCTGTGCGTGTTTAAGTATTCGGATTTTGTAATTGCAAATCTTAATAGTTTATTTGATTTAAATATTAAGCTATGGGAGCTTCCACTGCCTATAGGAATTTCTTTTTATACCTTTCAGACTATGTCTTATACAGTGGATGTATATAGAGGACAGGCGAAGGCACAGAAGAATATTATTACATTTGGTTCTTATGTGGCATTATTTCCACAGCTTATTGCAGGACCTATTGTGCAATATAAAACAGTGGCAGAGCAGCTTAATGAAAGAAAGGAAAGCTTTGATGAATTTTCTTATGGAATTATGCGTTTTGTAACAGGTCTTGGTAAGAAGGTTTTATTTGCCAATAACATTGGTATGCTTTGGGATAGTATTAGTGTTATGTCAGTTGAACAGATGCCTGTACTTACGGCATGGCTTGGAGCATTAGCATTTACCTTCCAGATTTATTTTGATTTTTCAGGATACTCAGATATGGCTATTGGTTTAGGTCATATGTTTGGATTTAAATTCCTTGAGAATTTTGAACATCCATATGAGTCGAAAAGCATTACAGAGTTTTGGAGAAGGTGGCATATTTCTCTTGGAACATGGTTTAGGGAATATGTGTATATACCACTAGGTGGCAATCGTAAGGGCAAGCTTATACAACTTAGAAATATTATAATAGTGTGGGCTCTTACGGGCATATGGCATGGTGCTAGTTGGAATTTTTTGGTATGGGGTATGTATTTTGGATGCTTTCTCATTTTGGAAAAATTATTTTTACTTAAGCTACTAGAAAAGCTGCCTAAGTTTATAGCTCATATTTATACTATGTTTTTGGTGGTTATAAGCTGGGTGATATTTGCTTTTGATAATCTTACATCGGGCTTATTGTATATTAAAGCGATGTTTAATGGATTTGGAGCTGGGTTCTATGATGACAGAAGTTTATATCTTTTGTTAGCTAATTTATTTATAATTATTATATTGATTGTTGCTTCTACAGCATATCCGCTCAAACTTGCCGGAATCGTGGAAAATAAGCTTAAAGACAATAATTATGTAGCTTTAACAATTATAAAAAATGTGTTTATAGTGTTTGTGTTTGTAGTTTCATTGGCATATCTTGTTAATTCTACCTATAATCCGTTTTTATATTTTAGATTTTAGTGAATGGAGAATAACGTGAAGAATAAAGCAGTTTGTGATAAAATAAGCGTTTTAATATTTTTAATAATAATATTTGGTTTTACGCTGGCAACGCTAATAGTGCCAAAGAAAGAATTTTCTGCTAATGAAAACCGTAATCTTGCCCAAATGCCAAAGTTTAGCTTTGAAAGTTTAAAGTCGGGAGAGTTTGGTAAAAATTATGATGAGTATCTTTCGGATCAATTTGTGCTAAGAGATACCTGGATTGCCATTAAAACCTTGTCAGATATGGCTTTGCAGAAAAAAGATATTAATGGAGTGTACTTGGGAAAAGATAATTATCTTTTTGAAACTCATGATTTTGTAGATGAAGCAAATGCAAAGAAAAATGCCGACAGAATGATTTCATTTGTTAATAAATATGGTGATGTTTTAGGTAAGGACAATGTGCAGGTTATGTTAGTGCCAACGGCAGGTGTTACACTTAATGATAAAATGCCGGCTTATGCCATAACCTTTGATCAAAATACATATATGGATGACATTAAATCGCAGATAAATAAGGGTACATTTATAGATGTGAGAGAGATGCTTTCTGACAAAAAGGGCGAATATATTTATTATAAAACAGATCATCATATGACTTCTCTTGGCAATTACTATTTGTATTGCCAATGGGCAAAAGTCAATGATGTAAATGCAAAAAGTCTAAATGATTATAATATAAGCTCTAAAGATGGCTTCGCAGGAAGCTTGTATTCTAAGATTAATTTTGCTCTTGAATTGGACAGGGTTGATGTGTACAAGCCAAAAGATGATGTAAATTATCAGGTAACATACGATAAAAAGAATACTAGTAATGAATTGTATGTCTTTAGTGCCCTTGAAGAAAAAGATAAGTATCAGGTATTTTTGGGCGGTAATCACAGCGAAATAAGAATAAAGAGTGATAATCATAATGGTAAAAAACTTCTTGTAATACGAGATTCGTATGCAAACTCATTTATACCGTTTATAAGCGATAATTATGAGGAAGTAATTATGGTGGATTTCAGATATTATAGAAGTAGTGTAAGCAAGCTTATAGAAGAGGAAAATGTAACGAATATTCTTGTTATGTATAACACCGCAACTTTTGCAGAAGATTTGGCAAGCTCAGGATTTACAAGATGAAAATTTTTTATAAAGCTAGGGTTAAAAAAGCACCTTCGGTGCATTGCGCTTACTGTATATTGGTATTATAAACTAGTTTGCAATACCAATATACAGTGAACGCAGATGCAAAGCATCATTTTTTAACCCTAATCTTATAAAAATAGGAAAAAAATTGTTAAAAATGATAAAAAGTACTTTAAAAATGGGAATACTTTGTATATAATAGATGTGTATAAGAATGCATATTAGACTATTAATATATAAACAACATGAAAGGGGACAGTTATGTTAACCACAGATATTGGAATTGATTTAGGAACAGCAAGTATACTTGTATATATAAGAGGCAAAGGCGTAGTGCTTAAAGAGCCTTCAGTAGTAGCTTTTGACAGAGATACTAACAAGATTAAGGCAATCGGCGAAGAAGCTCGTCTTATGCTTGGTAGAACACCAGGTAACATTGTGGCAGTTAGACCACTAAGACAGGGTGTTATTTCTGATTACACTGTTACAGAAAAGATGCTTAAGTATTTCATCCAAAAGGCAATTGGTAAGAGAACACTTAAAAAACCAAGAATAAGTGTTTGTGTACCTAGTGGAGTTACAGAAGTAGAAAAGAGAGCCGTAGAAGATGCAACATATCAGGCAGGTGCAAGAGAGGTTGCTATCATTGAAGAACCTATCGCAGCAGCTATTGGTGCTGGTATAGATATATCTAAACCATGTGGTAATATGATAGTTGATATCGGTGGTGGTACATCAGATATCGCAGTTATTTCTCTTGGCGGTACAGTAGTAAGTACTTCAATTAAGATTGCTGGCGATGATTTTGACGAAGCTATAGTTCGTTATATGCGTAAGAAACATAATCTTTTAATTGGTGAAAGAACAGCTGAAGATATTAAGATTAAGATTGGCTGTGCTTATCCAAGAGCGGAAGTTCTTACAATGGATGTAAGAGGTCGTAACCTTGTAACAGGTCTTCCTAAGACTGTTACAGTTACTTCTGAAGAAACAGAAGAGGCTCTTAGAGAGACAACTTCACAGATTGTTGAAGCAGTTCATAACGTATTAGAAAAGACACCACCAGAGCTTGCAGCGGACGTAGCTACAAGAGGTATAGTACTCACAGGTGGCGGTAGTCTTTTACAAGGCCTTGAAGAACTTATTGAAGCTAAGACAGGCATTAATACAATGACAGCAGAGGATCCGATGACAGCTGTTGCCATTGGTACAGGTAAATTTGTTGAATTCTTAAGTGAGTACAAAGAAATAAGATAGGAGTTGATTGTATGGTAAGAGGCTTATATACGGCTTATACCGGAATGATCAATCAACAGGCAAGACTGGATGTAGTTTCTAATAATCTTGCCAATGCAACAACTGCTGGTTTTAAGAAGGAAGGAGCAACATCTCAATCCTTTGACAGTGTATTGGCAATTAAGATTAGAGACGGTTCAGAAGGCTATGTTGACAGACCTATAGGTAATATGTCACTTGGTGTAAAAGTAGGTGAAACATATTCTGATTTTACACAAGGTTCATTTAAACCTACAGGAGCTACATATGATGTGGCTATATCTAACAAGGGTTTCTTCGCAGTATCATATACTAACAGAGCGGGCGAGGAAAGCACTATGTATACCAGAGATGGTAGTTTTACGCTCAACAAAGATGGTTTCTTAGTTACTAAGGACGGTGACTATGTTTTAGGACAAGGCGGTCTGATACAGATTCCTGTAAAGGCATCAAGTGTTGCTATAGATGAACTGGGTCAGATTTGGGCGGATAATGTGTATGTAGACAGATTAACATTAGTTGATTTTGAAGATTACAATTATTTGGAAAAATATGGTGAAAATTTATATATAGCAGTTGATGGCGCGACTATGAAGGAAGCAGATGCTACCATAAGTCAGGGTTATCTGGAAATGTCCAATGTTAATGTTGTTTCTGAGATGGTAGAGATGATTAATATTTCTAGAGCATATGAATCTAATCAGAAGCTTATTACAGCTATTGATGAAACTCTTGGAAAAGCAGTTACATTAGGACAAGTAAGATAAGGAGGTTTTGCTAATGATACGTTCATTGTGGACAGCAGCGTCAGGTATGATAGCTCAGCAGACAAATGTAGATACAATATCTAATAACTTGTCTAATGTTAATACAGTGGGATATAAGAAGCAGACTGCAGAGTTTAAGTCTCTTTTATATCAAACTATTCAAACTAAATCAACAAGCGCTAATTCGGAGGAAAAACCTATTGGCGCACAGGTAGGACTTGGTACACGTAATTCATCAATTACATCCCACTATACACAGGGTGTATTTACAACAACTAATTCTGTTACAGATTTTGCAATTAGCGGTTCAGGCTTTTTTGCTGTAAAAGATTTAGACGGTGAGATTTTATATACCCGTAACGGTGGTTTTGTTCCGGCAGTTACTGCAGATGATGGACTTGGTCTTTGTACAACAGAAGGACTTCCGGTTCTTGATTCAAATGGTGAACCAATTATATTCCCAAAGAATCCGGATGGTACTAACATTGATATAACTAAGGTTACAGTTGATACACTTGGTAATATTTGTTATCCTGATGAACAGAATAATCCGGCATCTATGGATATTACACTTGGTATATTCCAATTTGCTAATCCATCAGGTCTTGAAAAGCTTGGTAACAGCCTTTTAAGAGAAACATCAGCATCAGGACAGGCTATTAGTGAGCAGGAAGAAGGCGTTACTAAGAGTGAGATAAGACAAAAAACTCTTGAAGCTTCCAACGTTCAAGTGGTTGATGAAATGGTTAATCTTATAGTTGCTCAAAGAGCATATGAGATTAATTCAAAAGCTATACAGGCAGCAGATGATATGTTGCAACAGGCTAATAATTTGAAACGATAATAATTACATAATGTATTAAATGGAGGATTGTTATGATTAGTGGAATTGGCGGAAGCTATGAACAGGCTTTAAGTCAGGCAACGAGTGCTAATAACAAACTTGATAATACTCTATCTAAAGATTATACTAATTCCACAGATGCGGAATTAATGGAAGTAGCAAAAGAATTTGAAGCATATTTTTTGGAACAGATGTTTAAATCGATGGAAAAAATGGTGCCTGAATCAGAGTTTACTTCTTCAACAACAAAGACTATGACTGAATATTATCAGGAGAAGTTGCTTAGTGAATATGCCTCTAGTGCAACAAGTGAGGGCCAGGAAGGCGTAGGTATAGCTCAATTAATTTATGAGCAGATGAAGAGAAATTATAATTTATAATTTAACGATGAGCAACTCTTATGAGTTGCTCATTATAAATTTAAGGGAAGGAAGCTGTATGGAAGAAGCAAGAGGTTTTATTGAAAAAATATTGTTCAGTAATGAAGCTAATGGATATAAAGTGCTGACCGTAGTAGATAAGGATGATCCGGATAGCGAGGCGTATTTAGTTGGAATAATGCCTTTTGTAAGCGAGGGAGAATTTATTATCGCTAAAGGAAATATAGTTGAACATCCTAAATATGGAGTTCAATTACAGGTTGTGGAATATGAGATTCAGCAGCTTACGGAACTTAAGTCCATAGAGAAATATTTGGCATCAGGGGCAATAAAAGGAATTGGCCCAGCAATGGCAGCAAAAATAGTAAAAGAATTTGGTGAAGATACTTTTAGGGTGATAGAAGAAGAACCTGAATTATTGGTAAAAATAAAAGGAATAAGTGAAAGAATTGCAAGAGATATAGCTGTTCAGGTAGCATCAAAATATGAGCTTAGACGCGCTACTATGTTTTTACAGGAATATGGAATAAGCGTAAATATGGCTGTAAAAATATTTGGACAGTATGGTAATAAAATATATGAGATAATTAAAGAAAATCCCTATAAATTAGCAGAAGACATTGATGGAATAGGATTTAAAAGAGCGGACGAGATTGCACATATGTCGGGCATTAGCAGGGATTCGGAATTTAGAATAGAGTGTGCCATAACATATATATTAATGCAGGCATCTCAAAACGGACATGTATATTTGCCAGAGGAAAAGCTTATTAACAGCCTTAATGAGCTTTTAGAGGGACAGATAGAGGATTTAAATACACATTTAAAAAATATGGTATTTGATAAGAAGATAGCCGTAAGAGAAGAAGATGGAGTTAGAAATATATATTCAAGGGCATTTTACAATATGGAAAGAGCTGTTGCCCACAAGCTTATAGAATTGAATTTAAAAGAAAGCTACGATGAAAAGAAGGCAGCCCAAAATATTAATCTGGTTGAAAGATTGGGCAATATAAAGCTTGATCCGGTGCAAAAAGAAGCTATAATTCAGACTATAGCCAATCAGCTGACAGTTATAACAGGTGGTCCGGGTACCGGAAAAACCACAACCATTAATTCTATAATAAAATATTATGAGCTTTTAGATTATGAGATAAGACTTGCTGCACCAACAGGCCGTGCCACAAAAAGATTATCAGAGGCAACAGGCTACGAGGCAAGCACTATACACAGACTTTTAGAAATAAATGGAGCTATAGGTACCTTTGAACGTAATGCAGATAATCCTATTGAAGCAGATTTAATAGTAATAGATGAAATGTCGATGGTGGATATTGTTTTGATGAATGCTCTTTTAAAGGCTATTACACCAGGCACTAAGCTAATACTGGTAGGTGATGTTAATCAGTTGCCTTCAGTAGGACCGGGACGAGTTTTAAAGGATATTATAGAATCAAAGAACTTTCATGTAGTTGAGCTTACAAAAATATTTAGGCAGGCAGGAGAAAGTGATATTGTAACTAATGCCCATAAGATAAATAATGGAGAGAAGGTAGACTTAAAAAAGCCAAGCAAGGATTTCCTTTTTATAAATAGAGATAATCCAGACAAGATTATTTCTGCCATGCTAACTCTTCTTACAGATAAGCTTCCTAAATATGTAAATGCCGGAATATATGATATTCAGGTGCTTACACCTATGAAAAAGGGACGACTTGGAATAGAAAATCTTAATAAAATATTTCAGCATTATATTAATCCACAGTCAGATAAGAAAAAAGAAATCGCCACAGCAAATGGAATATTTAGAGAGGGCGATAAAGTAATGCAGATTAAAAATGATTACAATCTTTTATGGGAAACAAGAAGCAGGTACGGTATTGCAAAGACCTCAGGAAGCGGTGTATTTAACGGTGATATAGGAATTATTAAAAAGGTAAATACATTTACTGAAACCTTAGAGATTGAATTTGATGATGGCAGATTTGTTGATTATCCATTTAAACAGTTAGAGGATTTGGAACTTGCATATGCCATAACAGTTCACAAATCTCAGGGAAGTGAGTATCCAGCGATAATAATTCCATCATATCCTGGCCCGGCTCCACTTATGAATAGAAACCTCTTGTATACAGCAGTTACAAGGGCAAAAAATTGTGTGTGTCTGGTAGGCTTCGAAGATGTAATACATACAATGACAGAAAATATTTCAGAGCAAAAAAGATATTCTTCCTTGGATAAAAGAATAATAGAGGCAGGTAAAGAAGGTTTATGAAAATACTATTAGTGGCCATAAATGCAAAATACATTCACTCAAATCTTGCGATTAGAAGTCTTAGGGCATATGCAAAAGAATATGTAGACAATGTGGAGATTGCAGAGTTTACAATTAACAATTATTCCCATCAGATAATTAAAGAGATATATAAAAAAAGTGCGGATGTTATTGCATTTTCAACATATATTTGGAATGTAAATATGGTTTATGAAGTGGCAGAGGAAATAAAAAAGCTTATGCCACAGACTAAGATATGGCTAGGAGGTCCGCAGGTCAGCTATGATGGAGATAAGGTGCTTTTAGAAAATACATTTTTAACAGGAGTGATGTGTGGAGAAGGCGAAGCAATATTTAAGGATTTAGCAGCATATTATATTGGTAAGAAAGGCAGCTTAAAGGATATAGACGGCATAATATACCGTGAAAACGAAGAAATACTTATTAATCCTGCAAGAAAGCTTCTTAATATGGACGAGGTTCCATTTGTTTATGAAGACCTTTCTGATTTTGAAGATAAAATAATATATTATGAAAGTAGCAGAGGCTGTCCTTATAGCTGTAGCTATTGCATTTCTTCCATTGATAAAAGCGTAAGATTTAGAAGTATTGAGCTTGTAAAAAAAGAATTACAGTTCTTTCTGGACAAAAAGGTGACACAGGTAAAATTTGTAGACAGGACCTTTAATTGTAAAAGAGAGCATACAATGGCTGTGTGGAAATATATTTTAGAGAATGATAATGGTGTGACTAATTTTCATTTTGAAATAGCCGCCAACTTATTATCTGATGAAGAAATTGAACTTATAAGCAGGATGAGACCGGGGCTTATTCAGCTTGAAATAGGCGTTCAGTCTGTCAATGAAAAGACTATTGAAGAAATAGACAGAAAGATAAGCTTTGAAAAAATAAGCGAAGTTTGTAAGAAGGTTTCAAAGGGACAAAATATTCATCAGCATTTAGACCTGATTGCAGGACTTCCATATGAGGATTATGAAAGCTTTAAAAACTCATTTAACAAGGTGTTTGAATTAGAACCACAACAGCTCCAGCTAGGATTTCTAAAGGTGTTAAAGGGTTCAAATATGGAAAGAAGAGCCTTACAATACGAGCTTAAATATCTTACTAACGCACCTTATGAGGTGCTATCTACAAAATGGATAAGCTATGATGAAATTTTAAAGCTGAAAAATGTTGAAGAAATGGTTGAAACATACTATAATAGTGGACAATATCCTAATACGATAAAATATTTACTAACGAAGTTTGATACACCATTTGATATGTTTGAGGCTTTAAGTAAGTATTATGAGGATAATAATTTATTTGATGTAAAACATTCAAGAATAAGCAGATATACCTATTTGTACAACTTTATGACTGAGCGCGACCGCAAAAATACACAAATGTATGCAGGTATTCTGACTTTCGATTTATATTTAAGAGAAAAATTAAAGACAAGACCATTTTTTGCACCAGATTTAAGTGACAAAAAGAAGGAAATAAGAGAACTTTATGATACAGTATTTGCTGATTATAAGGGGAAAATGAGTCATTTAGAATATGTAAGTATTGGTACAAATCCAAAGTGGTGTTTATTTGATTATGAAGACAGAGATCCTCTTACAGGTAATGGAAAGGTGATAGTGTGGCAAAGCGAACAGATGAAATTTTAAGACTTTTAGATGAGCATTATGGTACTGAATATGTATGCTATCTTAATTATAATACCCCATGGCAGCTATTGATTGCCACAATGCTAAGTGCTCAGTGTACAGATGCCAGAGTTAATGAGGTTACCGCGGTTTTATTTAAAAAATATGATTCTTTAGAGAAATTTGCGGCAGCAGACTTAAAAAAGCTTGAAAAAGATATATATTCCACAGGATTTTATCATAATAAGGCAAAAAATATCATTGCCTGTGCAAAAGAGCTTTTAGAAAAGTATGATGGAAAGGTTCCGGATAATATAGACAGTCTGGTAAAACTTCCGGGCGTTGGAAGAAAAACTGCAAATGTGATTCTTGGGAATATTTATGGAATTGAAAGTATAGTGGTTGATACCCATGTAAAGCGTATTTCTAAGAAATTAGGTCTGGCAAAAAGTGATGAACCTGAAAAAATAGAAAAAGAGCTTATGAAAGCATTGCCAAAGAATCATTGGATTTTGTGGAACATACAGATTATTGCCCATGGAAGAAGTATTTGCGTGGCAAGAAAACCAAAGTGTCAGGAATGTTTTCTAAGAGAATTATGTAAAGGTAAAGAAATATGATAACATCTTATGTGGCAATAGATTTAGAAACAACAGGACTTAACGCAAAGTTAGATAAAATAATTGAGATTGCGGCTGTTAAGGTAATATATGGAAAAATATGCGGCCAAAAAAGCTATCTTATTAATCCTGGTATAAGAATACCCCAAAATGTAGTAGAGCTTACAGGGATTACTGACAAAATGGTTGAAAACCAGCCTTATATAGATGCAGTTGCTGATGAGATTATTGATTTTATAGGAGATTTACCATTATTAGGACATAAAATAATATTTGATTATAGCTTTTTAAAAAAGATGGCAGTTAATCACAAACGCACCTTTGAAAAAAAGGGAATTGATACATTGATGATGGCAAGAATACTTCTACCAAAGGAAATGAGTAAGAGATTAGAGGCTTTGTGTCAGTATTATAATATTGAGACAACTTCGCATAGGGCTATGTCAGATGTTTTGTCAACAATTGAATTATATGGTATACTGTGTAAGGAGTTTGAAGGTGCACAGTGTCTTGATTGTATGAAAGAGTTGGTTTATACGGCAAAAAAAGATGAACCAATAAGAAAAAGACAAATTGAGTACTTGAACAAATTAATTACTTATCATAAAATAGAAATGGACGCTTCAATCGAAAAAATGACTCGAAGTGAAGCATCCAGATTAACCGATAGGATTATAGCTAATTACGGTAGGATTCCAGACGGTCAATAATAGCATCTTTACTGATTGACTTTATGCTAGAAGCTACGTCTATAAGATGTGGTATTTTATAGGTTTCGTTGCGACGTATGTATTCGTTTGCAAGAAGATAATAATTTTGACTTACATCTGTTTTGAATTCAATACCAAGTTCAAGTACTATAACGGCTTCATCGCATAAAGACAGGTTAATAAGCTCCTGTCCAAGACGTGACAGTGTTGAAACCAGCTTGGTGTAGTTAGCATCGCAGGATGAGAGAAAATCCAAATTGGCAGCCCCATACATCTCCTTTAGCTGAGTGTTGGTATAGCCGGTAAGATTAAGTATCTTCTTATCCTTAAGCTCAAGAATGGTATTTTGATATCCTATTATAGCATCATTTGCTTTAGGTTTTTCTAAAAATGGCAGAGTGTCAATTGGAATTACAATGTAGTCAAGGTTATCAATGTTAACCTTACGGGTGCGGTTGGCTTTGGCTTCATTTTCCCAAAAGCTGTCCCTTTTGGCCGCGTCTATACGGCTGGTACGTTTTATATTGTGATTTATTAAAAATAGTATTAAAATAACAAGTGGAAGTAGTAATTTCATAAATGTATGCCTCCATATGAAGAAAGGTGGGATTTTAATGATAAATATGTCAAGTAAAAAAGGCAAAAAAATATTTGTATCAGTTGTTGCAATTATATTAGCTGCAGCAATGGTAGTGCCAATGGTCTTAAGCATATTCATGTAATATGAATATATTTTAAATGAAATATTTCTATATGTCAAATAGGAGAATTGATTGGAGACTAAGTATGAAGTCAGGAAAAGTATCGGAAGCTATTTTAAAGCGTTCCGTATTTAATAACATTAAAAAGAGAAGACCGGAAGTTATAAAAGGCAGTACTGTTGGTGGTGATTGCGGTATACTAAAGCTTAATTCAGATATGCTTGTTATGACTACAGATCCGGTTACCGGTACAATAAAAAATGTAGGCGAATATGGAATTTACAAGGTTGTCAATGATTTGGCAGCAGCTGGCGCTGAGACAGTGGCAGTTACAGTAAGCGTACTTATGCCTGAAAATTTTACAGAAAAGAAGCTTAAAGATATAATGTCTACACTTGATAGTGTATGTCAGGAACAAAATGTAGAGATTATAGGCGGTCATACAGAGGTAACTAAGATTGTTAATTCTCCTTTAGTTACAGTGACAGGCATAGGAAGGCCTATTGGAAAGGAACTTGTAAGCATAGCTAATGCAAAGCCGGGTCAGGATATAGTTATGACTAAGTGGATAGGCATTGAAGGTAACAGAATACTTGCGACTCAAAAAAGAGATGATATTTTAAAGAAATATCGTGAAGAGGTATTGATAAAAGCAAAGGGCGAACGTATAGATATGTCGGTGCAAAAAGAAGCAAGGATAGCGCTTGAAGCTGGAGTTAAGGCTATGCATGATGTGTCAGAGGGCGGAATATTTGCAGCACTTTGGGATTTGTCAGAGGCAGCAGAGGTTGGTCTTAGGGTGGATTTTAAAGCTATACCTGTAAGACAGGAAGGTATTGAGATATGTGAGATGTATGATATCAATCCATATATGCTTTCTTCAACAGGTGCCTTGCTTATGGTTACTGATGATGGTTATGGTTTGGCTGCTAAGCTTAATGAAGCTGGTATAATGGCAACTGTAATAGGTCAGACAACGGATAATAATGATAAACTTATTATAAATGGCGAGGAGATAAGATATTTAGATCCTCCACAAAGAGATGAAATACATAAAATTAAGGAGATGTAAGGTATGAGAAATGAGATTTTAACAGTTCTTGAAAAGAATAGCCGAATTGACTTAAATGAATTGGCGGTAAGATTAGGATTTGAAGAAGCCGCTGTTGCAAATGAGATTGCAGATATGGAAAAAGAAGGTATTATTTGTGGTTATCATACACTTATCAACTGGGATAAGACATCAGAGGAAAAGGTTACTGCACTTATAGAGGTTAAGGTTACTCCTCAAAGAGGATTAGGCTTTGACAGTATAGCTCAAAGAATTCTTAACTATGAAGAAATTCATGCATTATATCTTATGTCAGGTGGATTTGATTTTACAGTTATTATTGAAGGTAAAACTATGAAATCAGTGGCACAATTTGTTTCAGAAAAGCTAGCACCATTAGAATCGGTATTAAGCACTTCTACACATTTTGTGTTGAAAAAATATAAAGACCATGGAACTATGCTTGAATTTACAAGTAAAGATGAAAGGATAATGATAACACCATGAGAAATCCATTATCAGACAAAATAGTAGAAATAAAACCATCAGGAATTAGAAAATTCTTTGATATAGTTAGTGAGATGAAGGATGCAATTTCTTTAGGTGTTGGTGAACCGGATTTTGATACACCATGGTCGGTAAGAGAAGAAGGTATCAATGCATTAGAAAAAGGTAAGACATTTTACACATCTAATGCAGGTTTAGTTGAGTTACGTCAGGAAATATGCAACTTTTTAAAGAGAAAATATGACCTTTCTTATGAACCGCTTACAGAAACTTTAGTTACTGTTGGTGGTAGTGAAGCTATTGATTTAGCACTTAGATGTATGATTAATCCAGGTGAAGAGGTTATTATACCGCAGCCAAGCTATGTATCATATTTACCTTGTGCTGTAATGGCAGATGCAACACCTGTAATTATTAATCTTAAGGCAGAAAATAACTTTAAACTTACTGCCACAGAGCTTTTAGAAGCAATAACAGACAAGACTAAGATACTTATACTTCCTTTCCCTAATAATCCAACAGGAGCTATTATGGAGAAGGAAGAACTTGAAGAAATAGCAAAAGTGGTTATAGAAAAAGACATTTTTGTAGTATCAGATGAAATATATTCTGAACTCACATATAAGAATAAGCATTTTTCCATAGCTGCAATTGAAGGTATGAAGGAAAGAACTATTGTTATAAATGGTTTTTCTAAGTCTCATGCAATGACAGGCTGGAGACTTGGTTATGCGGCAGGTCCTGCAAATATAATTAAACAGATGATAAAGCTTCATCAGTTTGCAATTATGTGTGCCCCTACAAACAGTCAGTTTGCAGCAGTTGAAGCGCTTAAGAATTGCGATAAAGACGTAGAAGAAATGGTTGTATCCTACAACCAAAGAAGAAGATTTTTGTTGAATGAATTCGAGAAGATGGGCTTGGATTGTTTTGAACCATTTGGTGCATTTTATGTGTTCCCATGCATAAAGAAATATAATATGACTTCTGAAGAATTTGCTACAAGACTTCTTAATGAAGAAAAGGTAGCGGTAGTTCCGGGTACTGCCTTTGGTGACTGTGGAGAGGGCTTCCTTAGAATATCATATGCATATTCAATTGAAAATCTTAAGGTGGCACTTGACAGAATCAAAAATTTTGTTGAAAGGTTAGAAAAAGAAAATGCTTAATATTGTATTACACGAGCCAGAGATGCCGGCAAATACTGGCAATATAGGAAGAACCTGTGTTGCTACCAACACAAGGCTACATCTTATAGAGCCACTTGGTTTTATGATAAATGATAAGACCTTAAAGCGTGCGGGACTTGATTATTGGAAGGATTTAGATGTTACGACATATACCTGCTTTGAAGATTTTTTAGAAAAAAATCCTAATGCAAAGCTATATATGGCAACAACCAAGGCTCACAAGGTATATTCAGAAGTAGAATATGAAGAGGATGCCTACATAATGTTTGGTAAGGAAAGCGCAGGAATTCCAGAAGATATTTTAGTTAATTATGAAGATACATCCGTTAGAATTCCTATGGTGGGAGACATCCGATCCCTTAACCTTTCTAATTCAGTGGCCATCGTTCTTTATGAAGCTTTAAGACAACAGGGCTTTGAAAATATGAAACTAGAAGGAAAATTGCATAGATTAGAATGGAAATAGAGAAAAAACACATTTACTTAGTTTAAGTAGATGTGTTTTTTTTATTGCCACAGATTTGAAAGCAACGAAAAGCAACAAAAAGCAACGAAAAGCAACGAAAAGCAACAAAAAGCAACATATGATTACTGAAAAAGTTAGGTAAAACTTTAAAAATTAGCATAAAAGTGCCTAAAGTACAGAAAAATTTATCACAAAAAGCAATTTACTTAAAAAAAAGTAAAGATTATTATTGCGGTATAAGATAAATACGAATTGGGAGGAAGTTTACATGAAGAAAAAATTATGTAAGAAACTAATGGTAATGGTTCTTGTAATAAGTATGTTAATTCCACTTATTAACTATTACAAGACACCTGAGATAACACAAGGAAAACAGGCTTCTAAGCCGGAAAAAGTAACGGAAAACAAGGGAAATATCAAGGAAGAAAAAGTAAAGGTAAAAGAAAAAGAGGATTTTTCTAATTCACCAGTTCTTAAATATGTTAATGAAGAAAACTTTAATAAAAAAGGACATATTAAAAGACTTAAAGATGAATGAAAACATATGAAAAACTTTTTCAAAGTTTTTCAATTAGAAATTTGTGTAAACACAAATTTCCTCAATACTTACATGTTTCAAAACGAAGACGGAACTAAAACTATGTATATGATGTATGAAAATGTCAAGTACAAGGATAAGTCAGGTAACATAAAGGATAAGGATATAAGTTTAATAGAAGATGATGAAAATTATAAAGTAAAGGATAATAACGTAGGATTATCAATACCAAAATCACCTCATAAAGGTATAGAAGTTAACTATGATAATAACATAGTTAAGATAATTCCTATAAAAAATAATAGCTCGGCTAAAAATGCAACTACAATGGAAAACAACGCCGTAACGTACAAAAACTATTATGGCGAAGGAGTTGATTTAAAATACACACCATTGCTATCGGGAGTAAAAGAAGATATAATATTAACAGAATATATACAACAAGAATACAAATTTACCTTAGAGACCAATGGACTTAATGTATACGAAAAAGAAGGTAAATACTATCTTGCAAAAGATGAAACTTCCGAGCGTATATACGACATAGGCGAAGTTTTAGTCTACGATGCTGTAGGAAAACCAACAAAGGGTCAGATGATTATAGTACCTAAAAAGATTGGAAAAACCTACGAGATAAGTATATCTGTAAGTGACGAATATTTAAAAGATGAGACTACAGTATATCCTGTAACAATAGACCCGACAATAAAGGTTACAGACGATATAACAGGAGCTGGTAATATAGAAGATGCACCGGTATTTTCAGGAAAACAGACAGCAAAATGTGGTAATTACATATATCTTTCAGCAGGCTATGTAGATTCGGCTCATAAGGTTGGACGAGTAGTAGTTAGAGTACCGGGATTATATGATAGTGACGAATATTTTTACACACCGGCATCGGGAATAAAATCAGTAAAGTTTTACTGTAAGGATGGTTCAGGCAACGCGAGCAGTTACATGAATCTATATCCAAACACATCTAATCCACTATGGGATGAATATACAATTACCTGGGCGACAGGTTGTAATTTTACAACCGATGAAAAATGTGGGGCAACAATGAGTTCTGGAAACTGGACATGCTTTGATATAACTGATCTTGCTAAGGCATGGAAAGACCGTATATATGATGAAAGAATGGGCTTTACATTAGTTAATTCTAATGAGAGTAGTACAGCATATAGAAAAGCAATCTTTTCATCAGAGTATGGAGTAACTGCAGACAGACCATATGTAGAGATGACATATGCGAATAGTGCAATATATATAAGTGAAGACACTATAGAATTGATAGAAGGACATATGACTACATTGAATGTAACTACTAAGCCTTCAAACTTAAATCTTACATATACATCAGACAATGTAGGAGTAGCATTAGTAAACAATCAGGGTCAAATAACTGCAAAAAAAGCAGGTGTGGCAAATATAACCATAAGAGGTGTGGATGCTATTGGAAATGTCGTAACAGAAAAGTGTACGGTATATGTAAAAATTGAAAATGGTGTTTATTACATAAAGAACAACAGTAGTAAATATTATCTTACAGTAGAAAGCGGAGAAATAAACAATTATACGCCAGTATGCCAACAGTCCAAACTAACTCAAGATCCTGCAAGATTAAGTCAAATGTGGAAAATATATTATTTAGGTAATGGTTACTATAGTATCCGACCACTTCACAATGTAAGAATGGGTCTTGACGTAACAAATCATACGGTAGATATATATCAGATACCGTTAATAGATAGTTTAAGTATTGGTAATTACGGAAAATGGAAAATAGAATACAACAATAGCGGATATTACTTTACAAACGCATATTCATCAACATATGTTTTACAGTTAGGAAATTCAACGTATGACGGATCATATGTAGTGGCAAAAGAATACTCAACAAAAGCAGAAGCAAGATGGACATTGGAAAAAGTATCAAGTCCACCATCAGGTGTTCTGTTGTATGATATAGGTTCCCAGGAACTTGTGGGTGGACATACAGAATATGTTGCAATTAATGAAACTAGAAGCTTAGAAGATAATGGATTATTACCTGTGGCATATTCAGGAGTTACTACAGCACAGAACTTTTATTGGAGTTCAACTAATGCAAATATAGCTAAAGTAGATAGTAGTACAGGAACTGTAACTGGTATAAAAGAAGGAACGGCTACAATAAGAGGAACAATAAGACTTGGAACTATGGATTATGTAGTAACTTATACAATAAAAGTACCACCAATAGAAAATGGAAGCTACTATATGTTAAACAAAGAAACTGATAAATTTGTAGACATATATGACCAGATAATGGCAAATGGAACAGTTATACATCAATGGGAGGCACATGGTGGAGCAACGCAAAAGTGGCAATTTACTCACGTTGGAGATGGTTATTATACCATAAAATCAATAAATTCTAGTACTACGCCATATTACTTAGCTGTAAGTGGTAATTCTACAGCGGATAAAGCGGGAATAGTACTAAAAAGTGGTAATATAAGCAATGGTATGAAGTGGAGAGTTGAGCGAACAAGTAGTGGAGCATTGAAGATAACGGCAAGAACAGGTGTGAATAATAGTAGGGTTTTGGCATTGGAAGATTTAGATACAGGTAATGATAACGGCGATATTCTTCAGCAAAGAGTATATGCAAATGATAACAACTATAAAGATGAATGGGAACTTATGAAGGCTGGAGATGATGTGTTCTTGCTTGGAGTAAGAGATAATAGTGGTGGTCATGACCACATAAACTGCTATATTGATGTAATGAGAACAATGCAAGAAAATGGAATAGATAGTTTTAATATTAACAGTACTAATAGTATTGCTATGAATACCTGTGCTTTCACAATGTCAGATTCAAAATATTTTGTTACAAGAGGGCATGGAGGTTCAGATTCTCGTGAAACGTATATAAGTTTGTCAGATGAAGATTCGCCTGATGCTTTAGAAAATAAATACGATAAAATATTAAATGCATATGATATATATAATTTTGAGGATGATAATCCTGAAACTGCTGTTAAGTATAATTTTTCAAATGTTGAAATAGCAATATTCGTAGGTTGTGAAACAGCTAATCATTCAGATAGAAGTCTATTACATGCGGCAGTTAATGCAGGAGCAAAGTATGCAATCGGGTTTAAGGAAAAAATAAATTGTAATCAGGCTAATGTATGGACTGAATATTTTTGGAAATATTATTTTTCTGGAGAATATGATGTACGAGAATCGGCAGAAGCTGCCGCAAAAATGGCAATGATTATATATCCTGTGTTAGAAGAAAATAAATCAGAAGGTTTGTTTGATGATAGTATTAAAAGTGTTCAAGTTATTGATTAAAATACATTAGGAGATTGGTAGAATATATGAAAAGATTAAAAATAATAATATTATTATTTATGTTACTCATTCTTACTGCTTGTAATAAAACTGAACTTACTATAAAAGAAATTCATAGAACACAATGTGAACATGATGATACACCATTAAATCATAAGTCCGAATATAATATGAGTAGTATAACTTATAAAAGTATTTTTAAGAAAAATAAAGAACTAACAATAACGGTTAATGGTAAGGAGTATACAGGAAAATATTATGATAGTGAAGTGTGTCTTTATACAGATTATAAGTGTGATAATTATAGAAGTGAAGAATGCAATTTTGATATAAATAGAAATACAGGAAAGATAGTTCAATTTAGAAGTAAAATTGATGGAGATGAAATATCTAAACGTAACAAAGAAAGTTGTTTGCAAGTAGCAATAAATTTTGTTAAGAATAATGATTTAGGCATTGATTTAGATAAATATGAGCTTGTATTTGAAAATGAAGGTGGAGGATACTATCAAGTATGTGAATTTAGGTGGCGAGGAAAAATAGATGGAGTATATGCATGTTCGAATTTTACTATATGGGTAGATAAACAGAGCGACAGTATACGTTTCGAATCCGAATACCTGGATATGATGGACGACCTAACACTACCAGATACATACGACAAAGAAGCTATTGATAAAATGATAGATGAAAGACTAAACGGTATATATAGTGAAATTAAAGATACATATACCATAAACTGGCGAGTAAAAGAATCACAGTATCTTATGAAGATGAGAAATGGAAAAATGGCAATAATATGTGAAACAATGTCGGAAATACAACCTATAGATAAAAGTAAGTATCATACTGGTGATACAAGTGAATTTATAATATTTTTGGAATAAGATATTTTTAAGTAAGTAGTGCATATGCAGAGAATAATTGATATGCACTACTATTGGAGAATGTTTAGAACTTACATTTAAGCATGTTGAAGTGTTTGAAGTGACGAATATAAGACAAAAAATTTGTTGGGTAGGTGATGTCAATCAAAGCGTGTCATATATTTACGAGGAGGACTAATATATGAAAAAGAAATATATAATTATTGGAACTATAATAGGCATTGTATTACTTACATCAATAATAACACTAGTACTTATTGATAACTGCATGTATACAGGAAAGAGTATTAAAAAAGTTCAAAAAGGTTGTACATATATAATTGCAGCAACAGGTGAAGAACTAAAAGAAGGTAGTGAAATACCTAAACCTTCTGATAAGGACGAATATCATACACAAGATTATAGATATGTATATTATGAAAAATATGAAGGTTTTGGTTGTAAAGAAATAGAAGAACTTTCCTTGTCGGGATGGAGACTTAAAGTTAAAAATGAAAGTATTACACAGGAAGAATATGAGAAAATTTTAGGTGAAATTGGGAATGAGCAAGTTATAGGAATAACTTTTTATGGTGCATTTGGTATGAAAAAAGCACCAAAGATACCTAAAGGAATAGTTGATATGAATAATGCTTTTTTGATTTGTGAAAGCTTGGAAGTCCCACCTAATATACCGGAAGGTGTTATAGATATGACGCAAGCATTTGAGCGATGTAGAGCATTGAAAACTCCACCTAAAATACCAGAAGGTGTAGTGGATTTAACATATACTTTTGTAATGTGTGAGAATTTGACAACTGGACCTAATATACCAGAAAGTGTTAAATATATGAATTCAACATTTTATGATTGTAAGAATTTAAGAACAGTTTCAAGAATACCTTCCAGTGTTGTGATTATGGAGAGAATATTTGTAGGATGTAGCAATTTGACAGGCGAGATAGTTATTGATGCAAATATAGATGAACGAATTCTTGAAGCTTCACACCCATTGAGTTCATTTACAGGTGTAAATTTGGACAATATAGAAATTACGGGTTCATCTAAAGTAGTAGAATATTGGGATGAATATAAAAAAGAACAATAACAGCATTAATAGAATTTGATGTTACAGTATCTGGAACTTTTTTGTAGTAAATACAAAAATGGAAAGGAATGATTTTATGACAACTCAAAAAAGGAACACATTAATATGTGTAATTTTTGCGATAATTTTAATTGTTTATTGTGTATGGTCAGTATGCTATTTTTTTTATGTTGATACCTGGAAGTACGAAGCAAGTTATGAAGAATACGAGGCTGAGTTTAACTTAGTTAAGAATTATATTGCAGAAGAATTTCCAAATGAGACGGATAAGTATGTTGCGACATCATATAATAAAGACCATGGATATAGAATATATGACCCAGATAATAAAAAGTATTTAGAAGCACCAGAAGAGGTTATTTTAGCACTTGAAACAATTGATAGAGAGGCATTTCCTCACAAAGATTCAAAGTTAGATGTTATACGAATTTATGAAGATAGAATATCGTTTTGTATCGAAAATGGATATTATGCACTAGTCTATTCTCCAAATGAAAAGCCTACATGGCTTAAGTTCTATAATAAAGAAGAAAAAGCAAAAGTGAAAAAAATTAAGGATGGCTGGTATCATGTTACAATACGTTAGAAAATATTGCTAGTAAAGGAGTAGTGCTAATATGAAAAATAAAAAACGAATTATAATTATAGCAGCCATATGTATTATAGTTATTGGAATCATTACATATATGATTATTGATTCGAGAAAATACATAGGCGAAAAGATAACATATACTGGGGAACCAGTGGAGCAGGAGTATACAACATATAATTATTATAGTTCTAGTGGGTCATTTGAAAAATATTTTATAGACAATATAAATTATAATTATATAGTCTTGATGGAAGAATATGTAAAGAGCGAAGGCGCTAATGCAGATGTAGTTTCCTCTTTTAATAATGCAGATTTTATTTTGTCAGTACCTGTTGTGGGAAATATGTATGAATATACAAGCTTGATGATGGTTACATTTTATGATGATACCTACCATATGTTTGATGGGAAAGTAATGCAGGTGGTTGTTGAGAATGATAAAGAAAAACTTATAAAATGGAACTATGATTTGGATGGAAAAAATGATGGAATGGCATGGGAAATAGATGTATTTACTCAATTAAAAGCTTATTCTGGTAATGATGAAATAATTTATAAGGCAGTAGGAGTAAAGGCTGATACAACCGTTATGGATAAGAAGAATGGTTCAATTGTAGCAAAACAAAATTATTTTAAAGAACGTGTAAAGAAAGATAAAGAAATATATTCCAGAATACCAAAATATCAATGGACATCCAAGCAAGAGTTTACAGTATATCCTTATGGAAAGTATGGACCAAATGATGTGTATGATGTTCAGCTTAGTATTCCTTTGTTAAATAAAGATTTAGAAGAAGGAGTATATCAGACCTTTATATTTTTGAATAAAAGTAATATAGTTGCAGAAGTTGTGGTAAGTGAAAAGGATCTTGAATTGTACGAATACAAGGGAAATCAAACATTATCAAACCTACCTGCACGTTATAAAAAATATAAAAAAAATAAGTACATAGATGAAATTCAATATTCTAAAGTAGTATGTGCCTCGTGGACAAGTAATCCGGGATTTTTGGTAAAAGGCGTAATATTCCATGATAAACAGTATTTTCCATATGGAGAATATAACGGTGAAATGTGGGTGTACTATTATAAGAGTGATACCTTTGAGAGATATGAGGATTTTAAGAAGAAGTAAAGTATACATTATATAAAAGTAGGAGTTGTTGGGATTTAACAATCCCAGCAACTCCTATTTTGTCAATTCAAGTGCAAATATAAATTCGGTTCCAACACCTTCTGTACTGATAACATCAATGTTAGAATTATGTGCCTGAATAATTTCTTTTGTGATAGAAAGACCTAAACCAGTACCTTTTTTATCCTTACCACGGGAAAGGTCGGTTTTGTAAAATCTGTCCCAGATTTTATTTACAGAGTCCTTAGGAATACCGATACCTGTATCCTTAACCGATATAAATACCTTTTCACCCTTTTCTGTGGCCTTAATGAAAATGGATGAATTATTGTGGCTGAATTTAATGGCATTGTCAATCAGGTTGTATAATACCTGCTGAATTTTTTCATAGTCTGCATGTACTAATATTTCCTTTGAAGAAAATGTAAGGTCGAAGTTAATATTTTTGTCCCTGCAAAGACCTTCAAAGGTTTGAATTATATTTTTAATTGTGTCTGTTATATTAAAGTCAGTCATATCAAGTCGTACGCTTTTAGAACTCATATTGTTAAGGGTAAGCATACTTTGAGTGAGCTTTTCTAGACGTTCTGTTTCTGCAATAATTATATGTAAATATTTCTCAGTAGCTTCTTCAGGAATAACACCATCCAACATAGCATTTAAATAGCCTTTAATAGAAGTCAGGGGTGAACGAAAATCATGGGAAATATTTGCAATAAATTTCTTTTGAAATTCATCTGAATCTTCAAGCTCTGAGGCCATATAGTTAAGGGATGCCGACAAACGTCCTAGTTCATCATCACTAGTTATTGGTATACGATAGTGAAAATTTCTGTTTGCAAAGGCGATTGCACCTGTGCATATGGACTTTATAGGGTTATATATTTCAAATATAAATATTATAAGGAAGGTAAAGGTTAGGGCATATATAATAAACATAACGATATATGCCATATTTGTAATGTCGCTGACCTCTTTGTTAATATCTTCCATTGAGTAATTAAAACATATATAGCCCTTAATTGAATAGCCATAGCTTATAGGCGAAAATGCAGTAATATAATCAGAAGAGAAATAATCGTGAAATTTACCGTTCTGATACATAATCTGATTGACGCTGGGGTCGAAATCATCTATACGCTTTGGTGTCGAAAGAATGTCAGGATTATCTGTGTCAAGCAGTACAAGATGATTACTGTTAATAAGCAAAATACGCGAATTGGTAAATTGAGCGGCTTTTAAAAGCTCATTATCAAGATATGAAAAATTTTGGTTGCCCTTGTAATATTCAAGCAGGGTTGAATTGGCCAGATAAGTTGAGTTATCATATAAATATTGGGTTTTGTTGTTTATTACCCTTGGATAAATTATTTTGTCTGAAATAATATTAATGGCGAGAACGCTTAAGGTCATTATTATCAGATATCCTAAGAGCATTTTATATAGTAAAGTTGATTTCATTAAATTCTCCCTTTTACTTCAAACTTGTAACCGATTCCCCACACGGTGCCGATGCTCCAACCACCGTGGTCCTGAATTTTTTCTCGGATACGCTTAATGTGTACATCAACAGTTCTAGTGTCACCCACATAATCATAGCCCCAAATGTGATCTAATAATTGCTCTCTTGTAAATACCTGATTAGGGGATGAGGCAAGGAAATATAAAAGTTCGATCTCCTTTGGTGGCATATCAACCTGTTGTCCCTTGTAATAAACGCTATAGTTGTTAAGGTTAATTGAAAGGTCAGTATATTCTACAATTCCCTTGGCAACGGAAGTTTCATTTGAAGCCGAAACTGGTTTATAGCGACGTAAAATGGCTTTTACTCTGGCAACCAGTTCCTTAGAATCAAATGGCTTAATCATATAGTCATCGGCTCCAAGCTCAAGGCCTAAAACCTTGTCAAATACTTCACCTTTTGCAGAAAGCATAATTATTGGGGTGTCATGCTGCTTTCTTATTTCACGGCAAACCTGATAGCCGTCAATACCCGGAAGCATAAGATCTAAAAGTATTATATTGGGTGCAAATTTTTCAAATTCGTTTAATGCAGATTCGCCATCATTTACAATGAGTGTCTCAAAACATTCCTTAATCAGATAAAGGGATATTAATTCAGCTATATTATTGTCGTCGTCTACAATTAATACTTTTTGTTTAGTTGCCATTAAAGTAAACCTCCATATTTATTTAAATTCTACTATTGTAACGCCATTTTCACCTTCGCCATATACGCCGAGACGGTAGGATTTAACATATTTTGAACGTTTTAGGGTGCTGTGAACAATATTTCTTAAAGCACCTGTTCCTTTGCCATGAACAATTCTTGCCTGTGGCAGGTGGGAAAGGTAGGCGTCGTCTAAATATTTTTCAAGATGAACTAGGGCTTCATCTGTAGTCATTCCAATAAGATTAAGCTCGGTAGCAACGGAAAGGGATTTGCTAACCTTTATCTTACCAATATTGCTTGATTTTGAGTTAGGATTATTGTCATCTTTATCCGGTATTATATCTAAATCTTTTATATTCACCTGAGAACGCAGTATACCCATTTGAACATATAAGTCTCCCTTTGCGTTAGGAAGTGAGCATACAGAGCCTTCCATACCCATACTTAAAACTCTGACAGAAGTGCCTAACTTAAAATCTTTAGCAGTATATTCTTTTTGAGCTTTTTTAACAGGAGAAGCTTTTTTAGTCTGAAGCGAATCAAGACCTTTTCTTAGTCGTGTTCGTTCATTTTCAAGATCTTTTACTGCCATACCGGCTTTGTTAATATTACGTATTGTGCTGTCTGCAAGGTCTTTTGCTTCTTTTACAATGTTAAAGGCTTCTTCCTTAGCCTTGTTAATAATATCTGCCTGTTTTTCTTCAAGGCGAACCTCTTTAGCTTCAAGACGGGCTTTTAAAGACTCAATTTGTTCCTTGTAGATACGTATTTCTTCCTGTTCTTTTTCTATTGTTTTTCTGCTTGCTTCAAGGTCAGAAAGAAGGTCTTCAAAGTCTTTATCTTTGGCAGAAATAAGTTCCTTAGAGGCTTCTATAAGCTCTGTTGGAAGTCCTAATTTTTGAGATATTGCAAAAGCGTTACTTTTGCCCGGAATTCCTATTAAAAGACGATAAGTTGGTCTAAGGGTATTTACATCAAACTCACAACTGGCATTAGATACGCCTTTGGTAGAAAGGGCAAATATCTTTAACTCGCTATAATGAGTTGTTGCCATTGTGCGTATATTTTTCTTAAGAAGACTTTCTAGGATAGAGGTTGCAAGGGCAGCACCTTCTACAGGGTCTGTACCGGCACCTAATTCATCAAAAAGTACAAGACTTTGACGGTCAACTTCATTTAAAATCTTAACAATATTAGTCATATGAGATGAAAATGTACTAAGACTCTGCTCAATACTTTGTTCATCGCCAATATCAGCAAATACATTTGTGAAAACACTAAGCTTAGAGCCTTCCATTGCAGGTATAAAAAGACCGGCCTGCCCCATAAGCGTAAACAAGCCCACAGTCTTTAAACATACGGTTTTACCACCTGTATTAGGACCTGTTATAATTAAGAGCTTAAAATCATCACCAAGTCTTATGTCGATTGGAACAACTGATTTTTCGTTAATAAGTGGATGACGGCCTTTTTTAATATTAATAATTCCGTCAGTATTAAAAATCGGTTCACTGCCTTTATATTTCTTAGCTAACTGAGCCTTTGCAAAGATAAAATCCAGTTTTACTAAAAGGTCATAATTAGATTTTAAGGTCTCGGTATATGCAGTAACCTCAGCAGTAAGACGGGCAAGAATCACCTCGATTTCCTTAAGCTCGTCTAATTCAAGCTGTCTAATTTCGTTATTAAGCTTAACTATGGCCATTGGCTCAATAAAAAGTGTAGAACCGGCTCGTGACTGGTCATGAATCATACCCTGTACACTGGCACGGTGTTCAGCCTTGACAGGAATACAGTATCTGCCATTACGCATAGTGACTAAAGTGTCCTGAAGACAGGCTCTTACACCCGGCGAGTTAATTATTGAATTAAGCTCAGTATGCACTTTGTCATTGGCAAGCTTAATATGTCGTCTGATATTCTTTAATTCAGGACTGGCATCATCACTGATTTCTTCTTCAGAAATAATACAACGTTTAATTTCATTATTGACTAAAGTAAGTGGCTCAATTAAGTCAAACATTTCGCTTAATGAGTCTGTAAATAATTCTGCTTCCTCATTATTATTAGAAACCTGTTTTCTTGAAAATTGCTTTACTCTTGTGCAAATGTCTAATAAACGGCTAATGTTAAGCAGTTCAATAGTAGAAAGGGAACTTCCTACCTCTGCTCTAAGAAGAGAAGGTCTTATATCTGTCAGGCCGTAAAAGGATATATTACTTCCCTGAAAAAGTCTTATAAGCGCATCATTTGTCTGAGTCAGTGCCTGTCTTATTAAATCAATATCAGTAAGTGGCAAAAGCTCACTACAAAGCTGCTTTCCACCCTGCGAACCGGCAAAGGAAACCAATTGTGCTATAATTTTATGATATTCTAAAGTTTTTAGAGTTCTTTCATTCATAATAAATCCATCCGTTTAAAACATAAATCTAAGTTTATTTTACTCTAAAACAGGTGAAAAATAAAGTAAAAAGGAGTATATTTTTCGTGAAAGTCATAAAATGTTCATATTTATCAATTATAATAATACATTATCTTGTGAAAAAGAGGCATTTATGGAAGAAAGAGAATTTAATTTATATAAAGAGAGTATAGTGCCACCATTTGCGGTAAGGCATAAAAAACTTATAAAGGTTATAAAAGTATTGCTCCTTGTAGTGGTAGGTGCTGCAATTGCCGGTGGTACTTGTGGATTTGTTTTGTCAATGCTTGATAAAAAAGAGATTAAGGAAGAAGCTCCTACAAAAAGCCAGATTATATTTGCACCTGATGTAAGACCACAGGATAACATTACAGGTGATATAATTACAGGAGAGGACAAGGAACCGGATGTAATTGAACCGGGAAAAACTGAATACGAAGAATATTTAGCTGCAATAAGCAATATGGCTCAAAAAAGCTACAGAAGCATAGTAATGGTGTCGTCAATAACATCAACGGATGACATTTTTAATCCAATAGCTGAAAGCGAAAAGACTACTTCAGGTATTATGATATATTCCGATGGAAAATATATATACATATTGACCCAATATTCAGCCATACGCTGGGCGACTAATATAAAGGTTAGCTTTATTGATGGAACAAGCTGTCTGGGAGAATTTGTAGGTAAAGATGATAATACAGACTTTGGTGTAATCAAAATTAATATAGCCAGTATGACCGAAGATACTTATGAGGCAAGTCATATTGCACCGTTGGGTAACTCATATTATGTGAAAAATGGTGACCCGGTAATTGCGGTAGGTAACATAACTGGTAATGATTATGCCATGAATCACGGAATAGTGATGAATAGTGATAAAAACTACTATGTGTGGGATGGAAAATATACAATATTTAATACTAATATTTATGGAAAAGAGGACTCATTTGGTGCACTGATCAATATGGACGGTGAAGTTTGCGGTATTATAAGCAATAAATATGATGGTGCTTCAAATATGATAAATGCATATGCAGTTTCTACTGTTAAGGGACTGTTGCAGGCTATTTGTAATGGTAATGAGATGGTAAGCCTTGGCATTATGGGTAACGAAGTTGACGATTATATCAGTAGCAGATATGGTTTGCCAAAGGGTATTTTTATTAATACATTTAAAAATAATTCACCAGCCCTTGCTTCCGGTATTCGAAACGGTGACATAATCGTTGCTATGAATGGAACTGAAACAGTAACCTTCGAGGTTATGACCCGTATTATGTATACTTGTAAGCCTGAAGATACAATTAATATAACTGTTAAAAGAAAAAGTGGAAATTCATACAAAACACTTGAGATTCCAGTGGTTTTAGGTGTACAATAGTATAACTATAAGTTAAATGGAGAAAGATTATGAGATATATTGAATCATTAAGGGAAGGCGAAAGAGTTAGCGCCATATATTTATGTAAGCAGCGTAGCACAGCTATGACAAAAAACGGAAAAGAATATGAAAATCTTATCTTGCAGGATAAGACAGGTCAATTAGACGGAAAGATTTGGGAGCCTAATTCTTTTGGAATAGAAGAGTTTGATGCCCTCGACTATGTTGAAGTAACAGGTAGAGTTACAGTATTTAACAATACCCTTCAGCTTAGTGTTGAAAGAGCAAGAAAGTGTCACGAGGGTGAATATGACGAGTCAGATTACCTTCCTGTGAGCCAGCGTAATGTTAGCGAAATGTATGAAGAGGTTTTGGCTTATATAGAATCAGTTAAAAATGTACATTTAAAGGCATTACTTACTAAGTTTTTTAAAGAAGATGAAGCATTTATCAAAGCATTTAAGCAAAGCTCAGCAGCAAAGAGTGTTCATCACGGATTTGTTGGTGGTCTCTTAGAACACACTGTAAGCGTTGCCAATCTTTGTAATGCATTTGCGGCTAATTATCCACTACTTAACAGAGATTTGCTTATAAGTGCAGCTCTTGTACACGATATGGGAAAAGTAAAGGAATTTTCGAAATTTCCAATAAATGACTATACAGACGACGGCCAATTATTAGGTCACATAGTAATGGGCATTGAGATGGTAAACGAAAAGTTAAATGAGCTTCCGGATTTTCCAAGTAAGCTTGCCAGTGAACTTAAGCATTGCATACTGTCACATCATGGAGAATATGAATTTGGAGCACCAAAGCGACCATCTATCATTGAAGCATTTGCCCTTCATTTTGCCGACAATATGGATGCGAAGATGGAAACTATAAAAGAAATGTTTGAAGCAACAGACAATAATGACTGGTTAGGTTACAGCAGAGTGCTGGATACCAATATCAGAAAGACTTCAATTTAGAATGGAATGAAACAATGCATTTAGAAAAAAATCAGGATATTGAATTATACATAGAAGATATGACAACTGATGGCGAAGGCGTAGGAAAGCTTGACGGCTTTCCTTTGTTCGTTAAGGATACAGTAATTGGCGACAGAGCAATTGTAAAGATTATCAAACTTAAGAAGAACTACGGCTACGGACGTCTTATGTCTATTATAGAACCATCTAAGGACCGAGTAGCACCAAAATGTCCAATTGCCCGTCAATGTGGAGGATGTCAAATTCAGGAGCTTGCCTACGAAAAACAATTGGATTTTAAAGCTAATATGGTAAAAAATAACATCGAAAGAATAGGCGGTATCACAGAATATGAGATGGAACCAATCATTGGTATGGAGGAACCATTTTATTATCGTAATAAGGCCCAGTTCCCTGTAGGAACTGATAAAAATGGCAACATTGTCATTGGCTTTTATGCAGGAAGAACCCATTGCATCATCGAAAATGACATTTGCCACATCGGTTCAAAAAGAAATACAGCCATAGTAGAGGCTGTAAAAAAATATATGCTTGATAACAAGGTATCAGCTTACAATGAAGCAGACAACACAGGCCTTGTACGCCACATACTCATTAGAGAAGGCGTCAACACCGGACAACTTATGGTCTGTCTTATAATCAATGGTAAAAAGATACCTAACGAGGCTGCATTTGTAAATGCATTACAGACAACAGGCAAGATTGATTCAATAATGCTTAACTACAACACTAAAAATACAAATGTAATACTAGGTGAAGAGGTGCGACTATTATCCGGCACACCGTATATAGAGGACTATATTGGTGATATAAAATATCGCATTTCCCCTTTATCATTTTTCCAGGTTAATCCAAAACAGACCTACAAATTATACAGCAAAGCCTTAGAATATGCAGGTCTTACAGGTAATGAGGTGGTGTGGGATCTTTACTGTGGCATAGGCACAATCTCATTATTTATGGCACCACATGTTAAAAAGGTATACGGTGTGGAGATAGTACCCCCAGCCATCAAAGATGCTAAAGAAAATGCAAAGCTTAACAACATAACAAATGCTGAATTTTTTGTGGGTGCTTCCGAGGAGGTCTTACCTGCATATTATGATAAACATAAGGACGAATACGCAGATGTAATCGTAGTGGATCCGCCAAGAAAGGGCTGCGACGAAAAACTACTCGATACTATAGTAAAAATGGCACCTAAGAAGGTGGTATATGTATCCTGCGATTCTGCTACAATGGCAAGAGATGTAAAATATTTGTCAGAGAACGGATATGAGCTAAAGAAGGTTTGTCCGGTGGATCAGTTTCCACATACGATGCATGTTGAGAGTGTCGCAGTGATGTTAAAAGACTAGAACTGAAAATCTTGAAATAAAGTGTTTCCGAGAGTTGGTGGTGTGTTCTGACTCTCGGATTTTGTTTAAATAACAACTTATTGACCTTATAAATAAAAAGTTTTACAATAAGTAAAAAAGAATCAGATGAAATAGGAGAATATGTATATTTGGCGGAAAGAGAAGAAATTGATTTAAGAAGATTGATTTGGAATTTTATACCGACTATTGTTTGCTTGATATTTACTATTGTGTTCATAGCAAGCGCTATAAAGATAGTTTATTTTGAGAAAAAAGCACCATATACAACAGGTGTATTGATAGAAACAAAATTTGCCTATGATGAAGATGATCGCGCTGTATATTACGCAAAATATGAGTATTATGTAAATGGCGATAAATATTCTACGTGGTCAGGGTATGGAAAGTCTAAAAAGTCACTTTGGGAAGAGAAAGAAATAATATATTATAATAGTAAAAATCCTGAGGACGCAATGCTTAGTGACGTGGAAAACAGAGCAACTAAAAAATTTTTATTAGGAATCATAATGGGTGTGATTACGTTGATTATGGGAAGGTATGATTACAAGAGATTAAAAGAATAAAAATTATGCTTTTAATCTCTTGTTCCGAATGAAAATCTTAATTTGCAATTAATGATAGAATAAGTTATAATAAAAATATTATAAATATAAAATGAAAGAGGGAAAAATATGATACCTGCAATAATTCTTTTTGCAATTACTTATGTTTTAATGTTGACCTTTAGCAAGTACAGACCATACATAGCTCTTGCTTCAGGTGTGATTTTTATAGTTAGTGGAATGTTGCCACTTAATCAGGTTATCGGCTCGTTAGATTTTAATGTAGTTTTGATGATAGCCGGAACGATGGGACTTGTAGCCTTATTTATTGAGAGTAAGATGCCAGCATTGCTTGCTGACATTATTATGGAAAAGGTTCCAAATGTTCAGATGGCGGCGGTGTGCTTAGCTCTATTTGCGGGTATTATATCTGCATTTGTAGATAATGTAGCAACTGTTTTAATGGTTGCTCCTGTAGCACTTGCGATTTGTCAGAAGGTAAAGACTAATCCGGTACCATTTATTATTGGTATAGCTGTATCATCTAATTTGCAGGGAGCTGCAACCTTGGTTGGTGATACTACAGCGATTATGCTTGGTTCTGCACTAGATATGAGCTTTGCTGATTTCTTCTGGTATAACGGTAGGCCATCAATGTTTTTTATGGTAGAAATTGGTGCGATTATAGCAGCTTGTATATTAACATTTTTATTCCGTAAGGAAAAGGCAGCAGTACCTAAAGGTACACCACGTACTAAGGTGACAGAATTTATGCCAACAGTATTTTTGGTGGGTGCAATTGCACTTTTGGTAGTAGCATCATTTATTCCTAATAAGCCTGACGTAACAAATGGTTTAATTTGTTGTACTATATTTGTAGTTGGTTTGATTTACAACTATTTTAAGAAGAAGGACTTTAAGGAAGCTTTAACTCCTGTGAAAAGTATAGATTTAAATACTATTGGTTTATTAATTGGTTTATTCCTTATGATTGGTGGTATTACCAATATGGGTGTTATTGATAAGGCAGCACAGCTGTTAGCAGATGCAGGTGGTGGAAATGTATTCTTGCTTTATACAATTATTGTATGGGCATCTGTAGTTATTTCTGCTTTTATTGATAATATTCCTTATGTAGCAACTATGATTCCTGTAATTGCCGGATTGGCAGTTCAATTGGGAGTTGACCCAACACCTTTATATTTTGGACTTTTAAGTGGAGCTACACTTGGTGGAAATATGACACCGATTGGAGCATCGGCTAATATAACAGGTATTGGTATTTTACGTAAGGCAGGATATGAAGTTAAGAATAGTGATTTTTGTAGAATTGGTATTCCATTTACTTTAGCAGCGGTAATACCTGCATATGTTTTGATTTGGTTATTGTTTGGTGTGTAAAAAGCTTAGATAAATACATAAAATGCGTATCGATTTTTTCGATACGCATTTTTAAATTCAATAGGAAATTCCTCTAAAGAGGCCTTGTCCACTTTGTACTATAATTATATTTCGTCGTTATAATCTTCTGGTGGATTAGAATAGAAATTGTAGGTTTCAACCTTGTTCTTTTTCTTTACGATAATAATAACTACAACAACTACAATGGCTACAACTACTGCTATAATCCCTATAATAAGCCAAAGAGGAATTGGAAGCTTGTATGTAACGGTACAAACCATTTCGTTTTCTTCACCTGTAAATACACTTAATGTGTTCCAGGTTACTTTATTTGTGCTTGTATCCTGTACACCATTTGTTTCAACTATCTTATATGGGCATGTGATACATTGTTTTGTAGTCATCATACCCTGTGCAATATAATTGCCTAATTCTTCACCTTCAATATCACTAGAATTGTCTGCTGCAGGTGCTACATTTTTATAAGTGATGGTTATAGTAAGCTTATTTCCTTTTTTAACCGCGTTATAGGTTACATCTACTTCGCTATCGCTATCACTAGCCTGTTTGTGATTGTTGAGCTCGTCAAGTTTCATATCCTTGTAGTAACGCTGACCAATGTATTTTTTGCCATCAATCTGAGTTTCGACTGACTCAGTTGTAAAGCCTTCGTAATCGCTAGCATCTTCACTTTCGTTAATGGATTCAATAAATTCTTCTCTTGTCATATCCATTTGAGAAAGTGCTGATTCATCGATAGTAGCATCACAGTATAATCTTACAGTACCGTCCTTGTTGATGATAAGTCCATTTTCCATAGACATACATGCGCTTAAAGAAAGCATCATGGCAGTTAAACTTATCATACATAATAATTTTTTAAATGATTTCATTAAAAATTACCTCCCTTTTATAATATGGAAGAAATTATATCATTATAATAATTATATGTCAAATTTTGTAGTATTTTAATGTGTAGCTATATGAATTTTTTGAAAAGTTTGGTATAATGAAGAGTGGGTTTTATTATATAATGTATACAAATATGGAGGATACGCAAATGATAACTGTAACGGGCAATATAACTAAAAATATTAATTTTGCCATGCAGCAAAATTATGTACCAATTATACGTAATCTGGTAGTTACCAATGAAAGCGATTCAGAACTTATAAATCTTAGCTTAAAGATAAGTTTTGAACCTGATTTTGCCAAGGAATTTATATATAATATTCCAAAGCTTGAGGCGGGGCAATCAATGGAGATTTCGCCTATAAGAATTATTGTAAAGAGTGAATTTTTATTTTCGCTTACTGAAAAGATGGTTGGAACTATTACTATAAGTGTTTCGAATGAAGAAAACATTTTACATACAGTTAATCATAATATTTCCCTACTCGCGCTGAATGAATGGAGCGGGTTAAATGTAATGCCCGAGATTATTGCGTCATTCGTTACACCGAACCATCCTTGCGTATCTGGAATTGTAGGAGATGCATCATGGATACTTTCTGAATGGACTAAAGATCCTTCGTTTACAGGATACCAGACAAGAAATGCAAACAATGTTAAGCTGCAGATGGCAGCTATTTATGAAGCCATAAAGAAACAAAATATTGTATATAATAATCCTCCTGCAAGCTATGAAGAGGTAGGACAGAGAGTACGCCTTTCTAATACTGTTATTGAGCAAAAGCAGGGTACTTGCATTGATTTGGCAGTGCTTTATGCATCATGTCTTGAGGCAGTTGGCTTGCATCCATTACTTGTATTTAAGAATAGTCATGCATTTGCAGGATGCTGGCTGGAAGAAGAAACCTTTGCGGACTGTATGGTGGATGATGTGGCGGCAGTTCAAAAAAGAATTGCTGAAGGTGCCCAAAGTATGCTTTTAGTGGAATGTACAGATATGGTTGCAGGTAAAGCATTTAATTTTGACCAAAGTATAAAGCATGGTAATGACAATCTTATGGATGCTGAAGATTTTGAGTGTGTGATTGACATTAAGAGAAGCAGAGGAAGTGGAATTCGTCCAATTCCTTTAAGATATAGTCAGGATAGCGAAGAATTTTCAAAAGGAGAATTGAATAATATAAATGAGGCACCGTCTATGCTTGATAATTCCCTTTTAGGTAAGGTGGCTACTGATAATGAGCCAATTACAAAGCAAAAGCTTTGGGAGCGCAAGCTTTTAGATTTCAGTCTTAGAAATGCACTTTTGAACTTTAGGGTTAATAAAAATGCATTTCAGATTATGACAGCAAATTTAAGTGAATTAGAAGATGTGTTAGCTCAAGGTAAGGATTTTAGGGTTATGTCAGCACCTGCAGAATGGACATTTACTCTAAGAGATGCCAAGATATTTGAGATTGAAACAGAAAAAGATTTAATTAAAAATATAGCAAGTGAAGAGTTTAAAAATAACAGAATTAGAACATTTTTAAATGATACTGAACTTGAAAAGAATTTAAAAGGCCTGTATCGTGCCGCAAAGGTAAGTATAGAGGAAAACGGTACAAATACACTTTATTTAGCGCTAGGATTTCTTAAATGGTATGAGACAGATATATCTGAAAAAGCCAGATATGCACCGCTTGTACTTATTCCTGTAGATATTGTAAGAAATACTCGTAATAAAGGCTATGTTATACGAAGCCGTCAGGAAGAAACGCAGATAAATGTAACTCTTCTTGAATATTTACGACAGGATTATGGAATTAATATTACAGGTTTAGACCCACTTCCAGAGGATGAAAATGGAATAAACCTTCCTTTAGTGTACAATACAATACGCCAGGCAATTATGGGAAAGAAGCGTTGGAATATTGAGGAAATAGCCTTTGTTGGTTTATTTTCATTTGCCCAATTTGTTATGTGGAACGATATTCGTAACCGTAGTGAAGAATTAAAAGCAAATAAGGTTGTGTCAAGTCTTATTGAAGGCTCTATGAAGTGGCAGCCTATTGATGAGACAATAGTTGCAGATGAAGTAGATGTTAAGGTGGATATGAGTAAAATGGCTGTACCACTTGCAGCGGATTCATCACAGATGGTAGCCATTGCACAGGCTGCTGCAGGTCAGAGCTTTGTTCTTCATGGACCACCGGGAACAGGTAAATCGCAAACTATTACAAATATGATTGCAAATGCCCTTTATAACGGCAAATCAGTGCTTTTTGTAGCCGAGAAAATGGCAGCATTAAGTGTTGTTCAAAGACGTTTGGCAAAGCTTGGTTTAGACCCTTTCTGTCTTGAATTACACTCAAATAAGACTAATAAAAGTGCTGTGCTTTCAGAACTTAATAAAGCCTTAGAAGTAGGTAATTTAAAGGCTCCGGAGGAATATTTAGAATCAGCAGAGAAATTAAAAGTTCTTAAGTCAGATTTGAATTATCTTATTGATGCTCTTCATGAAAAGCGCTCATTTGGCAAATCTTTGTATGAAGCAATTGAGATATATGAACAAAATTCAAATGAGAAGGATAAGATTACATTTGAAAAAGATTTGATAAATGATTTAAGTGGTGAAGATATTACAAAATGGGGAGAACTTATAAGAGAATATACCGTTTCAATAACAACTATAGGTGATTACAATATGCATCCGTTAGTTGGTGTGGAATTAAAGGAATATTCCCTTGAATTAAAAAATGATTTTGAAAAGGATACAAATTCGCTGGTATTTAGCTATAGCAACACAAATGAAGCCTTAAATACGTTACTTTCGTGGTTAAAATTATCCAGAAAAGATGAAAAGTCCATAAAGAATATTTTAGATATAATGGAAGTGGCTTTGGATAAATCAATTCTTTTAAACGACATAATAAATGCCAATGATTATCAGGCCATTATGGATAGAGCTAAAAAGCTTGTTGAAACAGGTGTAGGGTATGTAAATGACCGTAATGCCATTGGCGAAAAATATGAGCAGAATATATTTAACTATGATGTTGAAAATGCAAAAATGCAATGGAAAAAAGCAACAGATTCGTGGTTCCTTCCCAAAATGATAGGACAGAATAAGTTGGTTAAGGCTATGAAGTTGTATGCAAAAAATCCAGAAGAAGTTAATAAAAATAATATAACACAAATATATGACAGTTTAAGTGATTTTGCCACTAAAAAGCAGGAAATTCTTGATACACCAAAGGAATTAAGTTCAGTTTTAAGTTATACATTTGCAGGTGTGAACACAAACTGGGATGAGCTTGAAAGGGCAATAAATAAGACAGAAAAATTAAAGAATGCAATATCCACATTATCAAAGGAGGAGTGCTTAGCAGTTACCTATGCGTTAAAAGATAATTGGGTTAGCGATAAAAATATGTCTGCTTATAATGATCTTAAAACATATATGGATGAATTTAACAGCTATAAAGAAAAATATCATATAAGTATTTTAGAGGAAAATGATAAAGATTACCTTGGAGAAGTTAATAAAATATTGTCTGCATATAGTAATAATGCAGATAAGCTTCGCGATAAGATAAGCTTTAACCAGGTAGACGAAAAACTTGTAGCAGCAAAGCTTTCAAATGTAAGCAATGCTTATAAGACAGGTGCTGTTAACTGTAATACTATTAATGGCGCGTATCTTGCAGGACTTTATTTTGGTCTGATTTTAAAAACAATAGGCTTAGATTCAAGATTAAGTGGTTTTAATGGTAAACAGTATAATGACATAATTAAACAATATAAAGAAGCTATTGAGAAATATCAAAAGCTTACTGCAAAGGAACTTGTTGCTAAGCTTTCAGCAAATATTCCGACAGCAGGCACTGCGGCAGCAAGTTCAGAATTAGGTATTTTGAAGAAGGCAATTAAGAATAATGGAAGAATGATGCCACTTAGAAAATTATTTGACCAGATTCCAACATTGCTTAGACGTTTATGTCCATGTATGCTTATGAGCCCTATTTCGGTTGCTCAATACATTGACCCTTCATTTCCTAAATTTGATTTAGTAATATTTGATGAAGCGTCTCAGCTTCCAACTTCAACGGCAGTAGGAACAATTGCAAGAGGTGAAAATGTAATTGTTGTAGGTGACCCTAAGCAGCTACCACCAACAAGCTTCTTTAATGTTAACTATATTGATGAAGATAATATGGATAAGGAAGATTTAGAAAGTCTTTTAGATGACTGTCTTGCCCTTTCGATGCCACAGGAATATTTAAAATGGCATTATCGTTCAAGACATGAAAGTCTTATTGCCTATAGCAATATGAAATATTATGACAATAAGCTGTATACCTTCCCTTCACCAAGAGATTTAGTGTCAGAGGTTAAACTAGTTGAAGTAGAAGGATATTATGATAAGGGTAAGTCTAAGCAAAATAAAGCAGAGGCAAAGGCCATTGTAGATGAAATCATAAGAAGACTTAAGGATGAAAAATTAAGACAGGACAGTATAGGTGTTGTAACCTTTAGCTTAGTACAACAGCATTTGATAGATGATATGCTATATGAAGAATTTAGAAAATATCCTGAATTAGAAGAGTTTGACCGCAATTCAAAGGAGCCTATTTTCATTAAAAATCTTGAAAATGTACAGGGCGATGAAAGAGATGTAATATTATTCTCAATCGGCTATGGACCAGATAAGGATGGCAAGGTTTATATGAATTTTGGTCCACTTAATAGGGATGGTGGTTGGAGACGTCTTAATGTAGCAATATCAAGAGCAAGAAAGAGTATGGTTGTATATTCAGTTCTAAAGCCAGAACAGATTGATTTGTCACGTACCCGTTCAGAAGGTGTAGAAGGCTTAAAAGGCTTCTTAGAATTTGCAAAGCGCGGGAAAAATATCGCTACGGCTAAGACAGATATTGTTGATAAAAAAGACGATTATCTTATTGAAGAAATTGAAGAATACATAGCAAAAATGGGATATGAGGTAAAATGCAATATCGGTTGCTCACAATATAAAATGGATATAGGTGTTGTTAATCCGGACAACAGGGAAACCTACATTTTAGGCTTGCTTATTGACGGTGAGAATTGTAGTAGTGCATCTACTGCAAATGACAGATTTGTATCTCAACCAGGTGTATTGTCAGGTTTAGGCTGGAATATTATGAGAGTTTGGACTCTTGACTGGCTAGACGATAAGAATCGTGTATTAGATGAGATAAAGTTAGCTATAGAAAATGCACCAAAGGTTATAGAAATGTCCGATGGAGCCAATGCAGATTGCAAGATGGAAGCAGTAACTGTTACAGAAGAAACTAAAGAAGTAGCAGAAACTTTAGAAGAACTGGAGACTTCCACAAAAGCTAAGGAATACGTTTCTTATAATGCTGAACCGCAGGGCAATGCAGATGATTTTTATCTTGAGGAAAATTATCCAAAGGTAAAGGATGTAATAAATGCAATTATAGCTACCGAAGCACCAATAAGCCGAAAAATGCTTATGAAAAAAGTCATAGGAGCATGGGGAATTACAAGAGGCGGTATCAAGGTAGAAAAAATATTTGCAAGAGCCCTTCGTGAATTGGATACAAAGATAACTTCTGACGAAAATATAGTATTTATCTGGAAGGAAAATGAAACTACAATTGATTATTATCGTGTATGCGATAAAGATGGCAATAAACGAGCTATGGATGATGTGGTTTCAGACGAGATAATTGTTGCAATTACAGAAGTTATTGAACAGCAGGGCAACTTAAGTGAAAGTGACCTTCTAAAAGAAACTGCTAAAAAGTTTGGCTATACCAGATTGGGAAAGGTTATTGATACTACAGTTAAAAATGCCATTGCTAAAGCGGTTAATGAAGGCACAGTAAAAAAACTTGAAAATGGATATATCGGTATGTAGGAGAAAATAAAATGATTGAAGAAGTAAATAATTATAACGAATATGCAGTATTTACAGTAACTGCAAAAGATGGTTCGGAGGTTGAAATGGCAGTAGTGGATGAGTTCGAATTTGAACACAGCCACTACGTGGTTGCCAGCCTTATAAAGGATGACGAAATCCAAATGGATGGTCAATATATTTACAAAAGTATAATCAAAGAAGATGGCTTTGCAGTAGAAAAAATCACAAATGAGTCAGAATATGGCCGCATAGCCAAAGCATATATGGAGATGGATTAAATATATTTACGCTTGAGAAAGTGTCTTCTGGCGTATTTCATAGCGTAGCTGCCGCGTTTGCAGTAAATAGTAGGCTTCTTTTTGCAACAAGCGAAAGCTTTTGGTGCAATGAAGTCTACATTTTCGTGTATGTAAACATTTTTTAAAGTCCAAAAGCAAGAAAACATACCACCATCTATTTTTGTTATTCCTTTAGGGATAATGAGTTTTTCTAATTTGTTACAGGCACAAAAGGCAAAAGTACCAATGTGGGTTATACTGTCAGGTAAAACAATTTCAGTAAGATTTCTACAGTCAGCAAAGGCGTGGTCTTCGATAGTTGTTACACCGTCAGGTAAAACGATTTTTGTAGCGTTCATGCTCCAGTGAAAGGCATATTCACCTATGGTAGTGATTCCATCAGGTACGGTAATTACACACTCAGGATAATTATATTTATTGTAGTCAAATATTAAATTTAAAATACCCATATTACTTGATGGTGGGTCGTCTGGTCTGTTGTATTTTATAAGCTTGGTACCTTCTATTGTAAATTCAGGTTTATTCATATAAGCCTCCGTTGTATATAAATATATTAACGCACACCGCCATAAAGCGATGTGCGTTTGTCTATCTGAATGAAAGACCAGTAGCCCTTTCAAGACTTTTTACAACGCCGGTAGAAATGCTTATCTTACCGTGATTTGGCACTGAAAGACTTATTGTAAAGCCATCGTGCTTGTAGATGTTGTGTGAGCTGTTCACTCTAACCTTATACCAATCATTTGCGCGTAAAATCTTGTCTATATCTTTAAATACCATAATAATTCCTCCTTGTGACTTACAAAAAATTAATTGCTCTGTCGACCGGGAAAATTATCAGGTAAGAGATAACTCTTTTTGTAAACCTATCCATAGGTCTGCTGCATCATAACGCAGTCATTAATAAATAATCAGATACAAAATACCTTTTAAATATAAAGTCATAACTTAGAATTGTATGATATTTACTTGGGCTAAGTATATTATAGCATATAAAGTAAAAATAAGAAAGTACATCATCTATTCTTGAGAATCTTGCTAAAACTGAAATGAAATATTATAATTAAATAAAATATTTCTTTTGCAGAAAGGGTGTTTAGTATGAATATTGTAAAGCTAGTATTAGGTGCCTGTATAACTAATTGTTATATTGTAGCATCTGAGAAGAAAAATTGCGTAATTATAGATCCGGCAGATGAAGCTGACAAGATTATTGAGACAGTTGAAGAAAATGCATTTGTTCCTAAGTATATATTTGTAACACATGGACATACTGATCATATATTGGCTTTGGAAGCTGTAGCGAAGCATTTTAATGTACCAATTGTAATATCAAGGATTGATGCATGGAGATTAGAGGACGAAGAGCTTATAAATGAGCGCCCTTATGTAAAAACTCCATATAAGGCTGTTAAGGCAGATATTCTTATAGAAGAAGGGGATATAATAGAGCTTGATGAACTGAAATTTAGATTTTATGGTATGCCGGGACATACAGATGGTTCTATGGCCATAGTGCTAGAGCATATAATATTTACAGGGGATACTTTACTTAAAGAAAATCATGGAAAAACAACTTTGCCAGGAGGCGATGAAGAAAAATTAATTGCTTCAATTAATCGTATGGCAAATGATTTTAAAGGAGATTATAAGATACTTACAGGTCATAGAGACGAAACTACACTTGATTATGAAAGAGAGCATAATCCTTATATAAGGTTGGAGAAATAGGAAAATGGCAGATGTAATAAAGATGAATTGCGTTAGAAAACATGAAGAACTTAGTGTTATTGCGGATAAGATGAAGGAAGAAGTATGGTCTGAGTTAGTGTGTGATGAAAGAAAAAATGATAATAAAATAATATTTTTATGCTTTGAAGAATATTATTTTAGGGTTAATAGTTATGTAGCTTTGTCAATACTATTAACTGAGGATGATAATGGACAAAATGCTATAATAACAGGAGTTGGAGGCGGCTCGGGAATGTCAAACATTAGTTGGGGGGCTAACAAATCATTTGCAAAAAAGGGTATTAAATTTTTAGAACAGTATGGATTTGCTGTGAGTGATTAAATGAGGAGAGAGTATATATGATTAAGAAATTTTCGTGGATGCCAATAGGTTTATGCCTTGGCTGTGCATATGGACTTATATTTCATAATTTTGCATTTGGTATCGCGTTAGGATTATTGTATGGTTTAGCAATGGGATTTATTGCAAAAAAGGATAAATAATAAAAATGGAAAGTCATTAATTGGCTTTCCATTTTTTAATTCTAAATTTTAAAATATGTCGTTTATGTTTACAAAGTTTTTCCTTACAGTTCTTGCAGGCAAGAGCTTCGTTTGTATTTTCGCAGAAGCGCTCTGGTCTGGAAAATGCTAATATTTCCCATACAATAAGTAGTGCAAAGGATAGAATAACAACAATTCTTGTATAGATATTGTTTACAAAAATAAGTGGTGTAAACATCATTGCAAAATCCCAGTTGTAGATACGACATGTGCCACAGCATTTATTCTTCATAAACCAGCTTTGGAAAGGGCAGAAAAACAAAATGCATATCATATCACATACCGAGTAGAACATACTAATCAAAAACAAAAATCTTGCATCCAGCACTTTTATCCAGTACAATGCTATAAATATCCAATTAAATGCAATCCATACCAGAGCAATTATAAAAGCTATTTTATGTTCTTTAACCAGGATGCCGGGCTTTTGTGGTTTTATGTATGTTTTGGAAAATTGTTTCTGGCATCCCATACTTTCAAAGGAAGAAGGGAAAAATCTAAGCACAATTTCTACAGCAAATATCATACATACTAAGCATATCCAAGAATTCCAGTTATAATCAAAGATATAGAAGAAGATGGATATTATAAAAATCAAGCTTCTAAATATAAGTTTGCCATAATGCATAGCCGAAATTTTTGAAAGCTTTTTCATAGGTGCACCGCCGTTTAAAGTAATGAAATATTACACTGGACAAAATATAATGCTGCTAAAAATGAAATGTTAATTATAGTAAATTTAGCAATATAGGACAATGTTTTGCCAGGGTTATGTTTTTTATATTCTGTAAATGTTATAAGGCTGGCCAAGGATGCAATTAAAGTACCAAGACCACCGATATTTACAGCAGGTAAAAGCTCTGTGTAGTCAGTAGTAAAATGTGAAAGTAATACTGCACTAGGAACATTGCTTATAACCTGACAAGAAAGTATTCCGTATAATAAAGTGTTTTTTGGAATGATAGCCGAGAAAATCTCGCTAATAGCAGGGATTCTGGCCATATTACCACTAAAAACAAAGAATATACAAAATGTTGCAAGTAAAGGATAATTAACCTCCATAATTGCTTTTCTATCCATAAATAAAAGGATTAAAGTAATAACAACAGTACCTTCAATATAAGGAATGACTCTAAATACAATTAATATACTACATATAAAAAGTACAGAATATATGAAAGTTTTTTGCTTATCTATTGTATAGTCCTCCTTACTTTTAAGCGTTAGAGGTGTTGGCTTTACAAATAGACAAATAGCAATTATAAGAATAGTCGCGGCTACAAATGTAGGTAACATTATTTTTGTAAATTCCACTAAATCAATATCGTAGTAAGCATATAAATATAGATTTTGTGGGTTGCCAAAGGCTGTTACCATACCACCAAGATTTGCTGCTATATTTTGCATAATAAATGTAAATGCCATCGCCTGTTTGTTGTCTGTACTATTAAGTACAAAAAATCCTAAAGGTAAAAATGTTAAAAGTGCCATGTCATTTGCAAGAAGCATCGAACCAAAAAATGTAATAAATACAAGTCCTAAAGTAGCATTACGCAAATTATGAAGCTTTAAAACAATATTTTTACTTATGATTTCAAAAATATGTATGTGAGAAAATGCACTTACTACGGCAAGGGTACAAAACAATGTCGCAAGTGTTCTAAAATTAAAATAGCCAATATATTCTCTATCAACCGGTACAAATATACAGGTTATGAGAGTGGCAATTGCAGCAATAGTTAAAACTGCCTGTTTTTTGCAAAAACTTATAGATTTATTGATTGTCTTTTTCATAATTAATTCCTCTTATACTAACATCACCTGAGTGAAGATGGCGAATGGTGTTATCATTACATTTTACAATAAGATGCCCTTTGTCATCGATATCTTTAACTGTACCAACATATGAAATGCCATCCATTACGAAATTTACTTCTTTATTTTTGATAAATAGTAAGTTGCTGTATTCGTTTAGCAGGTCGCTTGTATTATCATAATTAATAGCATTAAATAATTCTGTTAAAATGGCGGCTGCAAGCTCATTGCGATTAATTGAAATATCGCTGATTGATGTGGCTATTGAACTTAGTTCTTTAGGAAAATCCTCGGATTTTGTAGTGCAATTAACACCAATTCCAATAATTATACTTTTTATAGAACATGTATCTGGGTCTGTAACCGCTTCTGCTAATATTCCACATAATTTTTTGCCATTTAGAAAAATGTCATTAACCCATTTTATACCAGGAGAAATGTTAGCCACCTTTTTTAAGGCACGGCATAAGGCAACAGCGGTAATTATTGTGACTAGCTGAATATCTTTATTTAATCTATCAGTGCTAATGCATGTACTTAAATAAAGTCCGCTACCTTTTGGAGAATAAAAGCTTCGTCCAAGACGCCCTCTGCCATTCGTCTGGTACTCTGCAAGAATAGTAGAGTAATTGTCAATTCCTTTTGCTGCTAATTCCTTTAGTGTTGTATTAGTGGAATTGATGGTATCGTATATATTTAATGAAATATCCTTGTAATTATCGCCAATACAGCTAAGAATCTCATTGGCGGAAAGTTCGATGTAATCTGACATAAATGCCTCCATTTTACCGAATAAAAAACGCAACAAAGATAATATTAGCAAAGTGAAAAGCAAAAGTCAACTTAAGAAAAAAATAACTTGCATTGATAATATGCTATTGTTATAATATTTCCTGTAATTATTTTATATGAAAAGGAGCATTTATATATGTCAATAAGAGTTGGTATTTATGGTTACGGTAATTTAGGACGAGGCGTAGAATGTGCAATTAAGAAGAATTCAGATATGGAGCTTGTTGCAGTATTTACACGTCGTAATAAGGAATCGGTTAAGATTCTTACACAAACAGCGAAAGTATGCCATGTTGATGAAGTAAAGGATATGGCGGATGAGATAGATGTTATGATTTTATGTGGAGGCAGTGCAACAGATTTACCAGTACAGACACCACAGTTATCTAAGCTATTTAATGTTATTGACAGCTTTGATACACACGCTAAAATA
>JAZQMK010000044.1:0-7978 GCA_045543455.1 Lachnospiraceae bacterium
TTTTCTAACATACATTGATATAAACAAATCCGCATTGGAAATTAACTGTGATGCAGTATCAAGTTTTACAAGTTGTTTATTGGCATCTACTAAAAGTTTTATAATCTCCTCATCCATTTCAATTTCCGGCATAGGTGGTAATGGATTTGGTTTAAAAGATTGATAAGTAGCCTCTCCTGTTAAATTGTCAACATATAGTCCTGCTCGATTCATATAATTCTCCTTGTTTTACGAAGTAAAATGCTTGCCTGATTATGCAGGCAGAGAATTTTTTACCTCTTTTTGAAATAACTACATTCATTATACCTCTTTTATTTCAAAAAGTCATTAGGTTTTTGAAATAAAACTGCTTGTTTCTGTGTTTTGTTTCAATAAATCTTTTTCACAAATGTTATAACCGTTTTTCTTCTCATGTACTCCCTGTAACTCATTACATACAATTCATCATACCCATTTCTTATGATGGAAAACAGCATATCAATACTTTCACATATTCTGACAATCTCTGCAGGATTTTTTAGTTTTCTAATCCGAAAATATTCATTAAAAATATCCTTTGTCATAATAACTAATTTAAGTTCTCCATTTCTGTTTACCACTACAGGTTCGCCTGCCTTATTACATAATTCAATAATTCCTGTTGTATCTTTTAAACTTGATAATGGTATAAATTTATTCATTTTTCTCCTCCATAAAATGGGCGAATTTTTGTTGCTCCCAACATAACTCGCCCTATTTTTCTTAATTTTTCTGTCCAAGCCACCTCGAAAAAGCTTCGCTTTTCCTCGGTGTTTGGCTTTCGCCATATATCAGCCATAAGAAAAAGTCGATATTGCGAGCAAGCTTGCTACAGACTACGTCCAAGCCACTTCGAAAAAGCTTCGCTTTTCCTCAGTGTTTGGCTATCGCCAAATAGAAATCAAAAATAACACAATCATACGCGAGCTAGCTCGCACGATTGTGTTATTTCCGCTTTCTGCTTGGACTCAATGCTTAAGCATATTTTCAATAAATATCCCATATCCCTTGGTCGGGTCATTTACCAGTACATGGGTCACAGCACCGATTATCTTTCCGTCCTGAATAATTGGACTGCCGCTCATTCCTTGGACTATTCCATTTGTTAGTTTTAACAGTTCTTCGTCTGTAACTGTAAATTCTATACCTTTATTTGTATCAGCTAATTTTTGATTGATATCTGTTATTTTTATTTTGTAGTCTCTTTTGTTTCCATCTACATAGCTTCTTATATAGGCATCTCCCTTTTTTATTTCGTTTGAATATGCTATTTCTGCTAAATCTACATTTTTAAGCTCGGCTGTGTCTTTATAATTACCAAATATACCAAAATCGTTATTTTCATATATATCACCGATATAATATTTATTGTTATAATTAATCGCACCAACTAATTCTCCTGGTTTTGCTGCCTGTCCGGGAATTACAGTTATTATTTTTGCCTCATATAGCTTACCGGAGCTTGAATTAATTATTTTACCTGTATCTATATCTGCGATGCCATGCCCTAATGCGCCAAAGTTTCCATTGGTTTTTATATATGTTATTGTGCCAATTCCCTGTGCATCATCCCTAATCCATATGCCAAGCCTATAGTTGCCATCATCACACAAAATTGCATTTACCCTTACCTGAGAAATGGTATTATTTCTATCTATTGTAAGTATTATTTCATCTGACTTTAATTCTTTAACTTTGTCAGTCAATTGTTCCTTGGAATAAAGTTTTTCACCATTTATTTCTAAAATGTAGTCTCCAGGTTGTAGCTTATCTTTGCAGTTTATTGTTTTATTACCGTTGTAATCGGTTATTTCTCCTAGCTTTGCCACCTGTATGCCATCGTATTTTATATAAATACCAACTGGAAATCCACCTAAAATAACTTGTTGCTTTTCTACAACATTTACATTAATAGTCTTTATATTGTATATTCCAAGAAATTTTACATCTAATTGGTATTTGCCATTTTCACCGGCCTTTATAACAAAGGGCTCACTAAAGTTTACATTTACTACATTGTCTGCATGTGCAACGCTGCCTAGTACAGGAAGATTAAAATTGTATTGCCTTTCCTTGTTTTCTTCAATATAAATTTCATCTGGCAAGTTTGTTTTGCAATATATTATTGCACTTAAGGCTAACACTATAATGCCGCTTGCATATATGCTTAACAATAAAAAGCGCATTTTTTTATACAGTTTATAGTTCATTATTAATCCCCCCATTCATTTTATTTATCACTTTAAAAAGCAAATAAGAGAGCTTTTCGCTCTCTTATTATATGTCAAAAATAATTTTTAAACCTTTGTAGCCGTTGCCAATTGTTTCATCTCTCTTGCACTGTCCAGGGTGGCATTTGTTATCTTTGCTCCACCTATTAATCTTGCAAGCTCATTTACTATTGCATCCTCATCCAGCTTAACAATATTTGTAACAGTTCTGTCTTCGGATACATTTTTTTCTATAAGAAAATGCTCATCTGCCATTGCCGCAATCTGTGGTAAATGCGTAATGCACATTACCTGATGCTTATTTGATATTAATTTTATCTTTTCTGATACCATCTGAGCTGTTCTCCCGCTTATACCTGTATCAATTTCATCAAAAATTAATGTATCTGTTTCATCTTTATTAGCAATTACTGATTTAATGGCAAGCATAATTCTTGACATTTCACCACCTGATGCTATTGATGATATTGGTTTTAAATCTTCACCTGGATTTACCGATATTACAAATCGTGCAATATCGTATCCGTTAGCTGTATAGTGATCATTTCTAATAAAATCCATATCAAAATTCACACTTAAAAAGTTAAGATCATGTAATGCTTCTTTTATCTTTTCAGTAAGCTGCTTTGCAATGTTTTTTCTTATATTTGACAGTTTCTGCGATAATTCATCTACGACCTTTTCATGTGCATTTATTGCGATTATAAGATCTTGTCTATAATTATCAGCATTTTCAAGAATATTTAAATTCTCTATTGCTTTTTCTTTGTATTCTTCAATTGCCATTATTGAATTGCCATATTTAGACTTCAATGAATTAATCAAATCCATACGTTGTATAACCTGGTTAAAATATTCCGGTTCATATTCCATATAGGATAAATAATTTGCCAAATCACTATTTGCATCATTTATAATGGATTCTGCATCAATAAATTGCTTTAGAATATTGTCTAGCTTATCATCATATGAAAGTATACTCTGAATATCCTTAATTGCTTCGCCTATATCATTTAAAGCTGATTGACTGTACTTTAAAGCATTGGATGCTGAGCCTATAATTTTTTGTGAATTATTAAGTCTCTTATATGTTTCTTCTAATTCTATATCTTCATCTGCTATAAGCTTAGCCTCTTCAATTTCATTAATTTCATACTTTAAAAATGCAATTTCCTTGGCTGTATTTTTTTGTGAATTTTCAAGTTCATCAAGCTTTGATTTTAAATCTATGTATTTATCATACATTTCTTTTAAATCCACTTTAATAGTTTCGATTTCGTCCTTTGCATAACGGTCTAATATTTCTAAATGCTTGCTCTCATTTAACAAAGACTGATGCTCATGCTGACCATGTATGTCGATAAGTAACGAAGTTACCTTCTTTAGCTGGGTGTTTGTTACACTTTCTCCATTAACCTTTGATACACTTCTTCCCTGAGTTATCTTTCGATTAATAAATAACTGTCCGCCTTCAATTTCTACTACGCCCAGTTCTTTTAATTTATTAATTTTTTCCTTGTCATTAATCATAAATTCCAGTTCTACAAGGGCATACTCGGCACCCTTTCGAACTATATCATGACTAACCTTACCTCCAAGTGCAATATTGATGGAGCCAATAATTATTGATTTACCTGCTCCTGTTTCACCGGTAAGTACATTAAAGCCTTCTTTGAAATTTACATCAATTTCTTCAATTAATGTAAGATTCTTCACATGTAAATTAACTAACATCTGTATTCTCCCTTCTATGTGATTGTTCACTAGGGACTCTCAAAATCATCCATTTATAATTTTTTTGATTTTTTTCATTAAATTGACGGTTTCTGAAACGGTTCTAACAGCACACATGATTGTATCATCTCCGGCGATACAACCAACGATTTCCGGCCAATGCATTGCATCTAAAGCTGCTGCTACAGCCATAGCCATACCTGGCACCGTTTTTATCACTAATATATTCTGTGCCATATCCATATTCATATAACCATCTTTTAATATTCTTATATATTTTTCATTAAGCTGATTGTCATCTTTATGTAATAATGCATATTTTTGTCTTCCATTAGGTGTAAGTACCTTTGAAAGCTTTAATTCCTTTATATCTCTTGACACTGTAGCCTGAGTTGTATTAAAGCCATCTTCATTAAGCTTTGCTGCCAGTTCTTCCTGCGTTTCTATTTCATAATTATTAATTAATTCAATTATCTTTGACTGTCTTATATTTTTCATATTAACCATCCGCCATTTTATTTCTGATAACTTGTAAAAAGCTTATTTTATTAGTTCTGATAAATGAAGTTCTTTCTTCTGCCTTTGTTATAACAATTCTGTCTCCAGTTATAAGATTTTTATGTTGTTCACCATCAAATGAAGCTATACGTTCTTCAAATAAACCTTTATTATTAGTCATTACAAGCTCTATTTTGTCATTTGCATCAAGAATTATACTTCTTCTTATAAGTGTGTGGGGACAAATCGGTGTAATAAGCATCATAGAAGCATTAGGCTGAACTATTGGACCTCCTGCTGAAAGGCTATATGCCGTAGAACCTGTTGCAGTTGCTACAATCATACCGTCTGCTGAATAAGAATTAAGGTATTCATCATTTACATAAATGTCAAAATCTATTACTCTAAGTGCACCGCTACGGGTAACAACTATATCGTTAAGGGCAAGATTTTCGTAGATTAACTTACCATCTCTATATATCTTTCCTGTTAACATCATACGACTGTCTATCTCATATTTATCATCTATTATGGAATCTAGGGCCGAATATACTGAACTGCGTTCAATGTCCGTAAGGAAACCAAGTGTCCCAATATTAACACCTAAAATAGGTAATTTTCGCATACATAAATCTCTTGATGCCTGAATCATAGTACCATCACCGCCAAGAACTATAACTGCCTCAACTTCATTTGGTATATAATCAGGATTTGTATAGATATATCCCATTGTCTTTACATCAATATCTTTAGGTTGCTGATGACATATACAATTTTTATCCTGCAAATATCTGATTATTTCATTGGTAAATTCATAATCAGGATCTTTTGCAGTATTAGTTATGATAAAAAATTTATTCATACGACCTAACCCTTCTTTCTATAATTTTTTATGAGCCTCATTTACAAGGTCCTTTATAGAAATATCTTTCTGTATTATACTATCTGTTTTCTTCATATGTAAAAGATATTCAATATTACCCTCAGGTCCTTTTATTGGAGAATATGAAACATTTAAAATCTCAAATCCGCTAAGCGTTGCAAATTCAACAATATTATTGATAACCTCTATATGAATCTTAGGATCTTTTACAACACCTTTTTTTCCTATATTTGATTTGCCTGCTTCAAACTGTGGTTTTATTAGGGTAACTATTTGTGCCTCATTTGCCATTAACTCCTTAATAGCATACAATATCTTAGTCAATGATATAAATGATACATCAACACTTACAAATTCAATTACATCATCAACATCTTCTTTTGTAAGATAACGTATATTGGTACCTTCCATGCATACCACTCTGTCATCTTCCCTTAAGCTTTTATCAAGCTGCATATGGCCTACATCTACAGAGTATACCTTTTTTGCACCGTTTTTAAGCATACAGTCAGTAAAACCACCTGTTGAAGCACCCACATCCATACAAATTTTGTCTGTTAAAGTAATTGAAAAGCTTTCTATTGCTTTTTCAAGCTTTAATCCACCTCTGCTTACATATTTTTCAAGAGTTCCATTTACAACAATATTTGCTGTTTCTTCAAAGCTTTCTGACGGTTTCTTAATTACTGTACCGTCAACTGATACTAAACCTGATGTTATTAATTCTTTTGCTTTTTCTCTGGATTTAGCCAAATTGTTTTTTACTAGCAGTATATCAATTCTTTCTTTCATCATTTAATCTCGCATACATAGAAAGTATTTTATCTAATATGTCTTGGGTATCCAAACCATATTTTTTTCTTAATTCATTTACTGAACCATGAGTTACAAATGTATCCGGTAATGCAATATTTTGCACCGCATATTCTAATTTATTGTCATTCTTATATTGTAAAACAGCTTGTCCATAACCTGATGTTATAACGTTTTCTTCAAGCGTAACAATTAATTTGTGTTCCTTTTCTAGCTGCTTTAACATCTGTTCATCCAAAGGCTTTATAAATCTGGCATCAACAAGTGTTGGATTAATTCCGATTTTATTTAACTCTTTTACAATATCCTTTGCTGTCGTAAGCATATTTCCTACAGAAATTATACATATATCTTTGCCTGATTTTATACAATTTGATTTGCCATATTCGTATACAGTTCCCGGATATTCCTCAATATCAGCCACTTCACCTCTAGGATATCTTAATGCTATCGGTCCGTCATAAACAACTGCAAATTCCATTGCTCTTTCTAATTCTTCTTTGTTAGATGGTGATAAAATACACATATTAGGTACGATACTTAAAAATGATATATCAAATATACCCTGATGTGTTTCACCGTCTGCACCCACTATTCCCGAACGGTCTATAGCAAATATTACCGGCAACTTTTGAATACAAACATCATGAACTATCTGGTCAAATGCTCTTTGCAAAAATGAAGAATATATTGCAACTACAGGCTTTAATCCACCTACTGCCAGGCCTGCGGCAAATGTTACTGCATGTTCTTCTGCAATACCCACATCAAAATACCTGTTAGGATATTCCTTTTGAAATCTCTTTAATCCTGTTCCATCAGGCATAGCCGCAGTTATTGCAACTATTCTTTCATCTAAAGCTGCAAGGTCACATATTTTTGAAGAAAATACTTCTGTATATGTCTTATTTGTTCTTTGCTTTAATAATTTACCTGTCTCAACATCAAATGCATCAATTCCATGAAATCTGGCAGGATATTTCTGGGCAAATTTATAACCTTTACCCTTTTCAGTAAGAACATGAACTATAACAGGCTGTTCAAATTTCTTAGCTATATTAAATGCTTTTACAAGCTTTTCAACATCATGTCCATCAAATGGTCCCATATAAGTAAGGCCCATATTTTCATATGTCATACCCGGAATAACCATCTGCTTAATACTGTCCTTTGTCTTTCTAATTTGGTTAACAATCTTATCACCATATACAGGTATCCTTGAAAGACTCTTACTTACGCCTTCTTTAAGTTCATTATAACCCTTTGCTGAACGTACATTATTAAGTATTGTAGTTATACCGCCAACATTTTCAGAAATAGACATTTTATTATCATTTAAAACTATAATAAAATTAGTCTCACTTTTGGCCGCATTATTAACAGCTTCATATACAAGTCCACCTGTTAAGGCACCATCACCAATTACAGATACTACATAATTATCTTCACCCTTAATATCTCTTGCTGCACAAAGACCTAAGCCTACAGATAATGATGTTGAACTATGTCCTGTATCAAAGCTGTCACACTCGCTTTCATTCCTTTTTGGGAAACCGCTCATACCTTCAAATTTTCTAAGTGTCTTAAATTGTTCTTTTCTTCCTGTAAGTATCTTATGTGTATAGCTTTGATGACCAACATCAAAAATAATCTTATCCTTTGGCAAATCAAAGGCTAAATGCAATGCCATTGTAAGCTCTACAACACCCAGATTAGAAGCTAAATGTCCGCCTGTCTTACTTACGTTATCAATAAGAAACTGTCTGATTTGAAAAGCCAGTTCGTCATATTCTTCTTTATT
>JAZQMK010000045.1:0-52987 GCA_045543455.1 Lachnospiraceae bacterium
AGTGCGCATACCACGGAGTGTTTTTATTCAATAGGAAAGACCTCTTTAGAGGATTTTCCTATTGGATAAAAAAGGCCCACGAACACTTCGCAGACCTTTTACATATAATATTTAATTATCTGTTTCTAATTGCATCAATAGGTTTCTTAGATGCTATCTTCTTAACAGGTAAGAAGCTTGCCACAAACGCAACAGCTATACTTATTAAGAACAATAAAACAACCTGTCTTATACCAAATGTTAATACTGTTACTAAAATATTCAATGTCTTTCTTATAACAATATTAATAATCAATGTTAATCCTCCTACTGCTGTAGCTGATAGAACAAAATTAATCATTGCAATAATAAAACTTTCAGAGAAGAAAATTCTAAATACGTCATTACTTCTTGAACCAATGGCTCTAAGTATACCAATTTCCTGCTTCTTATAGGTAACACTAGTTGCAATGAAATTAGCTAAAAGAATAGCCGCAAAACATGCAAAGAATACACCAATCCAAAAGAATACCTTTGATAATACCTTTAACACTTCATCAATCATATCAAGTTCATATGTAACAGCACTTTGAATACTATATCTTACATCTTCATCTCTATATGCATATTCAACTAACTTTTTCACATCTGCCCTATTCTCTGGCATAGCTGCGATTATATAATCATATTCTCCTGATGCACCTTTTTCTTCTTCTTCAAACACTTTATTCGGTACAATCATTTCTACATCATTATACTCATCCATAATAACACCAACGATTTTGTACCCGGCTTCTGTTGTAATCTCATTTGAATAATTAGAGTATTTTTCTAACACTAAATCATATTCGCCAACCTTCTTTGCAAAGGCCTTTTTAGATTCCTCATCTTCAAAATCAACCTGATATTTTCCTTCATCATCTCTCATAAAGATGGCATGGTATGCTACAATTATTTCCTTTTCACCTAATGTTGTTTTTGGTCCATCTACCCAAACTATATCCTCAAACTTTGAAATCTGATTTTCACTGGCAAATCTCCACGCATTAACATCTACTGAATTATCAGATGTTCTATACCAGTAATTATTATTTCTTGTATAGGTTGTAATTATATTTTGGTCAATGTACTTTTTCATCTCATTTTCTGTAACAATAGCCACTGATGCTAATCCGCTTGTTGCTTCGTACGAAAATTCTGACATTAATGCATATCTGAGTAACTCTTCTGCGTTAGAACGATAGTCCTTAACTTCCATCATAGGTTTATATCTTTCAAAATCCAGCTTAGTATCTACAATACCAACAATAGTATACTCTGTTTCCTGTATATACACTGTCTTTCCTAATAAATCTTCATATTTTTCAATGCTTTCATATTGGTCCGCTGAATCATACTCATTATATTTACCTTCTTCACTAAATATTAATTCAAGCTCCCTATATCCACACTTTTCAAAAGTCATATATGCATATTTACTAATTGTAATTTCATTATCCTTACTTGGAAGCTTACCTGCAAGTATCTCATACTCAAAATTTTTAAGGTCCTTTTCATTAACACTTGCTATACCGTTAAAATGATTCATATAAATATTAAATTCAAAATCAATCTTTTCATCTTTAGATATTTTTGACCAGTCAACACTTCGCTCTATGCTACCATTCTCAACATTTATAACAGGTACAAAATCCATACCAAGTTCTGCTTCTACTGTTTCCAAATCAGACTGTTTAATACCTGTCTGCCATGAATTGTAATATGCAAATGTTCCTGTACCTTCCTTTACACTTTTCATCAGAGAAGCTACTTTTACATTACTGTCTATCAACGAATTCGTACATGTTTTTATATGATTATATGAGCCAAATGTATCCGCAAGTCCAAACAAACCAAAGGCTATACACGAAAGCAATATTGTAAATACAAGTCTTATTTTCTTATATTTTAATGCACTTGCACCAATCTTGAATGCCGATTTTAAAGGCAACTTTGACTTTATAGTCTTGAACGGACTATTATCTTCATATATTATTCTGTCGTGATTTGTTTCAACAAATTTTTTAGCAAATTTAGTCTTTCTGCCTATTACAATCTGAGCACTGTTCTCCTGAATTTTATCTATATACTCATTAATCTGTATTCTGTCTTCCTCTGTAAGATGATATCCGGCAGCAACCTCAATTGTATCACCCACAAAATTAAGTCCCTGATAGATTTCATCATAAGAAAGTACTTCATCTGTTGAGTTATCAATTGTTTCCACATCACTGATAACATTACCATCTGAAAGTTCTATAATTCTGTCAGCATATAACTCTGAAAATTCTCTATCATGAGATACTATTATAACTAATTTATCTTTTGAAAGTTTCTTCAAAGTATCAAATATTTGACGGCCTGTATTTGAATCCAACGCTCCTGTTGGTTCGTCCGCCATAATTATCTGTGGATTTTTTACTAAAGCTCTTGCTATAGCAACTCTTTGCTTTTGTCCTCCTGATAATTCATTAGGCTTTCTGTTTCCGTAGCCCGCTAAATCTACTTCTTCTAATATTTTGTTAATCTCTTCGTCTGTGGCTTTACGACCTTGCAATTCTAAAGCAAGGGCAATATTGGCACCTACTGTAAATTCTTCAAGAATATTGTATTCTTGAAATATGAAACCTACATATGTATTACGGTATGAATCAAAATCACCTTGTTTGAAATCCTTAGATGAAACATTCTTTATTAAAATCTCACCGCCATCATACTTATCCAAGCCACCCAACAAGTTAAGTAATGTGGATTTACCGCTTCCTGATTTACCTAGTAAAAATACCATACCCTTTTCCGGGAACTTTAACGACACCTTATTAAGCGCTACTACAGGCTGCCCTTTTTTAGGCTTATACACCTTATAGAGTTCTCTCGTCTCTAACATAATTTTTTCCTCCTTACTGTACTACTGCAAATAGTACATTGCTATTCTACCACAGTAAATCAAATACATCAATACTTAAATTTATTTTAATTAAGGAGGCAACTCACTTGTTGCCTCCTAACTGTAACTAATTAATCTCTTATGGATTCATAATCTGTAATTACAGAAATTTGAAAAAAATTTTATAAAATGGAACAAAGTGGACAAGTCCACTCTTAACTCGCAATAATTTACGTTCCTACAGGACTTGTACACTCCCAGCGCCGAGCACGGTCGCGACAGCGACATTCTTCTTATTCGTGCGAGTGCGCATCCCACGGAGTGTTTTTGTTCAATAGGGAATACCTCTTTAGAGGGGGGCCTATTGAACAAAAAAGCAACTTTCGTTGCCTTTTACATCATATTTTTATTGATTATAATATGCATTTTCGGTAATCGCATCGTATTGTATTTTGTATAGCTTCTCAACGCCGTCTGCGATTTTTTTATCCTGTTTTCCATTTGTAATATGTAATTGACCGTCACTTATATATGCCAATGATTTATCCTGTAATAAATAATACTTATTATTTTCAATATCTTCACATACAGAGGTAGCTTTATTTTTGTTATAAAGCTTTAACACACCGACCTTTTTTTCATATGTATAGTCACATAAATATGCAAATGTACCATCAAGATACTGGATATAATCTGTATTGCCGCCAGGAACATATACATTAGTATCTACAACCTTTTTGTTTACACATAAGGTTCCCTTGTTATTTTCCGGAGCATAATCTCTTATATATACAACATCATTGCTGTTTTCATAAGTTTCAACATAGGATACATTTTTTGAATATTCTTCCTTTTTACCAGTTCCTCTATTGGAAATCTTCTGTTTATAAAGAATGGCATTTTCAACATAATATAAATGTTTTCCATTGTCGCTTATTGCATAATCAGTAACTTTAAGCGCATCTGTACCAAGTTCATAACTCATTCCATCCACGCTTATATGGTACTGATAATTACCAAACATAAGATTTGTAATATACTGCTCAAGTTCTAATTTACTCTGTACACCTAAATATTCATTAAACACTACAATATCAAGTTTAGGCACTTGTACACTTTCATATGCAGTATATAAAATTACTTTCTCTTCATAATTGCTCTTACATATTTTCCCTATATTACCACTATATTCTTTAGACTCTTTACCATCATAATAATACATGCTTTTCAAGTCGTATTGATAGCGTGCGTCCTTATCGCTTAAAACTTCTTTTCTTAAAGTTTCACGAATCTTATAATTATAATATTCTGGTGTTCCATTTTCTGGTGCTAATTCTCCAACCTTTGTGTCCTTAATTATATCCGTATATTTAACACTTAAGCTTTGATTAACTATATACATAATATGTCCGTTATCATACATAATATATTGCGAAACATCATCAGCTACATTTACTGCATCCTTTGATTTATCCTTTATATAAAGGCTTCCACCACTTATATATGCAACCTTCTTAAAATTCGGCGTATATTCTACCTGTGTTACATCAGAATCAAGCTTTGTTGCATCCTTTGAACCTGATTTATAGTATAAATCTTTGTCTGATAAATATAAAACTTTTTTGCCCTTTTTATCTATATAGAATCTATTAACATTTTTAGCTACTAAACTACTCTCTTTTATGTTATGCGTATGTAAAGTGTTATCTGCAATATAATATACCTTATTACCTTTTGCATTTACTTTAAAATTGCTTACATTATCTGCTATTTTTTTTCCTTCATCGTCTTTCTTAAGATTCTTATAATACAGATTATATGTTGTACCGTTAATATTATCAGAATAGAACATCTTTTTACCGTTGTCTGCCACAATAAAAACAGGTTCAATTTGCTTTGTTTCATTTTCGTACAAATTGTCGCTTATACTAACACTTTCCTTTTTAGATGGATACATAAAATTAATCTGAGAATCCTTTTGGAATACTAATATAGCAGTCCTTTTTTCACCCCTGTTTACCGCAAACATTATTATGCTCATCATTATTATACATATAAATATTGTTACTATTGCCCATATATACAGTTTCTTCTTTTCTGTTCTTGTCATATGTTTTCTCCTTTTTATATCTTACAAAGTGGCACACCTCTTTGTTAAATATGATATTTACAAAAATATCACATTTAACAAAGAAGTGCTAATAAATAGCATGCTATCTATTAACACTTCCATAATTAACATTTATAACGAGCAAAACTATAAGCCGGGTTATGTATTAAATGATCATCTATCTAGTTTTAATGTTACCATTAAAATCAAGCGACCTACCATAAGACACAGCGGGCAACTGTATAGTCTTTAATTTGGTCTTGCTTCGAATGGGGTTTACATATGCCCTGCTGTTACCAGTCAGGCGGTAGTCTCTTAAACTGCCTTTCCACCCTTACCACATAAGTGGCGGTATATTTCTGTTGCACTAGCCTTGGAGTTGCCTCCACCGGATGTTATCCGGCATCCTGCCCTGTGAAGCCCGGACTTTCCTCACCTGCTACCTTTCGGTATATGCAGCCGCGATCATCTGTCTTACTCTATATACTATTTATTAATTGTTATAAGAAGCTATCTTATCTGATTCTGAATAGTAATATCCATATACTGCCTGAACATCATCTGATACCTTCTTTGACTTCTTACCATTCTTTGAGAAGAATAATGTACCATATGATTTTTCTGTGTTCCAATCACCAATATATACGATTTCTCCGTTAGGTAAGAACATTGACTTACCACCCTTAACATCGTCAGCAACCTTGATTGCCTTCTTACCGTTAAAGTACTTTAACTGACCTTCGCCCTTTTCAGCATTATAATCAACCATATAAAGAATTGTATCTTCATATACATCAAAATATGAGAATGAGCCATATGGGCAATATACATCTGTATCTACTTTCTTCTTATTCATGTATAAATCACCATATGATTTTTCTTCGTTGTAATCTGCAATGTAGATAATATCATCTGAATCTGGTAAACATGCAACTGATGCTACATCTGAAGCGATCTTATCTTTCTTGCCTGCTTTACCATTCTTAAGCTTCATTTCATATAAATCTTCATCTTCTATGAAGTAGAACTTGTCAGCCTTAGCATTAATTGCATAATCTGAAACTTTTTCTAACTCAGAAAGTAATTCGAATGATTTCTTTCCTTGTGCTGCATAAAGCTTCACATCTGTTTCCATTAATTCCTGAATGTAATCTTCAATTTCATATACTGAATTAATATCTAATTCATCTGTAAATTTAGTAATATCAACTGTTGGTAATGAATATGATTCATATGCTGTGTATACAAATACATTCTCTTCTGTATTGCCAGTAACAATATCGCTTAAAGATTCTGTTAATACTGTTTCTTTCTTACCATCAAAGTAGCATAATTTTGAAATGCTATATTCGAATTTTTCTTCTGTGTCTTCCTGTAAAACTCTTCTACGAATTACTTCTCTTGCCTGCCAATTTGCATATCCGTCATCAGAAGATGATGGTCTTTCTTCATCCTTTAATGTATCTTTGATAATATCAGAGTACTTAGCTGTCTTCTCTTCTACTATTTCGTAAACAAAATCACCATTATCTAATACATAATAATAATCAACGTCAGAAGCTACTTTCTTTGCTTCTTTACCCTTAGCTGAGTAATATAATGTATCTCCATCCTTTAAGAATGCAATAACACTAAAGTCATCTGTATATTTTACACTTGATGCTGCACTTGAAAGCTTTTCGCCATCTTTTTTAGCATTCTTCTTGTAGTAAAGGTCTGTTGATGAAGTTGTCTTACCATCTTCATCTGTTGTTTCTACCTTAACAAGATATAAAAGCTTCTTACCATCTTCTGTCATATAGAATCTAGTTACATCTTCATCAATCTTTGTCTTGTCCTTTAAATTATGTGAATATAAAGAACTACCACTAATGAAATAAACTGTCTTACCATTAGGTGTAACTTCAAAGCTATCTACATCTGAAGCAATCTTTTCGCCTTCTTTTTTAGCTTTCTTTAAGCTTCTGTAGTATAAATCATATGAGCCACCTGAAATTTCTTCTGAATAGAAAATCTTAGTTGCATTATTTGTAATTACAAATGATGGTGTACCTGATTTTGATTCTCCACCATATAATTCATCTGTTACTTCGAAAGGCTTAATCTTCTTAGCATATGTAAAGCATAACTGATTGTCCTTCTTGTATAAAATCATAGATGTTCTCTTAGAACCTGAGAATATAGCTGCAATAATAACCACAACAACTACTAAAGCTAATACAGCTGCAATTCCCATAATTACAGGTTTAGATTTTTTAGAACCTGCACTCTTTTCTTTTGTGTCTTCCACAGCTGATTCTTCTACAGTTTCTGTTGATGCAGCTACTGGTTCGCCACATTCAGGACAGAAATTGTTGTCATCTTCAAACTGTGCATTACATTTTTTACATTCAATCATCTTTTTTCCTCCATGTTTATTATTAGCGTTAGTACACAATCTAACTTGTACAAAATTCTAACACTTTTTATATTTTTTTTCAAGTACTTACTTATATTTTAAAGCAACTTCCTCCTAAAAATTCTCTTAAAATTGAATTTTTAGGTATATCTTCACTGCTTATTCCAAGGAAATAATCTAAAAACTTTAATAATCTTTTAGCTTCAACATAATATTTTGAATCTCTGCCAACACTAAATAAAAGTGGTTCTACATATTGTTTTAAAACAGCAAGCTCATATATAAGTGCTGAGTTAAACATTGCATCTGCTTCTTCCTGGAATGGGAAAATATTTTCTTCCTCGCCTCTTCTTACTGAATCCCACATCGAAAGAGTTCTTTCTGCATTTGAACCTCTTGTTCTTGCATCTCTTACCATTCTTCTAATTAATCTTCCGTCTGTAGTAGGAATTCTGTTATGCTCATCAATATTAAGCTGAGTAAGCGCACTTATATAAATTTTAAATTTGCTTTCTCTTGGAAGACTGTATGAGAGCTTGTCGTTAAGACAATGAATACCTTCAATAACAAGAATATCACCTTCACCAAGTTTCTTATAATTGCCCTTATATTCCTTCTTGCCAGTCTTGAAATTAAAGGTAGGAATCTCAACCTCTTCGCCCTTTAAAAGCATATTCATGTGCTTGTTAAACAATTCAATATCTACTGCATATAAAGATTCAAAATTATAATTGCCCTTTTCGTCTAAAGGTGTTTGTTCTCTTTCTACAAAATAATCATCTACAGCTATAGGATGTGGTCTTAAACCATGTGCTCTTAACTGTATTGATAATCTGTGAGAAAATGTTGTTTTACCCGATGAACTTGGGCCTGCAATCATAATAAATTTCTTATCTTTATTAGCTACAATCTTTTCTGCTATATCAGCAATCTGTTTTTCCTGAATAGCTTCCTGAACTAAAATAAGTTCATTAATATCACCTGAGGAAATAGCATCATTTAATGCACCTACTGTATCTACACCAAGCATTTCTCCCCATTCAGAGGATTTCTTAAGTGTTTCAAACAATTTTCTTGGTGGATTAAATTCCGGAACACTCTTAGGATTATGTTGTGTTGGTAACTGAAGAACAAAGCCTTTATCATATTTGTGTAATTCAAAATATTTAAGGTAACCTGTTGATGGAACCATATAACCGTAGTAATAATCCTCATAACCATTAGTATCATATAAATTAACAGTTGAAGACAGACGATATTTAAATAACTTTTCTTTATCTGGCATACCTAATTTTGCAAATAGCTCTCTGCCTTCATTAACACCTATAGTCTTTTTATTAATTGGTAAATCAAGTTTAACAACATCTTTCATTCTTGATGCCACTCGTTTTAAAAACAGCTCATCAACTTCAAAATCTGCTTCAATTTCACAATAATAACCCTTGCTTATTGAATATAAAACTTTTACCTTTGGCGGTACAGTTTCATCAGAAGCCACATCATATATTGCACTAAGCATCATTAAAACAAGACTTCTTCTATAGGTTTGTATACCTATATTGGAATTAGTCGTAATAAATTCAATTTTAGAATCTCTGTCAACCATATTCCCCAATTCTCTAAGCTTGCCGTCTACAGTTGCAAGCACTATTGGATAGTCGTATTCATTTTGGTGTTCTCTTGCCAAATCTGATAATAAAACTTCATTATACATAACTTCCACGCTCCTTTTAATTAAATGAAAGATACCGGATTTCTAATCTCCTGTCTCAATATATTACATTGTACCACACTTTGTAGGTATTGTGCTACATTTTCTGTAAAAATACTTTCAATTCCATAATGTGTTGCATCAATTATTGCTGTTCCACAATCTATGGCATCAATGGCTGTATGATGTCCAATATCACCGGTAATGATTAAATCAATACCCTTTTCAACGGCTAAAGAAACTGCATCCTTTCCTGAGCCTGGATAAACTGCCACTGTATTTATTACTTTATTTAGGTCACCATATACCTTTACATACTCCTGATTGAAGGCTTTTTTTACTTTATATGCCCATTCCTTAAGACTTATTTTATCAAAGCATTGTGCCATTTTACCAATGCCTACCTCTTTTCCATCTTCTGTACCTGACACTTCAAATACTGCACATTCAGTTAAACCTAATTTTTCTGCTGCCAAATCAGCCATATGTGTTAAATCATAATTTGTATGCATTGAATACACTGCTATATCATTTTTCAACAGCTTATATATTCTACTGCCATTATAATTTTTATCTGTCACAGACTTCATTGAAGAAAATATAACCGGATGATGGCTCACTATCATATCCACCTTATTTTCTATCGCATAATCAATTGCTGTCATATCAACATCAAGTGTTACTAAAATTGTATTAACTTCCTTCTGACTGCTTCCAACCAATAAAGAAACATTGTCCCAGGCCTGTGCAAAGCCTTTAGGACTGTATTTTTCAAGTAGGTCTACAATTTGACTACATTTCATATAAATCAAGTCCTTTATCTATAATTTCAATTAGCTCCTGTAACTTTTTCGACCTTTCAAATGCATTTTCAGTATTATTATTTTTTAGTTCATTTAAAAGTCTTGTCGCCTTACTTTTCTCAAAGATAAGAAGTTCTCTAAAAATCTCATCTTTTTTGCTAAGATTACATGGTCCAAACATATATTCAAGTTTTGAATATTCTTTTAAGGCACCTTTAGAAGCTTTTACAATCTGGTAAAATTTACCATCTTCTTTTACAACACATTCGTCATTAATCACAAAGCCTATTGTATGTAAATATCTACGAACTTCTTCTACTTCACGGTGTGGCAATAAAACCAGCTCTTTTATGTCACAAAGTAATTCTTCATGCTTTTTTAGTATTTCAATTATAAGCTGGCCACCCATACCGGATATAATCACTGTGTCTACCTCATTTTTATTAAGCATTTCCAATCCGTCACTTAATCTGGTAGCAATCTTTTCTTCCAGTCCGTAGGCTTTAATATTATCCTTTGCTTTAGACAAGGGACCTTCATTAATGTCCATTGCAATTGCATAAGGTGCAATATTATTCAAAACCAGATAAATGGGAACATAACCATGATCTGTTCCCACATCCGCTACAGGATTGCCAACAGTAACCATATTGGCTACTGCCTTTAATCTGTTTGATATTTTCAAGTTAATTCACTCTTTCTTTTAATCTAAATAATCCTTAAGTTTTCTACTACGACTTGGATGACGAAGCTTTCTTAACGCCTTAGCTTCAATCTGTCTGATTCTTTCTCTTGTTACATTAAACTCACGTCCAACTTCTTCTAAAGTTCTGGCACGTCCATCTTCCAAACCAAATCTTAATCTTAAAACCTTTTGTTCTCTTTCTGTAAGTGTTGCAAGAACCTCTGAAAGCTGTTCTCTTAAAAGAGTAAATGCTGCTGCCTCAGCCGGTACAGGTACATTATCATCCTGAATAAAATCTCCAAGATGACTGTCTTCTTCTTCACCAATTGGTGTTTCTAATGATACCGGTTCCTGTGAAATCTTCATAATTTCACGAACTCTGTCTACTGGCATATCCATTTCCTCTGCAATTTCTTCTGGAAGCGGTTCTCTTCCAAGTTCCTGAAGTTTTTGTCTTGAAACTCTTATAAGCTTATTGATTGTTTCAACCATATGAACAGGAATTCTTATTGTTCTTGCCTGGTCTGCTATAGCTCTTGTTATAGCTTGTCTAATCCACCATGTTGCGTATGTTGAAAATTTAAATCCCTTGTTATAGTCAAACTTTTCTACTGCTTTAATAAGACCTAAATTACCTTCCTGAATCAAATCAAGGAAAAGCATTCCACGGCCAACATATCTTTTTGCAATACTTACAACAAGACGAAGATTCGCTTCTGCAAGCTTTTTCTTTGCCTGTGCATCACCATCAGCCATTTTTACAGCAAGTTCAATTTCTTCTTCTGCACTTAAAAGAGGAACCTTACCAATTTCCTTTAAATACATTCTTACAGGGTCCTCAAGACTTATGCCTTCTGGCACGGACAAATCTGATAAATCAAGCTTTTCCACATCAATTTCCATATCATCTTCGCGCTCTAAGCTTATGTCTATATCATCATCTTCTGCTTCCGGCATCCCCATAAAATCGATACCACTTGCTTCAATTGTTTCAAATATCTGTTCCATCTTTTCTGCATCAAGCTCAAACTCAGCGAAATGGTCCATTATCTCAGAATATTCAAGGACATTTTTCTTCTTCTTAGCTATAGCAAGTACTTCCTTTAGCTTTTCTGAAAATCTTTGTGCTAATTCTTCTGGAGTAGGTTTTTCCTGTTCTTGCGTTTTAGTTTCTTCAACAGGAGCTTCTTCAACTACTTTTTCTTCTTCAGTTTCTTCTTTAGCTGCTTTTTTAGAACTTTTTTTAGTTGCTTTTTTAGCTTCTTCCTTAACAGCTTCCACTACAACATCTGCTTCTACAGGTGTTTCTACTGCCTCTTCAGCCTTTTTTGTTGTTTTCTTTCTTGTCTTCTTTACAGGTTCCTTAACAGATTCTTCTACTATTTCTACAACTGGTTCTTCTACTGGTGCTTGTGCTACATCTTCAACCTTTTTTGTTGCTTTCTTTCTTGTCTTTTTTACAGGCTCTTTAGCAGGCTCTTCCACAATTTCCACAACTGGTGTTTCTGCTACTGCTTCAACCTTTTTTGTTGCTTTCTTTTTTGTTTTCTTCACTTCTTTTTCTTCTACTGCTGCTACTTCAATTACTGTTTCCTTTTGTGCTTTTTTCTGTGCCATTATAAATTCCATCCTTCCATAGTCATTCACTATTTTCGCCATATTTACAAATAAATATGCATTTTTTGTAATTGTGCCTGTTGATTTATAACCTCCTGTAATATTTTTACATCCCCGTTTGCAGTATTAAATTTATGATTAAGGCTGTATTTTTTAATCTTTTGAACTAATTCATTAATTGCATTTTCTTTTTCATTTTTGCTTAGTTCATGATTAAAATCAGCATTAAAAATCGCTGCAACATTTTTGTGTTCCTCTTCATTTTCAATTTTGTTAATTATTAATGCCGGATTTACTGCATTATTAGCAAACTGCTCATATAAATTTGTTGCAACAAATTGGTAAAGAGGTTCAATAAAGTCATCCGGCTTTACATATTCTGATACCTTCGAAAATATTGTAGGTTCATTAACTAACCATGTTAATAACATTTTCTGCGCCATCAAAATACCATCATCCGTTGGTTTTATATTTTTACTTTCTTTAAATTTCACTTCATTTTTTAGAAGTCCTAAATCATTACCTTTATCGTTAAGCATTTGTTGTAAATCATCTGCCGAAATATTAAATTCCTTTGCAACGGCCTTTATATAATTAGACCTTTCAATTGCGTTTGGAAATTTTATTATTCTGTCAGTCACTGTTACAAAGAACTTGTTTTGTTCTTCAGGATTATCAAAATCAAATTCTTTACTAAGGCATTTAATTTCAAACATAAATCCACCAACAGCTTCTTTCATTCGCTTTGCGAACTCTTCATTTCCCATATTTTTAATAAATTCATCAGGATCCTTGTAAGGTTGCATATTAATAACCTTAACAATCATTCCCGCTTCTCTTAGCATTGGTATTGCTCTAAGCGCTGCCTTAGTTCCTGCCGAATCGCTGTCATAGGTTAAATATACTTCCTGAGTATATTTCTTTAGCAATTGTGCCTGTTCTACCGTAAATGCAGTACCTAATGATGCTACTGCCTGATTAAAGCCTGCCTGATGTAATGCAATTACATCCATATATCCTTCACATATAATGATATTTTTAGCTCTTGCACTTCTTGCTGCACTTAATCCATATAAATTACGTCTTTTATCAAATATCTTATTTTCTGAAGAGTTAAGATATTTTGGGGTACCATCTCCCATTACTCTTCCGCCAAAACCTATAACTTTACCGTTAGGGTTCATAATAGGAAACATTACTCTATTAAAAAATGTATCATATGCACCTTTTTTTTCATTATATTTTACAAGACCTGATTCCTTAATAATACTGTCATCAAAGCCTTTTTCTTTTAAATATCTGTATAAAGAATCCTGCTCCATTGGTGCAAATCCAAGACCGAAATTTCTTATTGTTTCGTCACTTAACTGTCTCTTCTTAAAATAATCCATTCCTCGTTTTCCTGATTCGCTTTTCAGAACATGATAGTAAAACAGCGCAGCTTCCTTGTTAATCTCATAAAGTTTTAATCTTAAATCACTTAATGCTTTTTGTTCATCTGACTGCTTATATTCTGGAAGTTCAATTCCCGCTCTGTCAGCTAATTGCTTTAGTGCTTCCTGAAATGTACAATTTTCATATTTCATAATGAAGGAATAAGCATTACCACCCTCGTGGCAGCCAAAGCAATAAAACATCTGCTTACTTGCCGACACTGAAAATGAAGGTGTCTTCTCGTTATGAAACGGACAAAGTCCTTTGTATCCATTGCCACTTCTTGTAAGTTTTACATAAGATGAGACTACATCAACAATATTATTTCTATTTAATACTTCTTCAATAACATTTTCATTGCTATTCATATTAATCTCCGTTTCTGCTAAACTTTCCATGACATTGGCACAAATATCTCATCAAATTTTGCTACTGCGTACTGATCAGACATTCCTGCTATGTAATCACACACAACTCTTTCTTTAGTCTCATTATGTGTTTCCATAAATCTTAAATAGCTCTCAGGCAAAACTTCAATATTATCTAAATAGTAATTATATAATTCCACCAATAATTTATGTGCTTTCGTTTCTTCACTTTTAGCCGTAGGATTAGTATATAAATGCTCAAACATAAATTTACGAAGACCATTCATAGCCACCTCAACATCCTTTGACATAATAATGTCTGGCTTTTCTTCACTCATATTTATAATGTCATTAATAAGAGTATTAAGTCTTCCCTTAGTACTCTTTCCTAATACATCTGAAAATTCCTTCGGTATATCGTCCTCTTTAAAAATATTAGCTCTAATTGCATCATCGATATCATGATTAATATATGCAATCTTATCCGAAAGACGAACAATCTTACCCTCAAGAGTAGACGGATTACCACTTGTTCTATGATTTAATATGCCATCTCTTACTTCTTTTGTAAGATTTAAACCATTTCCATCCTTTTCAAGAACTTCTACAATTCTTACACTTTGTAAATAATGTGCAAAACCCTGTGGACATACTGAATTTAAGGCTCTCTCTCCGGCATGTCCATATGGAGTATGACCTAAATCATGACCTAGTGCAATCGCCTCTGTTAAATCTTCGTTAAGTCTCAACGCTCTGGCAATACTTCTTGCTATTTGCGACACTTCTAAGGTATGAATAAGTCGTGTTCTGTAATGGTCCCCTTCAGGGGACAAAAAAACCTGAGTTTTATGCTTCAATCTTCTAAAAGACTTACAGTGTAAGATTCTATCTCTATCTCTTTGGTACACTGTTCTTACATCACAAGGTTCTTCATATTTATCTCTTCCTTGTGAGTTAAGACTTAATGCCGCATATGGACTTAGGTTATCTTTTTCTCTTTGTTCCTGTTTTTCTCGAATATTCATATAATATCAACTAACTCCATTCTTTACACATCAACGGGGTACTTAATATATATTCTACAATATCTGTCAAATTCCTTTATTTTTTTAACTTATATTCAGAAAAATTTTTTAGCTTAGTATTCCACCCATAGCTCCGGACACCATACATATTACTCCTGTCAATAAAACATTTGAAGTTTCTGCATTTATTCCTTTATTCATAAAAAAAGATACAACAAAGAGAATTACAAAATACAACAATCCCATTATGAATCCCCATACAACTCTTTTTGTCTTTTGTACCTTTGCCATAATAAAACCTGACAGTCCGGCTGCCAATACATATGTAATTATAATTCCAATTTTAATCTGTCCTGTTGACAACCCCAGCTTATAGAGTAATAATGACAATATGAGTAACATCACTATAGTTATTACATAAGCTATTATCAATACCTTTCCAATATCTCCTAATAATTTTTGTTTTTTCAAAATATACCTCCAATAATCTTTTATTAATAATATATGAATCTTAACTTTCATTATTCTTGACTTTTTACTTATTATATTGTAATATTTGTTTTGTATATTATTTTTTAAGGAGATGATTTTTTTTGGACCCCAATGTGATCCTATTTGTAACTCTAATTTTATTAATCATTTGTTCTGCCCTGTTTTCATGCGCAGAGACAACATTTATGACTGCAAACCGTATACGTATGTTGTCTATGTCAGAAGATGGTAATAAAAAAGCTACACGGGTACTGAAGATACTTGATAATTCACCTAAAATGTTAAGTGCCATATTAATCGGTAATAACATAGTGAACATATCCGCTTCAGCTATTGCAACAACACTTGCAATTAATGTATTTGGCAATGCTTACGTAAGTGTTGCAACTGGTATTTTAACTATATTAATACTAATCTTTGGTGAAATAACACCAAAAAACATTGCCACAGTTCACGCTGATAAGTTAGCGCTTATATATGCACCATTTATTAGTGGTCTTATGTGGATACTTACTCCTGTAATTTTTATAATAAACAAATTATCTTTTGTAGTACTCTTACTATTTGGAATTAATTCTAATACTAAAATTAATACATACACAGAAGATGAGTTAAGAACCATTGTTTCCGTAAGCCATGAGGAAGGTGTAATTGAAACTTCTGAAAAGCAGATTATCAACAACATATTCGATTTTGGTGATTCTCTTGCTAAGGACATTATGATTCCAAGAATTGATATGACATTAATTAATATTAACAGTTCATATCATGATATATTAGAGATTTTCAAATCTGAAAAATATACACGTTTTCCAGTGTATAAGGATTCTACAGATAATGTAGTAGGTATTATCAATGTAAAAGACTTACTTCTTTATGACAATCCTGACAGTTTTTCAGTTAAAGATATATTGAGAGAACCATATTTTACTTATGAGTTTAAGAAAACTTCTGATTTAATGGAAGAACTAAGAAAAACAGCCAATAACATTACCATCGTTTTAGATGAGTACGGTACAGCTGTAGGTATGATTACTTTAGAAGATTTATTAGAAGAAATCGTAGGTGAGATTCGTGATGAATATGACTACGATGAAGAAGAAGACATTCAACAGATTTCTGATAATGAATATATCTTAGATGGTAATACAAAGCTTGACGATTTTAATGAGACATTTAATTTAGATGTCGATTCGAAGGAATACGACTCAATTGCAGGTCTTATCATCGAAACTTTAGATAAAATCCCTGAAATTGGCGATGTTATGATTATCGACAACTTTACATTCACTGTAAGTAAGGTTGATAAAAACAGAATCGAAAAAGTAAAGCTTCTAATAGAACCAAAAGAAGAAACAGAATAATAATAAAAAGAGGTATTAGCCACGCAGCTGATACCTCTTTATTATTTCAGACACCTTATTACCTTTATCTCCTTAGTTCTTTACCACATTTATTAAGTATTGCCTCCGCTAATAATTTAAGTTCTACAACAAATTCTTCATCATCCTTATTCTCAGGCATAAAATAATTACTCCTAATAAATGCTTTTGCTCTTCCATAATTATATGCTTCTTTATAATTCTTACAATTATGTATAGTATAAACCCGTTCTAACGGCAAATGATTTTTCTCACAAAATTCCTTTTTTTCAAATGGAATCATATAAAATGTATTATCATCATTATATACGCACTCCTCATAGGATTCTATTCCTATAATTTTTACATCTGCCATCTCATTAATTATAGCTGATATGTCGCCATATCCGTTTTTATTATCTATAAAACACATTTCAAACTCGTCATTACACTTTTTTAGAATCTCTCTTATATATTTTTTAAGCTTTTCATTATATCCGCTTATATCATTTTTCCTAGACATAGGTAGATAAAACGACTTATTTTTAACAACCTCTACAGCAAAATCCTTTATATATATATCCTCTTTATTTTCCCCTATGCTATTAATACTGCATCAATCCCTAAGTCTATATAATATATAAAATCTTCCTTTATCTGTCCTTCATTTTCAAAATCCATAAAAGACATTTCAAGATTATTATTATAGTAATCACTTTGAAAAACAATAGATTCCACTCCATATAAATACATTATAGTATAAACAACTGCCACCACTTTATCAGTAAATGACATTTCGTTAATTGGACTCCAAAATGAAATATTCATATCAGACCCCCTTTCCCAAACAGTGAACAAGCTTACTATATGGGGAATATACTATCTATGGATAAATTTAGATTAATAGAATTTTAAGATGTCTGTTTATACGATATTAATTATAATTCATTTCAAAAATACTGTAAATGTTTTAGAGTAATAAACGGTAACAGTCCTTAAAACCGTTACCGCCACAATCACTATTTTCTAACAAATGTATAATATGTATAAGGAATTTCTCCCTCTATTCTTTCTTCATATACCTTTTCAAATTCATTTTCACTTACTATTGGGAAAAATGTATCGCCTTCAATCTCCATATCAATAATAGTCAAATAAATCTTATCTACATATGGGAAAGCTTCCTTGTACACTCTTCCTCCGCCTGCTACAAAGACTTCTTCATCCATATCCTTAACCATCTCATAGGCTTCCATAAAGCTTCCTACGGTAGTACAGTTTTCTTCCTCTACCTTAAGCGTATTAGATATTAATATGGTCTTTCTTTTAGGTAATGGTTTTCCTATTTCTTCAAAAGAACGTCTTCCCATAATAAGAGTATTACCTGTTGTAAGTTCTCTAAATCTTACCTGCTCACCTTTAATTCTCCAAGGTATTTTTCCTTCATTACCTATTACCCAATTTTTTGTAACTGCCACTATTATTGATAACATTTTAATTCCTCCACAACTTTATCAAACGCCATTCCATGAGATGCTTTTACAAGTACTGTATCTGACTTTGTTATAAGCGTTTTTAACTCTTTTAACATATCATCTCTTGTCTCAAAATGATATATTTTTATATTTTCATTACATCCTGCAGCTTTAGCTATATTAGCTGCAAGATTTCCTGCAGTTATAAGAACATCTACATCTTTATCCTTAAAATGTTCACCCACTTCACAATGAAGCTGCTTTTCATTTTCACCTAACTCAAACATATCGCCTAATACGCAAACTGTTCTCGTTTTTACTTTACTAATTACATCAATTGACGCTTTCATTGATACCGGATTTGCATTGTAACAATCGTCTATTATAGTTATATAATCTGTTTTAATAATATTGTTGCGACCACTTACCGGCTTTAGCTTTTCCATACCTGCAAGTATTTTTTCATCAGAAATATTCATTATCTTTCCAATAGCATATCCTGTAAGTGCATTATAAACCATATGCTCACCCGGTATATTAACTTTAGCACAAAGCTTTTTGCCATTGTCATTAATCACAAATTCAACACCTGATAAACCATCACTCACAATATCACTGGCATAAATATCATTTTTACTATTTAAACCCACAAATGCTGGTCTTATTCCATTAACATCTTTAACGGTAAATAATTTATCGTCATCACCATTTAACACAACATATCCATTTTCACAAAGATATTCAAACATCTCTGTTTTAGCCTTTAATACACCATCTCTGTCCTTTAAATTTTCAAGGTGACATGTACCTATATTAGTTAATACTGCCACATCAGGCTTTGCGATGGCGCTTAATCTTTGCATTTCACCAAAATCACTTATTCCCATTTCAATAACAGCAACCTGATGCTCATCTCTTATCTTTAAGATAGTAAGTGGCAAACCAATTTCATTATTAAAATTACCTTCTGTCTTTAAAACCTTATATTCCTGCGATAAAACACTTGCTATCATTTCTTTAGTGCTGGTTTTTCCAACACTACCACTTATACCAACAAGAGTCACCGAAAGATTCTCTCGGTAAAACTTAGCAATTTCCTTCAATGCTACAAGGGAAGATTCTACTAAAATATATGGTTTTGAAATATCCAATTCCTTTTCACTTATAACACATGCTGCACCCTTACTAAATACATCTTCTATATAATTGTGACCATCCACGCGCTCACCCTTAACAGCTATAAATAGACCACCATCTTCTATTTGTCTACTATCAATTGTTACCATGGTGATTGTAAAGTCCTTATTTGCTTCATCACCAATATATCTGCCATTACATGCTATAGCTATATTATTCAATGTCATGTTATTCATATACAGTCTCCATTAATATTTCTTTAAAGATACCTCTATAAGCTTTTCACAAAGTTGTGAAAAGTCCATACCAATAGCTGCTGCCTCCTGTGGAAGTAAGCTGGTAGGTGTCATACCCGGAAGCGTATTTGCTTCAAGACAGTAGCAATTACCTGCTTTATCTAACATAAAGTCCGCTCTGGCATATGTTTCAAGGCGAAGAGCTTTAAATACATCCTGAGCTGCATTTTGCATCTTAAGTGTTATATCTTCTGGTAAATCAGCTGGACAGGTTTCTTTTGTCTTACCTGCCTGATATTTATTAGTATAATCATAGAAGCCTTCAAGTGGCGCAATTTCTATAATTGGTAATGCCTTTCCATCAATAACGCCAATAGAAAATTCTCTTCCTTCAATATATTCTTCCACAACTAAAACTTCTTCATATTTGAAAGCTTCGCTTAAGGCCTTGTCATATTCTTCTTTTGTATTAACAATAGACACACCTACACTCGAACCGCCACAAGCTGGTTTTACTACTACAGGGAGTTTAATTCCACTGGCAAATATATCTGTATTCTGACCTTTTTTTACCTTAGCACCTTTAGGATTCATTATACCATTAGCATTAAACAATTCTTTTGACAAATTCTTATCCATGGCAATGGCACTGCCTAGACTACCTGTTCCTGTATATTTTATTCCTAAAAGATCAAATGTTGCCTGAACCTTACCATTTTCTCCATTTTCACCATGTAATGCCATAAATACAATATCAGCTTTCTTGCACACATCAATTACATTAGGACCAAAAAATGCATTATCCGTTTCGCTACGCTTTGCCTTTACAGCTTCAAGCTTTGACGATGCTGCCTTTATAGCATTCGACATCATTTCAACATCTTTTTGCTCATTAAAATCTTTTATATTTTCATCTCCTAAGTACACATCCATAAGAATTACCTTATGACCGTTACCTACAAGTGCCTTACTTACCATAGTTCCTGTAACGATGGAAACCTCTCTTTCTGAGCTAATTCCACCTGCTAACACAACAATATTCATAATAAAATCCTCTCTTTTTTTATCATATACCGTCTTATTATAGCACAGCTTACATATAAAAAACAAGGCACACCAAATTATAAATCATTATTTTTCATTTCAGCTCGGCTACATTGTACCTCCAAATTACCATTACGACATCTAAGTTCATCAATAAACTGCTTTTCCTGACTTATATCCTTTAATTTCAATTCATAATTTAATTTATATAAGCTCCCCATATTAGTTGTTTTAACATTAACAAGCTGTACCTCATTTGTATATTTTTCAAATATATCATCAAATACATTTGTATAATCTAAATCCTCCGGAATAGTTATCTTTAAGATTTTATTTCTTATATCTGGCTTAAATTCTCCAAAACGACTGCTGTTACATATAAATAATACAAGAGAAATTATTACTGAAAGTAATAGTCCAAAAGCTATGTACCCCATTCCAATAATAAGACCTGATGTCATTGCAAGAAATATTACTGATATTTCTTTTGCAGTTCCTGGTGCCGAACGAAATCTAACCAGGCTAAATGCGCCAGCAACCGCTACACCTGCGCCTATATTACCATTTACCATCATTATAACAGCACTTACTATTGCTGGCAAAATTAGTATTGTAACCACGAAGCTTTTTGAATAGTTATTTTTATACATATACACCATTGAAACAATAGCTCCGCTTAATAATGCACCTATTATGCACAAGATAAAATTTTTCAAATATAATTCACTAACAACACCTGTATTAAATACTGACTTAAATATATTCTCAACCATAATTTTTATTCCTTTCTTTCATTAATTCTAAGAGATGAGCTGTACCATATTTTGAAAATGAAGTCTTATAGGCTTTATTTTTATTTAGAATATCAACCAGCCAAAATGGCATACCAAAATCCAGCTTTATTTCCATCAAAATCTTGTCATCCTGCAATATCCTGTTCCCATAAATTCCTGCATCCAGACTTAAATCATTAATCCTATATAAAAGATTTCTATCAAAGGTTATCCTTAACTTTTTATCAGTTTTTGACACTAATGCTTCTCTTTCATAGGACAATACCATAGATGGGCCTAATTTCTTATAAAAATCCATAAAATACTCTATTTCTTTTTGAATTTGCGCGTCTTTGGTATCTACTTTTTCTCCTTTCAAAAATTTTATTGCCTGCTTATAATCAAGACATATCCTTCTTTTATAAACAACTCCGTCATATTTCTTTTTCAGTTCAATGAATACATCTTTTTCTTCATTTACTGTACCGTAGCTTCTTAATCTTAATTTTTCTTTATATTCCGGTCTTTCAATGGAACGGCGTACTAATCGTTTATCAGCAGTATCATAATAAAGACTGCATACTGTTGATTGATAATATTTATCCTTTTCAGTATATGGCTTTAGCATATTTTTAATAGATTCATATTGTTCTAAGCTTAAAAGATATTTCAGTTCATACCGTTTAAATTTTGATATATTACCCATACAAAGCTCCAATCCTTTAGTTCTTAGAAAGTATTATATTACTGTAAGTTAAAACCAACTTAAAACGACTTTAAATCGTTTTAACAATTTAAAGTCGTTACTATTTTAAATATTATTCCATCTTCACTTAAAGCACTAATCCTGCCGTTATGTCTTTCAACTATTGATTTTGCGACAGAAAGACCTATACCTGAGCCTGAGACCTTTGTAGATCTTGATTGATCCATCCTGTAAAATCTTTCAAACACTTCATTACAGTTGCCCTTTTTTACGCCCTCTGTATCATTTTCAAATATTATCTGAGCTTTATTATGTGCTCTTGTAATTGTTATTGCTATTTTACTTGTTGAATATTTTATGGCATTATCAAAACATATTGTCATCAGCTGTTTTAATGCTGCAGCATTGCCTTTACAAATTACATTTTCTTCAATATTCATTTCTACCTGTTTATTACTGTTTTCTGCAAGCACAAGCATTGATTTTGAAACATTATCAAATATCTCTGTAATATTAACATTTTTTAATTCATAGCTTTTTGCCATTTCGTCCATTCTGGCAAGTTCTGTCATAGAACTATTAAGTTCTGCAAGTCTTTGTACCTGGTCTTTTATATTATCAGTCCATTCTGATTCACCATTAATGCTTTCAATAACTTCAGTACTAGCCATAATCACTGCCAATGGTGTTTTTATCTCATGACTTGAATCTGTTATAAAACGTTTCTGCATATCATATGCATCTTTTACCGGTTTTACAGCCATATTGGAAAAAATATATACCAACACAAATACCGCCAACATTCCCACAGTTGATATGCCTATACTTGCCATTAAAAATGATTTTGCAGTATTTAATTGTTTATTACAGTCTACAAATACATACATATTTTTTTCTTTCAAAAAATTATATCTGTAATGTTCTACATAGCCTTTTTCTTTTTTATTTTCTACAACCTCCTGATAATAGAGAATTGCCATACTTGTATCTACTGCTGCAACATTTCCTGTATTGATACTTTCAATATTCCCATCCTTTGAAACCTTAAGTGTAAAAAATCTGGTTTCGTAAGGTGTTTCTTTACTAATCGGCCCTTTGTTTTTATCTGGTGGTCCAAAATTGAATTTAGGTATGTCTCCACGGTTATTACCTATAAGATTTATAAGCATATCCGCATCTTTTGCAATATGATTATAGTTAATAACATTTATTGTAATCATTATAGCTGAAAGCACCACAAATACTGATACCATCATAATTACAAACATTTTTCTCTGAAGCTTTTTAACCATCAATATCCTCCAATGAATATCCTACGCCTCTTTTAGCTTTTATCTTTATATTTGCTCCAATAGTTTCAAATTTCTTTCTTAAGCTTGATACATATACCCAGACAACATTTATCTCTGCATCCGAATCATAGCCCCATATTTTTTCCATAAAATTTTCTGTAGATATTAGTCTTTTAGGATTTGAAATTAATAACTCTAACATCTGATATTCTTTATTAGCTAATGTAACATCACCTTTAGGACCTGACAATTCATATGATATTGGGTTAAGCTTTATATTACCATATTCATGACAAAGCACTACTTCATTATTTTTTCTTCTGGTTATAGCTCTTAGTCTTGCTAGCAATTCTTTCATTGCAAAAGGCTTTGTAAGATAATCATCAGCTCCTGCATCTAAGCCTTCAACCTTGTCATCAAGTTCAGATTTGGCGGTAAGCAATAAAACCGGTGTCGTAATCTTATTTTCTCTAATCTTTTTTAGCACCGTAATGCCATCCATTTTAGGCATCATAATATCCATAATAATTCCATCATAATCTGAATTCATAATGTAATCAAAGGCGTCCTGACCATCGTAAACCTGTTCAACAGTATAATTGTTATTTTTCAAAATTACCGCTATAGCCTTGGATAAAGCCTTTTCATCTTCTGCTAATAATAGTTTCATAATTATCTCCATTTCTTATGTTTATTATTAAACAGTATAATACATTTACCTAAAATCAACTTAAATTATAACGCACTATGGAACCAAAATACTCTTACCGGTTCATCTGAATTTTTAGCTTTCACTGTATGCTTAACTCCCGGCAAAGCTACAAACGAAGTACCTGGAAACACTTCAAATTCTAAATCATCAAGCTTAGCATATCCTTCACCACTTAATACAAAGAAACCTTCCTGGTCTTCATGGGCGCCAGCAAAGCCATATTCTGTACTACTATATACACTTATTCCCGAACAGCAACCTGCCATACATCCATTGTCTTCTCCAAGCAAACGTACTGCTCCTCCCTTTTTTGCCTGCTTTTCTAACGCTTCTTCCATATAAATAAATGGTTTCATAAATACTACCTCTTTTCTTAAATTCATTTTAGAAAACACCCTCTATATCAATTATAGAGGGTGTTAGTTATTAAATGTTATTACTTTTTATATCTTAATAATTCTGTATATGCTAGCAAGAATGGTCCTACACCCTTTGCATCATCCTGTACAATTGGCTCTGACATATAATATGCATATGTTCCATCTCTTCTGCCCTTACCACCAAGTCCAGCAACTAAACAGATACCATCTAAATGCATCTCACCGTCAATAGTGCGTAAGTACTTATCGCAGATACCGTTAATAGCTTTTTCACCATATTCTCTGTAGCTTTCAGGTAAGAATCCTAATCTTACACCCTTAAGTAATGAATATGCCATAATTGAGCTACCACTTGTTTCAAGATAGTTCTTATCCATACCGCCAAAGTTAACTACCTGATACCACATACCTGATTCGTCCTGATACTTTATCATAGAATTCATTAAATCTACATAAGCATCTTTAAGCATATTAAATTCTTTATCGAATTTACCATCGCTATTATCAATCTTATCAAGTGTATCAAGAAGTGCCATTGAATACCAGCCGATTGCTCTTAACCAGATGTTCTGCGATAAACCTGTAACCTTATCACACCAGAACATCTCCTTCTTAGTATCAATTGCATGATAATATAATCCGTTAAGTGGATTACGTAAATTCTTAATTACAAACTCAAATTGTTTAAAGATGTCCGGATAATTCTTTCTATCGTTAAATCTTGTCTCATATTCAAGATAGAATGGTTGTCCCATATACATACCATCTAACCATACCTGATGTGGATAGATATCTTTATGCCAGAAATTACCTTGCTCTGTTCTTGGCATTAATTCGATCTGGCTGTAAATTAAATCGATAGCTTTACGATATTTTTCTTTACCTGTTAAGTCATATAATTCAAATAAAGTCTTACCTGCATTAACATTATCAATATTCTTTTCTTCTACATCATAGCCATCAATTGTACCATCTTCAAATACTCTGTAATCAATAAATGCATCTGCAAAATCAAAATACTTCTTATCCTGAGTAATTGCATACATCTCTAAAACAGCCTTAATCATACATCCATCAATGTAGTTCCACTTTGAAGGTAATCCCTGCTTAATCTTCTCAATATTCCACATTGGAGCTTCTGGTGTACTTCTCTCTAATAGTTCGTCAATATACTTTACAATAATATCCATACCATTCTCCTATCCATATAGTAAATTCGTACTATAATTCTACCTTATTTTTTCCATATTTTCAACTGTTTTTTCGCCAGTTAAGAAAAAATTTACAGTTTTTTTGCTATTCGGAAACCTTTATCTCTTTTATTTCCTTTGTACGTATTTCCTTACAGATTTCTTCAACAAATACATCAAGTTTTTTCTGACCTTCATCCCCATTATAACGGCTTCTAACAGATACTAAGCCTTCTGCTTCTTCTTTTTCACCAACAATAAGCATATAAGGAACTCTGTCAAGTCTTGTTTCTCTAATCTTATAACCGATTTTCTCTGCTCTATGGTCAACAGTTGAATATACTCCATTATTCTTTAATGTTTCATTAACCTTGTCCGCATATTCTCTGTATTTTTCTGAAATAGGTAATACTCTTACCTGTTCTGGACAAAGCCATGTTGGGAAAAGACCTGCGTACTTCTCAATAAGCCATGCTAATGTTCTTTCATAGCAACCCATAGATGTTCTGTGAATAATATAAGGTCTTACCTTTTCACCCTTTTCATCAATGTAATACATATCAAACTGTTCTGCTAAAAGAGCATCCCATTGAATTGTAATCATTGTATCTTCCTTGCCATAAACATTTTTAGCATTAATATCTACCTTAGGACCATAGAAAGCAGCTTCGCCTACATCCTCTGTAAATGGAATTTCAAGTTCTGTTAAAATATCTCTTATGTGCTGCTGTGTTTCTTCCCAAACTTCTGGTTCACCGATATATTTTTCCTTATTATCAGGATCCCACTTTGATAAATGATATGTTACATCACTTTCAAGACCTAATGTCTGTAAACAATATTTTGCAAGTGCTATACAGCCCTTAAACTCTTCTACCATCTGGTCTGGTCTTACAATTAAGTGACCTTCTGAAATAGTAAACTGTCTTACTCTTGTAAGTCCGTGCATTTCACCGGAATCTTCATTTCTAAATAATGTTGATGTCTCACCATATCTTAATGGTAAATCTCTATATGACTTCTGACTTGCCTTATAAACATAATATTGGAAAGGACATGTCATAGGACGAAGTGCAAATACTTCTTTATCCTTTTCTTCATCACCTAATACAAACATACCATCCTTGTAATGATCCCAGTGACCAGAAATCTTATATAAATCTGACTTCGCCATTAATGGTGTCTTTGTTCTTACATAGCCACGTCTTTCTTCTTCATCTTCAATCCAACGCTGTAATGTCTGAACCATTCTTACACCCTTTGGCATAAGTAATGGAAGACCCTGACCTATAACATCAACAGTTGTAAATAATTCCATTTCACGACCTAATTTGTTATGGTCACGAAGCTTAATATTTTCAAGGTATTCAAGATATTCGTCAAGCTCAGTTTTTTTACTAAATGCAGTACCATAAATTCTTGTAAGCATCTTATTCTTTTCTGAACCTCTCCAATATGCACCTGAAGAAGAAATTAGCTTAAACGCTTTGATATTCTTTGTACTCATTAGGTGAGGACCGGCGCAAAGGTCAACAAATTCACCCTGTCTGTAGAAGGAAATAACTGCATCCTCTGGCAAATCCATAATAAGTTCAACCTTATATGGCTCACCCTTTTCTTCCATAAATTTGATAGCTTCTGCTCTTGGTAAAGTAAATTTCTCAAGCTCAGCGCCTTCCTTTATAATCTTTTTCATTTCGGCTTCAATCTTATCTAAATCATCTCTTGAGAAAGATTGTGCATCAAAATCATAATAAAATCCTGTATCTATTGATGGTCCAATTGCTAATTTAGCTTCTGGATATAATCTCTTTACAGCTTCTGCCAAAACGTGTGATGTTGTATGTCTGTAAGCTGCCTTACCTTTTTCATCATTAAATGTAAGAATGTTTAAAGAACAGTCTTTGTCAACTATCGTTCTTAAATCAACAACCTCTCCATCAACTTCACCGGCACAAGCCATTCTTGCTAAGCCTTCGCTAATATCTGATGCTATCTCGTAAACAGACATTGCATTTTCATACTCTTTAAATGAGCCATCTTTTAATGTTACTTTCATTGTATATTCTCCTTTAAATAAATTTTACTATTTTAATAAAAAAATCCCTTTCTGCATACAAATACAGAAAGGGACGAGTATTCTTATTCTCGCGGTTCCACCCTAATTGCTCTCATATTATGAGAACCACTTTTATGATTATAACGGAATCACCGGACCGGATTGGGGCCACTCAGAGGTAGTCTTCATATACCCTTTCATAAAGCACTCTCAGCAACGGCTTCTCTCTGTAACTTCCAGATATATTACTCTTCTCTTCAACGTGTTATATTAAATTATAAATATGCATTATATATATCGCCCATAGAATAATTGTAATTATATGAGCCTGTCTGACCATATGTGTTAGCACGATTAATCTCTGTCTCTGCATTAAAATTAATCATTGACGCTCTTGCTGATACATTATAAGCGTATGAGCCTGTACCATTAAATAATGTTCTAACATCTGTCATATTAGCCTTTTTAAATTCAGCTTCATCAAATTTAAGTTTAAAATCAGCATCTATTGTTATACCAGCTTTTTTAAGTAAATTCTCATTAGCCTGTGTAATTCTTATAAGACTTGCCGAATTACTTGCTATGGAACTAGTATTACTATCCTCAGTAGCTTCTATGGTAGAATTATAATCATCCACAAATTGCTTAACTGCCTTCGTCACTTTATCCATATCATAATTGCCATCTTCATCTTTGGCAAACACCGACTTTTTACCTTGCTTAATAAGAGCATCTGCACTCTCTTTAAGTTCATCTGTAGCTTCTCTTATATTCACCAAATCCTTAGATGAATCAGCCGAAGTTGAAGTACTAATCTTGGCATCCTCGCCATTCTTAGCATAATATGCTGTAAGAAGTTTCTTATAAGAGCCACTGCGTATACTGTAATAATCACTCAAAAAGCTTGTCGTTGATGCATTAGCAGTATTCGATGTGTTATATGATGAAAACAATGTATTAACACCATAACTTCCTATTCCGTAAAAATTAGTCATATAAATCACTCCATTCTTAATGACTATCAACAATCCATTGTTCTGTAACTATATTATATACCTAAAATACACTTTTTGCAATACCTACATTGCTTCTATTTCTTCCTTAAAATAATACCATTCTGGCATTAAAAGAACATTTTCACACAATGAATATTTTGCAACAACCAGATAAAATCTGTTACCATTTCCGGCAAAAGGCAATTGTTCATTACAAACCAATGTATTTGCTATATGTATGCTTTTATCCTCTAAAATTTTTGCTTCATCCTGTGTTTTTACCAGCTCATAAAATGCATGCGGATCCTGATAATGCTTCATTCCGTCAGTATATGCAATTCTTCGTATTTCATTATTAGGTTTATCGTCACCTAAAAGCACACCAATATGGACAGAACCTATTTTCCATATTTTTTCCTGTTCATTAATTACAGACATTGCACTTTCTTTAAAACTATCATATGACGCCTGATATTTAATTGTATCAAATTTAATACTGTCCAAATGCTTTTCGTATAATTCCTTGTTATGTAGTGACATATTATCGATAAGAATCTTCGACAATTCTTTAGAGCTAACATCCTTGTGCTCATAATTAAATTTAACCCGCACCATTTTTTCGCCACGAAGATTCTGATACATTTTAACTACACTAATAGCTATAAGAGCAATAAATAGCGTATATACTACAACCCACCACTGCCATGCTGATAACATAATAGCTTCATATTCTTTTCCTTCGAAATAATACATAGGAAATGTGTCGTCGTATTTAGTTCTCATAAACTTTTCAGTTTCTATATACACTTCTTTTCCGTCTTTTGTTACAAACCTTGCACCAAATGTTTCGTCATATTCTGCAATAACCTTTGTTCCATTTATAACATAATTCATTTCAGTAATCAAAGTCATAGTGGTTACTACAAAACACACCACACCTATTACAAATAAAACTATCCATATGGTTATTTCATAAAAAGCTTCTTTAAACTTATCACTTTTAAAAAACATTAAACCACTCCGTTTTCATATTTAAACCAGTCGAAATCTGCTGGTATTCTGCTACCGCAGCCACCATTATTTGCATATATTCCAACTAAAGTTCCTGTATGTCTCTTAGGATCATCCGGTACTCCTTCATCACATAAGAAAATACAATTTTCTATAGTACCTGCTAGTATCCACTGTGAATTATCATAGCTATAGTAGAAGCTTCTTGTAAGATTTTTAACTACAACCTTTAAATATATTGCTGTTTCTTTTATATTGTCAATCGATGCAAGTACTTCTTCGCCGTGATTACGATTAATAACCAGCATAAGCTTTCTTCCACCTTCATAGCAAAGGCTAAATCTTGCATAGGTTGCAGTACTGTAATAACAGGTAAGACCTGCCTGTTCTCCATCCTTATTAGGATAAAACTCTAACTTTGTACTTGCTGTATAAGCTAATTCCTCTTCTCTTCTTACTAGCGTATTCTTAGCTCTGATTTCATCTAAGGTGCCATCTAAAGTCCATAATCTAAAATAACCTTTTCGTTCATCTAAAGACCATGAACCATTTGCAGGATTTCTTACAAATTCCCACTCTAAATTAAGCTTGTCACTATCAAAATCATCAAAATAATTTTTCTGATACTCTACCTGTGGTAAATCAGGAGCAAGCTGCTCTTTACTTGGTCCCTTTCCTTCATTTACAACAAACCAATCATCCTCTGTAAATCTTACCGGGTCAAGTGCAGATTCTCTTCCTATGGTTGTATATGCTCCACCATTGTATCTGCCACAAAGATAATACATCCACCAGTTACCGTCTGCTGCCTGTACTAATTTGCCATGGCCTGCTCTTTGAATCTGTTCATCAGGATTTAACTGACGCATTACAGGATTGTATGGTGATGGTTCATATTCACCAAATAAAGTCTTTGAACGTGCTACATTAACTCCATGACCCGGACCTGTACCACCTTCTGCAAGAATCGCATAATAATAGCCATCCTTCTTTAAAATATGTGGTCCTTCAGGACATCTCTCACCAGTACCTGCCCAAAGTGTTATTGGTTCACCCATAACCTGACTGCCATCATCACTTAAAGGTACAGCTCTTGCTCCTGGTGCAATAATCATATAGTGTTTGCCATCATCATCAATAAAATGTGATGGATCAATATTATCTACTTCTAAAAAAACAGGCTTAGAATATGGTCCTTCTGGTTTATCTGACCAAACCATAAGCTGTCTTCTAAGAACATTATTATCTCTCTTACCATCACCATTTAATCTAAGTGTGGCATATATATAAAATTTACCATCATGATACGATATATCAGGAGCCCAAATTCCATGGGAATCCTTTATTGCTGACAAATCAAGATATTCATTATTAGTAATTGCATGACCTATAACTTCCCAATGCACCATATCTTTAGAATGTGAAATTGGTATAGCCGGAAAATATTGAAACGATGAATTAACCATATAATAATCTTCACCAACTCTTATTACAGACGGATCTGGAAAAAATCCTCTTTGAACAGGGTTATTGTATACATTTGCCATATAAATTCCTCCTTGCGTATATATTTAAAAAATGCTATAATTCTTCTTAACACTTTATGGAGGTTACTTATGAAAGACTTTTTTAAAAAATACGGTCACATTGGATTTTTCTTATATCTTCTCATATACCTGCCATGGTTTATGTGGTTAGAACAGCATGTTACTACTGATTATAATATAATACATATCCCATTTGATGACAAGATACCTTTTATCGAAATTTTTATAGTTCCTTACCTTTTATGGTTCCCTTATGTAGCATTGGCTTACATTTATTTCTTTTTAAAGGACAAAAAATTATTTATCAAGATGGGAGCATTCCTTACAATCGGTATGACATTCTTTTTGTTGTTGTGTACTGTATATCCAAACGGTCTTCCAACCGATTTTAGACCTGACTTTAGTACAATAACAAGGGATAATATTTTCCTTGATTTAGTTAAGCAATTGTACTCAACGGATACATCAACAAATGTAATACCAAGTATCCATGTATTTAACTCCTTAGGAGTTCAGATTGCCATTTTAAAACATGAAGGTTTTAAACACTCCAAGATAATTAAGATTTCAACCACAATACTTTGCATACTTATATGCTTCGCAACAGTATTTTTAAAGCAACATTCGGTACTTGATGTAATTGCAGCAATTGCATTAGCTGCAGTGCTATATCCGTTGATATTTAGATTGAAAAAAAGCTGAGATATATTAAAAATAGCCGATTATCAAATTGGGAAAATGGTGAAAATAATCCCCCCGCAGATATAATCGGCAAAATATGTTCAGCTTTAGATGTTTCAGCAAGTGAACTACTTGGATTAAAACTAACAAAAGATGAATTGAGTAGTGAAGATCGTAGAATTATAGAAGCTTATAAAACAAAAACAGAGATGCAACATGCCATAAAAGTACTATTAGGTATAGAAATTTCGTAAATTTAATACAATCTTAGCGATTATAACACATATTAAAAACACACCAGTTGAGGTGAAAAAGTTAAACTTTTAGGCATACCTTTAACTGGTGTATGTTTATTAAGCTTTGATTATGATTTAGAATTATGCCAATAACACGCTTAAACGTTTCGTAGCCTTGCCTCAATATCCGACGAAGTGTACAAAACATTAGTTACAATAACCTTATCATCACAAATTGTATAAAATACTGAATAATTATCTACAAGTAGTCTTCTTAATCTCAGTCGTTTTTCTGGTTCAGATTCCATAATTTTAAAACGTTCTGGTAATGTATCTAACATCAATATTTCATTGGCAATTCGATTATATTGCCTCATTGCATTTTCAGGTGAAAGCAATTCTATAGCAATATAATTATATATCTCCTCCATATCTCGTAATGCTTCCCTTGTAATCTCCACCCTATATTTCTTCATCAGTACCTCTCTCTAAATGTAGCAAATGCACTGGCTGCTTCTTCAACATTTCCCTTCGCAATATCTGCATAACCTTTTTCTAGTTTTTGATGTATCTGTGATGCAGACATCATATCTGCATTTACAGAGTTAGCAGTTTGAGGTAATACCACAGGAAACGGTATTCCACCCACCAAAGATATTTGTTTCAAATATATATCTATTGCTGTAGCCATTGGTATTCCTAAACTCTCAAGTACATTTTCTGCATTTTTTTTCACATCAGGATTTACTCTTAAATTTAATGTTGCTGTCTTTCCCATAATAGCACCTCCGTTTTTATTGTAACGCAATTTACGTTACGTGTCAATCAATTTACAATATAATTCACCTCTTTTTATTTACCTTTTCAAACTAAACACAAGCGTGGTAAATAAAAAGAGGCGAAATTATGTTTTTATATCCTTATCTTGCCAACCATCCACCATCTACGGCGACAGTAAAGCCATTTACATATTCTGATGCACTTGATGCAAGCCACACTACAGCTCCCATCATATCTTCTGGTGTTCCCCAACGTCCTGCAGGGATTCTCTCAATAATATCATTGCTTCTGTCTTCATCGTTACGAAGCTGAGTTGTATTATTAGTTGCCATATAACCTGGTGCGATTGCATTTACATTAATGTTGTACCCTGCCCATTCATTTGCAAGAGACTTTGTAATTCCCATTACAGCACTTTTACTTGCCGCATATGCTGGAACTCTTATTCCTCCCTGATATGAAAGCATAGATGCGATATTAATAATCTTACCGCCACTTTCCTGCTTAATATACTGCTTTGCAAATGCCTGACTTAAGAAAAACACCATTTTCTCGTTGATATTTACAACTTTATCCCAGTCTGCTTCTGTGTATTCAAGAGAATCTTCTCTTACAATAACACCTGCATTGTTAACTAAAATATCAACTCTTCCAAATATATTAAGGCTTTCTTCTACAATATAATCTATCACAGAAGTTGAAGATAAATCTGCTTTTATTGCTGCAAATGTGCCACCAAATTCATCTATAAGACTCTTTGTTTCTTCACAATCTCTTCTTGCAACACCAATAACTTTTGCTCCTGCCTGTGCTAAAGCAACACTCATACCCTGACCTAAACCAGTATTAGCTCCAGTTACTACTGCCACCTTACCGTCTAGTTTAAATTTATCAAGTATCATATTTTCCTCCAAAATGTATATTAATTAAATCCAATCATTTTTCTGTAAGCATGATAACCAATCTTTGATATAAGTCTTCCAAGTCTTCCTGGAATATTTACTGCCATACCAATACGACTTCTTCTTATTCTAAACCAAAGTTTTTTATTAGTAGCTTTTAAGTATGCCCACAATTCCTTTTTCTTTTCCAATGACTCTTTCGTATCCTCTAAAATAAGCATTATAGAAGGCACCATCATCATCATTTTCATATAATTTATCATATAGTACTGACATTTTTTATTGTTAATTTTATTATAATCAAAGTAATCAATCATAAGCTTGGTAACTCGTAACTGCTGGTCAATTCGCTTAATCATATTTTCCATAGTTACAGACTGATCCTGTCTTCCAATAAAATATCTGTAGAAATTAACATCCACATAGTACATATTTTTCACATATGGCAATGGGAAAAACACAAATATATTATCCACATAAAATGTATGCTTAGGAAGTTGTAAATTGCAATCCTTTAAAAGCTGTGTTCTATAGATTACAGAATGCATAAGTATATACTGGTCTACTTTAAAATGACCTATATCATCCCATGTAAATATTTCTTCTATCGGCATACAATTTCTGTAATGAATAACTCTTTTCTTTTTTGCGCCTACTTTTTCATATACATAATTAGATATAAGCATATCTACCTGTTCTTCTTTTGTAAGTAACTCTTTCATAACCTTCAAAAGCTTTGTATATGCATTAGTATCTACCCAATCATCACTATCAACAACCTTAAAAAATTCACCTGTTGAATGTCTTAATCCGGTATTTACAGCATCACCGTGACCACCATTTTCCTGATGTACTGCCTTAACTATAGTAGGATATTTTGCAGCATACTCATCTGCAATGGCAGCTGTATTATCTTTAGAACCGTCATTTACAATTATGATTTCTACATCTTCTCCCCCAACTAAAAGAGTATCTATACAATGACGCATATAATCCTGTGAATTATAACTTGGTATAGCTACCGACAATATTTTTTTATGCGTTTTCTTCACTTTGTAAGCCTCCTTCAACTACTTGTTCAACTAATTTGCACATCACTAACATTACCAATACACAAGCTAATGAGAATATTAAATAATGCAAATTAGACATTACAATTTTTTCAAATACCGGCGAATATGCAACCACAACTGAAGTTCCATTAATTACTGCATGAAACAGTATTGGAATCCACAGGTTATTACATTTTTCATATAGGTAGCATATTGCATAACCTACGGAAAATGCAAATACACCCTGAACCATATTACCATGAACTACACCAAATATAATGCTTGATAATAACGCCGCCGGTATAAAGCTTATATTTTCTCTCATTCGTTTAAATACCAGTCTTCTAAATACCAGTTCTTCAAGCACAGGTGCTATAATAACTGATGTTATCACGGTTATCCACACATTTTCATTATATAAAAGTTCTACATATTCTTCTTCATATAATGGAAATAATTTTGTTATTCCTGATAATTCGATAAGTCCATTAATACCAAATGATGCTGTTATTCCTGCAAGTACTACTAAAATGCATACTTTTAAGTTTAATTTATCCCAAACAACATAACAGCCATTTTTAACCATTTTCCTCTTTTCTAACCACAGTATAAAAAGAAATACTATGATGCATACCACACCGGAAAATATAGAATATATCTGAAGATTAGAATATAAATGCTTTGTTGCCAGTTCTTCCGATACTTCTTTATTTTGATATATGAGCATACTCATATAAATAACTGCATCGCATATCATAACAACAAACTGAACAGCATAGGTAATTATATAAAATAATATTATAGGATATGCTATTCTCCATAATTGTTTAAATCTTCCTTCTACTTCCATCCCTTACCCTTTCTACATTCTGTCAGGTGCTTCAAAGCCCAACAATTCTATTGACTGGCATAAAATATCTTTAGTTATACTGATTAATGCCACATAGGAAGCCTGTTTATTCTCATCTTCTTCTGATAATATTTTTGTATCATGATAAAATCTGTTAAATGCATTAGATAATTCATAAATATATTTACACAATTTGTGTGGTGCAAGCTCTATAAATGTATTGTCAATCACTTCTCTAAAGTTAGCAAGACATAACATAAGGCCCTTAGCCGCATCACTATCAGGACTAGTAAGCTTACTAATATCCACTTCTTTACCTGATTTAATATATTTTTCAATAATAGACTTAATTCTAACTATTGTATAAAGTATATATGGACCTGTATCTCCTTCAAAGGAAATAAATCTGTCTATATCAAAAACATAATCCTTTGTTGCCTGATTTGATAAATCTCCATATTTTAAAGCCGCAAGTCCAATTACCTTAGAAGTAGCTAAAGCCTCTTCCTCGCTTACTTCTCTGCTTTCAAGTATCTTATCATATACAGCACTATTAATGTCACCTATTAGGTTTTCAAGACGCATAACGCCACCTTCTCTTGTCTTAAATGGCTTACCGTCCTTACCGTTCATAGTACCAAATCCAAGGAAATTGAATTCTACACTATCATCTACAAGACCTGCTAATTTGGCAGTTCTAAATACCTGTGTAAAATGCATCTCCTGTCTCTTATCTACAACATAAATATATTTTGCTGGCTTAAATAATTTGTTACGCTCTATAATTGTTGCCAAGTCTGAAGTTGCATATAAAGAAGCACCATCAGATTTTTGAATAATACAAGGCGGAATTTCCTTAGTATCAGTATCTTTAGCTACATCAACAACTAGTGCGCCCTGACTTTCATATGCAAGACCTCTTGTTTTAAAATCTTCTATCATACCTGGAATATAAGGCTCTGCATCACTTTCGCCTTTCCAAATATCAAAGTCAACAGATAATTTTTCATAATTTTTCTTTAAATCTTCAACCGACACTGCCATTATATGTTTCCATAAAGCAGTATATCCTCTATGTCCCTTTTGAAGCTTAAATGTAGCTTCCTGGGCAATCCTTTTAAATTCTTCATCCACCTTTGAACGAGCACTTGCTGTAGGATAGATTTTTTCCAATTCGCTTACTGTAAATGGTGCTTCACTTGGATATTCTCCTGTAAAATCATCATCAAAATATGGTAAATCTGGCTGTTCTTCCTTTAACTGCACAATAATAAGACCCATCTGAAGACCCCAGTCGCCCAAATGAACATCAGTAACTACATTGTATCCTGCAAAACGTGAAATGCGCTTGATGCTTTCACCAATTACAGCCGAACGCAAATGACCTATATGAAGTGGCTTTGCCACATTAGGTCCGCCATAATCAATAAAAATAGTTTCATCATTTTTATCATATAAAGGCTTATTATAGCTTTTAGCCAATTCCATTGTATACTCTGTCAAAGCCTTAGCTGAAATCTTTAAATTAATAAATCCAGGATTAACACACTCAATGGATTCAAACATTTCATCATCCTTTAAAACATTCACAATCTCATTGGCAATAATAAATGGTGCCTTCTTATATTCCTTAGCTGCTGCCATAGCACCATTACACTGGTATTCGCATAAATCTGGTCTGTTAGATATGCTTACCTTAGCATATTTACTGTCATACCCACATTGTTCAAATGCGTAAACAAACTTATCTCCTAATAATTCAAGTATCTTCTTCACAATATTTCTCCATTCATTCATATTAAATTATAGTATAATACTTTTTAGCACAAAAATCCAGCATTTATTAATATTTCTTCAATATACTGTTATTAATAATATATTATAAAGGAGTTTACATTGAAAAATCAAATGAATTTTGCAAATGCAAACAATATTGATTCCGGTCGTATGCAAATATCCGTAATCAACAAAAACACCAATATACCTATAGAAAATGCCACAATTTCCATAAGCTACACAGGTGAGCCTTCTTCAGTATTTGAAGAAGTTACCACTGACTCTTCCGGACTCTCACCACTAATTGATTTGCCAGCCCCGCCTTTAGAATACAGTATGGAACCGTCAATTGAACAACCTTACTCTGAATACACCTTAAAAATCACTGCTGACGGCTACGAAACAGTTGAAATTGCCGGCTCTGAAGTACTCCCTAATACAACTAGCAATCAGCCTGTAGAACTAATACCTGTATCCGTTACGAACAGTTCCGAATCAGTAGTAATCGGCCCACACACACTATTTTATCAGTATCCGCCTAAAATTCCGGAAAGCGAAATTAAACCAGTTAATGAGTCTGGTGAAATAGTATTAAGTCGTGTAGTAATTCCTGAAATCATTGTAGTTCATGATGGTCCTCCATCTGACCCTGGTGCTAAGGATTATTATGTACGCTATAAAGACTATATAAAAAATGTTGCTTCTAGCGAAATATATTCCACCTGGCCAGACGCTACTATTCGTGCAAATGTATTAGCCATTATGTCATTTACATTAAACCGTGTATATACAGAATGGTACAGAAACCGTGGCTATAATTTTACAATCACATCCTCTACCGCCTTTGACCATAAATGGATTAACGGTCGTAATTACTTTGAACCAATCTCTAGAATTGTAGATGAAATGTTTACTAACTATGTTTCAAAGCCTAATATAAAGCAACCAATTCTTACTCAATACTGCGATGGCAGAAGAGTAAGCTGCCCTAACTGGCTAAGTCAATGGGGAAGCAAATATTTAGGCGACCAAAACTACTCCGCAATTGAAATTCTAAGATATTATTACGGAAATAACGTTTATATAAATACAGCTGAAGAAATAGCCGGTATTCCTTCTTCATGGCCAGGTGAAAACCTAAGTATTGGTTCTTCCGGCATTAAAGTACAACAGCTACAAGAACAACTAAATCTTATTAGCAATGACTACAGAGCTATTCCAAAGATTTCTCAGGATGGTATTTATGGTGAAAATACTCAGGCTGCAGTTAGAAAATTCCAACAGATTTTTGACCTTCCGGTTACAGGAATTGTAGATTTTACAACCTGGTATAAGATATCGGATATGTATGTAAGACTTTCAAGAATAGCTGAATTGCAGTAAAGAAAAGGGCGTGTCGCATAATATTTGCAACACGCCTTATATAATTTTAGCTTGTTATATATGTGTTATATCTGAATTTTCTTAAACGCTCCTCCATTGCTATTGCATTTGCAAGAAATTCATATGCACCTACCTGAACCTTATATAAACCATTCTCATATACTATAAATGCCGGAAAACCTTCTACTAAAAGGGCATTTAATAATCTGTCTGCCGACTCTTTATTTCTATAAGCACCTGTCTGAACCCTATATAAAACTTTCTCTTCTACAGGAGGTTCTGTATTAGAAATTGTCATCATAGCAGGATTTACCGTGTCTAAAATTCCTGCAGCTATGGCATTTACAATCTCATCAAATCGGTTATCAAAGATTTCATTATCCTTATCACTATTAATAAAACCAACCTCTAAAAGAAGTGCCGGCATAGCTGTCTTTCTTAAAACCACCAAATTCTGACGTGTTGTAACACCATTATTCTTAAAACCTAAATCCTCAAGATTTTCATTTATTTTTCTAGCAATAGTAGCCTTTTGCCCACTATCAGAATATACTAAGGTTTCAATTCCATTATAAAGGTTCTTTGTAGGAGATGAATTTCTGTGAAATGACACAAAATAATCTCCATCCTCTTCATTAGCAATGGATGCCTTTTGAAATGGTGTCTGATACTCATCCTCTGTTCGTGTGTATACTACATCTACACCGTTTTGTTCAAGAACCTTTCCCACTGCCAAAGCTAATTTTAAAGCATCATCTTTTTCATTACGGTCTTCAAACTGAGCACCGGTGTCAACGCCTCCATGCCCTGCATCAATAATAATTTTTTTAGCCATATTAATCCTCTTTATATTATGTGTCTATATATAATATGGCTTATAATAATTATTGTTACTTATAAAATAACGAAATGGACACGCTTAAATGCCTGTCCATTCCAATAATATTTATTAAACTTCTACTACCCAACCTAATTCATCTTTAACTTTACCAAGCTGAATTCCTGTAACTGTATCATATAATTTCTGGCTTAATTCACCGATGCCACCATCACCAATCTTAAGCATCTGATTCTCAAATCTTAATTCGCCAACTGGTGATATAACTGCTGCCGTACCTGTACCAAATACTTCCTCTAGTGCGCCTGATTTAGCTGCATCATAAAGCTCATCAACAGAGATTCTTCTTTCTTCAACTGGAATACCCCAGTGCTTACAAAGATTAATAACTGAATCTCTTGTTACGCCTGGTAAAATACTACCATTTAACATAGGTGTTACAACTGTTCCGTTAATCTTAAAGAAGATATTCATCGCGCCAACTTCTTCGATATATTTTCTTTCAACACCATCTAACCAAAGAACCTGTGAATATCCAGCATCATGTGCTTTAACCTGTGATGCAAGACTTGCACAATAGTTAGCACCTGTCTTAGCTTCACCTAAACCACCTTTAACTGCTCTTACATATTCATCTTCAATCCAAATCTTAACAGGGTTAAGACCTTCTTTATAATAAGCACCTACAGGTGAAAGAATAATAATAAACATATATGTATCTGATGGTCTAACACCTAAAAATGGATCTGTAGCAATAATAAATGGTCTAATGTATAAAGATGTACCTGGCTTTGTTGGAATCCAAGCTTCGTCCATCTTTACAACAGCTTTGATTGCCTGTAAGAAATCTTCTTCTGGAATCTGTGGAATACAAATTCTCTTATTAGTATTATTAGCTCTTTCTATATTCTTATTTGGACGGAACAATAAAGTTCTGTTATCCTCTGTCTTATATGCTTTTAAGCCTTCAAACATTTCCTGACCATAATGGAATACCATTGAAGATGGTTCAAGCTGTAATGGCTGATAAGGAACAATACGAGGATCGTACCAGCCTTTTCCTGTCTCATAGTTCATAATAAACATATGATCTGTAAAAATAGTACCAAATGTCAGCGGATTATCTTCTGTTGGCAATGGCTTTGGATTTTGTGTTTTTTCAATTCTAATATCTAACATATTTTATGCCTCCAATATTTACAATACTTACTTAATTATATAACTCTAAAAAATAATGTCAATGTTTTTTATAAATGTTTTTAATTTATCAAGCACATTTTCCGGTACCATAAACTTTAAAAGACCTAATTTCAACTCAATTTGTGCCTGGATTTTTTTCTTTCCAAAATCATCTAACTCATCATAAATAACCACATCGCCATCTACATTTCTCATTTGCTTTGTAACCTTAATGTCCAGCTTGCCATCTAAGTATACGTTTGTAGTAGCATTTTTAACCGTTATAGTTTCTACAACAAAAGTTACTGTATTATCATTTTTTCTAAAGTTTCCTTCAATACTGCACTCATAGCCTTCAATAACACTGCTAAGCTTATATTTTACCAGTTCCAGCTTTTTATTAAAATACATATCCACATTTATCTGCTCATTTATTATAAGCCTTAAATGCTTTACTTTTATGGTCTTTTCATCTGTTTTAACAGATGTACTTCCCATTTTTTCAATAGTATAATTAAATTCTTCGCCATATTTTATATTGTGCTTTAACTTTAATGGTTTCGCGATAAAATATTCATCCTTGAATATAATATTTTCTTCATCCATTAGCAGGTACATCTGATACATCTTTACATTTCCCACGCCACCAGAACCGTTAATATAGATTGCTTTGTTTTTTATATCAATATCTCCATCGCACATTATAGTTGCTTTTTTCACTTTATCTGTATAATCAGAACCTTCAAATACAAGCTCCTGCAATTCAAGATTTGCCTCAAGATTAATTACCGAGCCCTTATCTAAAGATGAGAAATTTTTTTCTACAGCCTTTAGCAAATATAATTCTTCTGACATAGCATACAAAATACTGTTAAAATTTACAATTATCACGCACACTATTACTACAACAAATGCAATTATACCGATTATAATTTTATTTAACCTTTTCATATCTTATAAACTCATATTCCAAATCAAAATAAGTCTTCTCATCACTTCTTGCAGTTATAACAAATTCTTCCAACTCATCAAGTTTAGGAAAATACCTGTCTGCCTCATACACATAATCTATCTTAGTTACATGTATCATATCTGCTTTATTATATAACTGTCCAAATAAATAGGCTCCACCTAATATAAATACATCTTCTGTATTATATTTTGCCAATTCATTTTCAAGTTCTTCCATTGATGAAATAACAATAACACCTTTTTTTGCATATTTTTCATCTCTTGTAACTACAATTAGCTTTCTATTTCCCAGTGAAAATGAATACTCAAACTGCTCATATGCATTTTTAGTCATTACAACTACTTTGCCTTCCGTTTCTTGGCGTATAAGCTTATCATTTTCAGGAATATTTACAAATTGCTTACCATTTTTACCTATGGCCCAATTCTTATCAACTGTAACTATAATATTCATAACCATCCTCTTTTCTGAGCGAGACTTCGCGAAGAGGCGACGCAAATTTATGATTTGCGTCTGCCATAAAACAATTGACACTTGCTCCTTGTGACAATTGTAATGTGAATAATCAGCACATCTGTGTGATTATTCACATTTTCCTCTTTTCTGAGCGAGACTAAATAGCAACCGGAATATTCTTTATTTGCGGATTCTTTTCATAATTTTCCAAAGAAAAATCATCTACTGTAAAATCATAGAAATTCTTAATCTCCTTATTAATCTTTAAAACCGGTGCAGGATATTGTGGTCTTTCCATCATTTCTTTAATAATTGGTACATGTCTGTCATAAATATGAGCATCCGCAATCATATGAACTAACTCGCCAACCTCCATATCATTAACCTGAGCAAACATATGCATAAGCACTGCATACTGACACACATTCCAGTTATTAGCTGTAAGCACATCATTAGAACGTTGATTTAATACTCCATTTAACACTAACTTACCTGTTTTTTCATTTTTTGTTACATTAAATGTCATACTGTATGCACATGGATACAAGTTCATTTCACTTAAATCCTGGTGCACATAAATATTTGTCATAATACGACGGCTGTATGGGTTGTTCTTCAAATCAAATAAAACCCTATCTACCTGATCCATTTCACCTTCTTTATATTTATGTTTAACTCCTAACTGATATCCATATGCCTTACCAATAGAGCCACTTTCATCCGCCCAACTATCCCAAATATGTGATTTTAGTTCATTAACGTTATTAGATTTTTTCTGCCATATCCAAAGAATTTCATCTATACACGACTTAATTGCAATAGGTCTAAGTGTCATTGCGGGAAATTCCTTTGAAAGGTCGTATCTGTTACATACACCAAATTTTTTAATTGTGTATGCCTGTTCTCCATCTGCCCAATGTGGTCTTACCTTTTCACCCTTTGTGTCTGTTCCATTATTTAAAATATCTGTACACATATCTATAAATATCTTATCTGCTAAACTCATTATTACACCATCCTTTATATATTGCCATAGACTTCACATGGAACGTAAGCTTTAACTTCTATTCCATTTTCTGTATATTCTTCACTTAAAAGCTGTCCATATTTACGTATAATCTGTATCTTGGCAGCCTCATTGTAAGGATAACATTTCTCCACATATATTTTTCTTGAACGAAGTACTTTTTCTATCTCCTCTAAAAGCATCTCCATACCTTCGCCCTTTTTTGCGGATATCATAAGCTGACTGTCTGATTTAAAATCTCTTAAAATAGGCTTTTCTTCTAGCTTATCCATCTTATTGAATAAGGTTATTATTGTTTTATCTTTTACGCCCAAATCCTCCAATGTCTTATACACTACGTGCATTTGTGTATCCATCTGCTCATTTGATGCATCTACAACATGTAAAATTATATCTGCATATTTAGCTTCCTCTAATGTACTTCTAAAAGCATCTATCAAATGATGAGGAAGCTTTCTTATAAATCCTACTGTATCAGTAAGTAATACATTTTCTCCACTAGGAAGGGATAGATTTCTTGTAGTCGGATCAAGTGTAGCAAACAGTTTATCTTCCGCTAATATATTAGCATCTGTAAGTGTATTAAGCAAGGTTGATTTACCTGCATTAGTATATCCTACTATTGCCACTATTGCATTAAGATTTTTACTTCTTTGCGTTCTTGCAAGCTCTCTGTGACGCTTAACTTCGCTAAGTTCTCTATTAAGCTGTGCAATTCTGTCCTTAATAAGACGTCTGTCTATCTCAATCTTTTTTTCACCAGGACCTCTTGTACCAATACCGCCACCAAGTCTTGAAAGTGAACTTCTAAGACCTACAAGTCTTGAAGAACGATATTTTAACTGTGCTAATTCAACCTGTATTTTACCTTCACTTGTAAGTGCTCTTGCTGCAAATATATCCAAGATAACTAAGGTTCTATCCATTACCTTTATATCAAGAGCATCCTCAAGATTTTTAAGCTGTGCCGGTGATAATTCATCATCGCATATAACACCTGTTGCTCCAAGTTCTAACGCAAGCTCCTTAATCTCTTCAATCTTTCCTTTACCTACATAGGTACCTGGATGAACTGCTTCTCTATTTTGAATAACTTTAGCTACTACTGTTGCACCTGCTGTCTTTGCCAGTTCCTTTAATTCTTCAACAGATTCTTCTGTATCATCATTATCATTGGTTGCAACAGCTACAAGTATAACCTTTTCTTCTACATCTTTTATATCATATAACTCTGCCATGAGTTCCTCCAATTTCCCAATTATTATTTATCTACTTTTTGACATACACGTATATAATACCACAAATGGAATCAAAAAAAAAGGTCATTATGTTCAAATGACCTTTTTTACCTTGTATTCGTTATTATTTAATTTCTGAATGTATTTCCTGTAATGACTTAACGCCAAGCTCGCCGTCTTTGAGTACTGTTCTGATACCTTCAGCAGTTGCCTTTGCAGCGGCCATTGTTGTCATATAAGGAATCTTACCCTTGATAGCAGCCTTTCTGATGTAGCTATCGTCAAATATTGTTTCTTCCTTACTTGCAGGTGTATTAATAATCAACTGAATCTGACCGTTTGTAATTGCATCAAGGATGTTTGGTCTTCCTTCCTGCATCTTATTAATCTTTTCAGCCTTAACTCCTGCTTCAACAATCTTTTCATATGTTCTGCCTGTAGCTAATATTCCAAAGCCACATTCTTCAAACATCTTAGCTAATTCAACAAGTTCCGCCTTATCCTTTTGATTAACTGTGATAAGAACATTACCCTTTGTTGGAAGCTTAGACTGTGTTGCCTCCTGAGCCTTAAAGAATGCTGCACCAACATTTGTTGCAAGTCCTAAAACTTCACCTGTTGAACGCATTTCTGGTCCAAGTAATGGGTCAACCTCTGGGAACATATTGAATGGGAATACCGCTTCCTTTACACCATAATGTGTAGGAACTGTTTCCTTAAGTTCAGGAATAGGTGATTCCTTACCTGTATACTCTGCTGTCATAATCTGAGTAGCAAGCTTAACCATTTGAATATTACATACCTTTGAAACTAATGGTACTGTTCTTGATGCTCTTGGATTAGCTTCAAGTACGTATACCTTATCATTTTCAATAGCATATTGCATATTCATAAGACCGCATACATGCATTTCTTCTGCAATCTTTCTTGTATATTCTTTAATTGTATCTAACTGTTCTTTTGGAATATTCTTTGATGGTAATATACAAGCTGAGTCACCTGAGTGAACGCCTGCAAGCTCAATGTGTTCCATAACTGCAGGAACAAATGCATTTGTACCATCACTAATAGCATCCGCTTCACATTCCATAGCGTGTCTTAAAAATCTGTCGATAAGAATTGGTCTGTCTGGTGTAACACCTACAGCTGCAGCCATATATTGCTTTAAGCTTTCTGGTTCATTTACAACTTCCATACCACGTCCACCAAGTACATAAGATGGTCTAACCATTACCGGATATCCAATCTTTTCTGCTATTGCAAGAGCTTCTTCAACATTTACAGCCATACCTGCTTCTGGCATAGGAATCTCTAACTTATCCATCATAGCTCTGAATAAATCTCTATCCTCAGCAAGGTCGATAACTTCTGGTGATGTACCTAAAATGTTAACACCATTCTTCTTTAAGTCTTCTGCAAGGTTAAGTGGTGTCTGACCACCAAACTGTGCAATAACACCTATTGGTTTTTCTTTATCATGAATACTTAATACATCTTCTAATGTTAATGGTTCGAAATATAACTTATCAGATGTGTCATAGTCTGTTGAAACTGTTTCAGGATTACAGTTAACAATAATTGTTTCAAATCCTAATTCCTTAAGTGCAAATGCTGCATGTACACAACAGTAGTCAAATTCAATACCCTGTCCAATTCTATTAGGACCACCGCCAAGAATCATAATCTTCTTCTTGTCTGATACTACTGATTTATCTTCTGCATTATATGTTGAATAGTAGTATGCACTATCTTCAGTACCACTTACATGAACACCTTCCCAAGCCTCTGTAATACCATATTTGATTCTTGCATTTCTGATTTCATCTTCATTTACTTCTAAGATTTTTGCTAAATACTTATCTGCAAAACCATTTTTCTTAGCCTGTCTTAATACATCTTCACTTGGAACTGCACCCTTATTAGCTATTAATGCATTTTCTTCATCAACTAATTCCTTCATCTGCTCAATGAAGTATTTCTTAATCTTTGTTAATTCAAATAATTCATCTACTGTAGCGCCTTTTCTTAATGCTTCATACATAATGAATTGTCTTTCACTTGTAGGAATGTGAAGCATACCGATTAACTGCTCTTTTGTTAAATCATTGAAATTCTTCGCAAAACCTAAACCGTATCTGCCGATTTCAAGACTTCTGATTGCCTTTTGGAATGCTTCCTTATATGTCTTACCGATGCTCATTACTTCACCTACGGCACGCATCTGTGTACCAAGCTTGTCTTCTGCACCTTTGAACTTTTCAAATGCCCATCTTGCAAATTTGATTACAATGTAATCGCCTTCTGGAACATATTTATCAAGTGTACCATACTTACCACATGGTATCTCATCTAATGTTAAACCTGCAGCTAACATTGCTGATACTAAAGCTATAGGGAAACCTGTTGCCTTAGAAGCAAGTGCTGAAGAACGAGAAGTTCTTGGGTTAATTTCAATAACAATAATTCTATCAGAAACAGGATCATGTGCGAACTGAACATTAGTACCACCAATAACCTCGATTGCCTCAACAATCTTAAATGCCTGTTCTTTTAATCTGTCCTGTGTTTCCTGTGAAATTGTAATCATTGGAGCTGAACAGAATGAGTCACCAGTATGAACTCCAAGTGGGTCGATATTTTCAATGAAGCATACTGTAATCATGTTGTTCTTAGCATCACGAACTACTTCTACTTCTAATTCTTCCCATCCTAAAATTGACTCTTCTACTAATACCTGACCAACTAAACTTGCCTGAAGACCTCTTGATACAACTGTCTTTAATTCTTCTACATTATATACAAGACCGCCACCGGCACCACCCATTGTATATGCAGGACGAATAACTACCGGATATCCTAATTCATCAGCAATCGCAAGCGCTTCTTCCACTGTATAAGCAACTTCACTTCTTGCCATCTCAATACCAAGTTTATTCATGGCATTCTTAAATTCAATTCTATCTTCGCCTCTTTCAATAGCATCTACCTGAACACCGATAACCTTAACATCATATTTTTCAAGTACTCCAGCATTTGCTAATTCTGAACAAAGGTTAAGTCCTGATTGTCCACCAAGGTTTGGTAAAATTGCATCAGGTCTTTCTTTTGCAATAATCTGCTCTAATCTTTTTACATTAAGAGGTTCGATGTATGTTACATCTGCGATACCAGGATCAGTCATAATTGTAGCTGGATTTGAGTTAACTAAAACAATCTCATATCCTAAATTTCTAAGTGCTTTACAAGCCTGTGTACCTGAATAGTCAAACTCACATGCCTGTCCAATTATAATAGGACCTGAACCTATTATCAAAATTTTGTGAATGTCATTTCTCTTGCTCATTTTTTCGCCTCCATATATTAATTTTCTTTTCCATTCCAACAGTAAGTACATAACTTACAAGGACTAATTCCAATTGAATCTATCATATCATCAAGTCTATGGAACTTAAGTGATGTGAAATTAAGTTGCTTTCCTATACAGTCAACCATTTCTTTATAATTAGTGCTGTCCGGATTAGCATAATCCGCTACCATATTAGCAGCATTTTCTCCTTCACGCTCTGCTATAATTCTTCTTGTAATAAGATCCATCTCTGACTTAGAACGTGAAAAGTTTAAATATTTACAACCATACATAATTGGTGGACAAGCAGGTCTTATATGAACCTCCTTCGCACCACTTTGATATAAAAACTCTGTTGTTTCGCCTAACTGTGTTCCTCTTACAATAGAGTCATCAATTAACAACAAACTCTTGTCTCTAATTAATTCATCTACAGGTATAAGCTTCATCTTTGCTACAAGCTTTCTTTGTTTTTGCTTAGATGACATAAAGGATCTAGGCCATGTCGGTGTATATTTTATAAATGGTCTTGCAAATGGAATACCTGATGTATTAGCATAACCAATTGCATGGGCAATACCCGAATCAGGCACACCGGCAACTATATCCGGCTTAACATCATCTCTCATGGCAAGTCTGCTACCACAGTTATAACGCATCTTTTCTACACTAATACCTTCATAAGAAGAAGATGGATATCCATAATACACCCAAAGGAACGAACAAATCTTCATTTCTTCCCTAGGTGCAGACAATACCTCTACACTCTCCGGTGTTATAAATACAATCTCTGAAGGTCCCAATTCTTTATAATTTCTATAACCTAAATTCAAATATGCAAAGCTTTCAAATGATACACAGAAAGCACCTTTTTTCTTACCTATAACAACAGGTGTTCTTCCTAAACGGTCTCTAGCCGCATATATTCCATTAGGTGTCATAACCAACATGCTCATAGAACCATCTACTAATTCCTGAACATATCTTATACCATCTACTATAGTATCTCTTTGATTAATAATTGAAGCAACTAGCTCTGTAGGATTAATATCTCCACCACTCATCTCAAGGAAATGAGGATTACCTGTCTTAAATACTGTTGTAATCAACTCATCTACATTATTAATCTTTCCAACTGTTGTAATTGCAAAATTACCAAGATGTGAACGTATTACCAATGGTTGTGGTTCATTATCAGAAATACAACCTATTCCTAAATTACCTTCCATCTCTTCTACATCTCTTTCAAATTTTGTACGGAATGGAGAGTTCTCTATATTATGTATGGCCTTATTAAATCCTTTTTCTCCATATACAGCCATACCACCTCTTCTTGTACCTAAATGTGAATGATAATCTGTTCCAAAAAACAAATCAAACACACAATCTTCCTTGGATGCAACTCCAAATATGCCGCCCATAGCAACCTCCTGATACCTTTTATCGCAATTTCTCAAAAAAAATCAGTAAGTAAAATACTCACTGATTTTAAATTAAAATTACCTTCTTACAAAATTAATAATAGCAAGAACAATAGAAATAAATGCTAAAATTCCAATAACCCATGTTACAACGCCAATAATTGTAGAAACAATACTAAGGTTAACAATATTAGCCACTAATCCTAATACTATACCAACAACTGTATTAACAACTATGATACAAACAATACTGATAATCAAATCAACCAATGTCTTAGGTTTTACAAATCTTGCAAATATACTCATAATCGTTCTCCTTCTTATGTTAAATCATATCTTTTTATATTATACATTTTTTCAGCAAAATGTAAATACTAAACTTACACAAAAATGTTTTTTTTAAATACATTATTTTTTCTTTTTGAACACCCATTGCTGTTGTATTCTAAAACTAATAAAGAACAATATTGTATCTACTATAGCCTTAGCCAATACCGTAAGTGCACTGTTAGTAATCGAAAATGCCATTTTTACAAGCTGTAACAATCCAACTGAAGCAAGCATCTGACATACAGCCAGTGAATAATACTTCACAATGGTGTTACTGCCTTTTTGATTACATCCAAATACTGCCTTTTTATTAACTGTATAATTAGTAAGTGATGATACTACTCTTGCTAAAACTGCTGAAATTGTCGTTGCCAGCTTATCATCAATAAAATTCTTAAATAAAATAAGAAAAACTGCAAACAGACCAATATCTACCAAAGATGCCACTAACGAACTTAACATAAACTTAAATATGGTCTTATAAATCTTTATAGAATCTTTTATAGGATTAAAGTGAGATGACATATTATCTTCTATATAAACAGTACTAATTCTCACTTCCTCAAACTCAATAGCAAATTCTTTCATTTCCAAAAGCATATTGGTCTCATATTCATATCTTTCGCCTTTTATATCGCAGAATAATTTCAAATATTCCTTTGGAATCGCTCTAAGACCTGTCTGTGTATCTGTAATCTTTATACCACAAAAAATTCTGAAAACTCTACGGGTTAAATTATTACCGAATTTACTTCTTGGTGGCACATCATCTCCTGAAAAATCTCTTGCCCCTAATATAACTTTATTATTGCATTTTTTCATCATAGCAACACAAGATACAATATCATCTGGTAAATGCTGATTATCACCATCAACAGTTACAACACCTACTATATCCTTTCTCGTATCAAGTATATGTTTAAATGCTGTTTTTAAAGCTCTACCTTTTCCTTTATTAACTTCATGTGTTAAAACTTCACATTCTGGAAAGCCTGCTGCATAATAAAATGGTTCTAAATGATTATTATCGCTACCATCATTAATAAGCAAAATATCTTTAAACCCTTTTTCTCTCAATCCGTCAACCACTTGTTTTAATTTCTCATCTGGGTTAAGAGATGGTATTATTACTGTAACATTGCTAAGCATTTTTTATCCTTTCTTGTGTCTATAAAGACATTTTATATATAGTAACAACGTCTGATACATCCAAAGCTTTATATGCATTGTTTAAATAACCATGAGTAACCGCTTTATATGCCATCTTTTCAAAATTAGTTTCATCAATATCAAGCATGCTTAATTTCATTGGTATTCCCAATTCTACAAAGAACTCTTCTGTTCTATCTATTGCTTTATTAGCTACTTCGAATTTATCTTCACCTTTTATATCCCATACATTGTTAGCATATTCAACAAATTTATCTACTGTATCCTCTGCCAAAATATATCTCATCCATGATGGTGTTATTATGGCAAGTCCCACACCATGTGTTATATCATAAAATGCGCTTAATTCGTGTTCCATTGCGTGACAAGACCAGCTTCCGCCTTTACCACTTCCACAAAGACCATTCAACGCTAAAGTACTTGCCCACATAATATTAGCACGTGCCTCATAATTAGTAGGTTCATTTATTGCAATTTTTGCATATTTTATACATGTTTTTAATATACCCTCTGATATCTTATCTTGTAAATATGCATCCGGTGTCTTTTTAAAATATGATTCAAAAACATGTGACATTATATCTGCTACACCTGCACTAGTTTGATATGCACTCACTGTATAAGTATATTCAGGATCTAATATAGATACTTTAGGAATCATATTCATACTTGCAGTTCCGTATTTTTCATTATTCGCCATATTAGAAATTACTGAATTCTTATTCATCTCCGAGCCTGTAGCTGCCATTGTAAGAACAGCTATTACAGGTAATACCTTTGTAATCTTTTTACCATCTAAAACTAAATCCCATGGATCATTATCATAATAATATCCTGCTGCTATAAGCTTACTGCAATCTATAACACTACCGCCACCCACAGCAACAACCATTTGAATGTTATTTTCCTTACATATTTTTACACCTTCTCTTACGGACTCAATCTTTGGATTAGGTTCTACACCAGATAACTCAAATACTTTAAAATCTTTAAGTTGTGACATAACATCATCATATATGCCATTTTTCTTGATGCTTCCACCACCATACACTAATAATATTTTATCACCAAATTCTTTTATTGATTCTGCAAGCTTACTAACCTGTCCTTTACCAAACCATACCTTCGTATACGCATTAAACAAAAAATTATCCATATTCTTTTCCTCTTTCTTAAATTATTTATTCACATAGATACTTATTATTCTACTATATATATCGTAGTTTTGCAAATAAAAAAATCCGGAATATTAACATTCCGGATTAAACAGGGGCTGAGAGAATCGAACTCCCACTAACAGTTTTGGAGACTGCTGTACTGCCACTATACCAAGCCCCTAAATATGTATAAGCTAAATAGCTTTACAAATCTTATTAATAAATATCACATTTATCATACCTTTAAAACTACACATTCATATCTTACATCCGTTACCTTCTAGATAACTTTCTCTTTTTCCTAACCTAAACTTACCTCGTAAAGTTTCCTTTACTTTGGTCAAGCCCTCGACCTATTAGTATTAATCAGCTACGTATGTTACCACACTTCCACCTTTAACCTATCTACCTCGTCGTCTTCAAGGGGTCTTACTGCTTTCGCATGGGATATCTCATCTTGAGGGTGGCTTCACGCTTAGATGCCTTCAGCGTTTATCCAGTCCCGACTTGGCTACTCGGCCATGCCATTGGTATGACAACCGATACACCAGAGGTCAGTCCAACCCGGTCCTCTCGTACTAAGGTCAGCTCCTCTCAAATATCCTACGCCCACGCCGGATAGGGACCGAACTGTCTCACGACGTTCTGAACCCAGCTCGCGTACCGCTTTAATGGGCGAACAGCCCAACCCTTGGGACCTACTTCAGCCCCAGGATGCGATGAGCC
>JAZQMK010000046.1:0-2575 GCA_045543455.1 Lachnospiraceae bacterium
AAGACAGTTAAGGATATAGAACTTCCAACTGACTGGAGCTGGAACAGTGAGGATGCAGCAAAAGCCGTAACCGTTGGTGAAAATACAACTGCAACAGCAGTTTATACAGGCAGTGACAAAGGTTACTATGAAACAGAAGAAGTAAATGTAACAATTACAAGCGAGCATACAGGTAAGACAGAAGTAAAAGATACAAAAGAAGCAACCTATGATGCAGAAGGCTATACAGGAGATATATACTGTAAGGATTGTGGAACAATGCTTACAAAAGGTGAAAAGGTAGCAAAGTTAGTAAAGAGTGATGTTGATGTAAAATACACAACACATGTACAGAGCCATGGATGGCAGAATGAAGTAAAGAATGGCGCAATGTCAGGAACTTCAGGAGAAGCAAAGAGACTTGAAGGAATAGTTATTTCAGTAGATTCAGATGATGATCTTGGAATACAGTACACAACACACTGTCAGACATATGGCTGGTTACCATGGGTATCAAATGGTGATATGAGTGGTACAACAGGAGAAGCAAAGAGACTTGAAGCTATCATGATTAAGCTTACAGGAGCAGATGCACAATACTATGACGTATACTACAGAGTACATGCACAAAGCTATGGCTGGCTTAACTGGGCAAAGAATGGTGAGCCATCAGGTACAGCAGGATACGGAAAGAGACTTGAAGGAATCCAGATTGTAGTAGTTAAGAAGGGCGAAGCAATAGATGCGAAGCTTGGCGGAATAACATCTACAAATGACAAAGCTTACATTGCAACAGAAGGTAAATCACCAATCTATGACGGAACAACAACAGACAATACAAATCCTGTAGTTGGCGGAAATGATTTACCAACAGTAAAATACAGAACACATGTACAAAGCTACGGCTGGCTCAACTATGAGTACAATGGTTGTATGAGCGGAACCTCAGGAGAAGCAAAGAGACTTGAGGGAATAGATATAGATGTAAGCAACACAAACATGTCAGGCGACATAGTTTATACAACACATGCACAGAGCTATGGCTGGCAGAGTGATTTAAATGATAAAACAAAATGGTTCAAGAACGGACAGATTGCCGGAACATTAGGAGAAGCAAAACGTCTTGAAGCAATATGCATAGACCTTACAGGCGAGCTTAAGGAAAACTATGATATATACTACAGAGTTCACATTCAGTCATATGGCTGGCTTGACTGGGCATGTAACGGAGCACCATCAGGTTCAGAAGGTTTAGCAAAGAGACTTGAAGGAATTCAGATAGTAATAGTACCAAAGGGAAGCGGCAAACCTGAGGCAACATATTTAGGAATCACCACAACAAGTGATAAATCATATATAAAATAGTTGAAAAATAATTTTATTTATATTACAATGTAGTATATGCGATTTTAAGGAGGATTATTATGATATCAGCAGGTGATTTTAGAAATGGCGTCACCATAGAATTAGAAGGTAATGTATATCAGATTATTGAGTTTCAGCATGTAAAACCAGGTAAGGGTGCAGCGTTCGTTAGAACAAAGCTTAAGAATATAAAGAGTGGTGGTGTTGTTGAAAAGACTTTCCGCCCAACAGAGAAGTGTCCTAAGGCTCATATCGACAGAAAGGACATGCAGTACTTATATTCAGATGGTGAGTTGTTCAACTTTATGGATGTAGAGACATATGATCAGATTGCTCTTAATGCAGACGTAATTGGTGATTCACTTAAGTTTGTTAAAGAGAATGAGATGTGTAAGATTGCATCACACAATGGTAATGTATTTGCAGTTGAGCCACCTCTTTTTGTAGAGCTTCTTATCACTGAGTGTGAACCTGGTGTTAAGGGTGATACAGCTACAGGTGCAACTAAGCCATGTACAGTTGAAACAGGTGCAACTCTTAATGTACCATTATTTGTTAACCAGGGTGATACAATTAAGATTGACACTAGAACTGGTGAATATCTTTCAAGAGTATAATTTTATACAGTTATAATACAAAGTTTATTAAACAGTCCAATGATGAATTGGGCTGTTTTTTTTCTGCATAATTTCCGTTAACAAGCATATATATAATTTGAGGGGTGAGACCGTGAATAATATGATTACAAAAATATTATCACCTAGGATAAGAGAAATTATAAATAATGAAATGATTGATTTTGGCAAGCTTATAGAGATTAGACTTCGCATAAATGAACCTTTGATATTTGTATTTTCATATGGAGAAATATTTCTAAAACATAAAAATGGAATTAGTAAAAATGAAATAGATTCATATTATGTTACTGATGAGGATATAAGATATACAATAGATTATATATCAGATTATTCTCTTTATGCGTATGAAGATGAGATAAAACAAGGATATATAACGATTAAAGGAGGACATCGTGTTGGTATTGCAGGACAGGTTGTGTTAGATAATGGAAGTATAAAAAGTGTTAAACACATATCTTTTTTAAATATTAGATTAGCACATCAGATAAAAGGATGCGGAATAAATATTCTTCCGTACATTACATTTGAAAAAAATGTATTACATACACTTATTATTTCACCACCGGGCTGTGGAAAAACAACCTTGTTAAGGG
>JAZQMK010000047.1:0-4350 GCA_045543455.1 Lachnospiraceae bacterium
GCGGCATTGATGGCTACCGGTAAGGTAATGCAGAATACTTTGTTGAACTTTATCTAATAGATTATCTAATAGAAATGAGGAATAATATGAAGATAAATACCAGAATTTTCGGCGAAATTGAAATTGCAGATGAGAAAATAATTACTTTTGAAAACGGTATTATCGGCTTCCCGGATTTGAAGCGTTTTACATTGCTTCATGATGAGGAGAAAGGGAATTCTGCAGGAATCCGTTTCCTGCAGTCCATCGAGGAACCCGCATTTGCCATGCCTGTAATGGATCCCTTTGTAGTAAAAGAGGATTATGCTCCTGAGGTAGAAGATGAGTTGCTGGCAGGTCTTGGGGAACTGACAGAGGAGAATATACTAGTGCTTGTAACTGTGACAGTTCCTTCTGATTTGACCAAGATGACTGTGAACCTGCAGGGACCTTTTATCATCAATGTAGACGAGCGTAAGGCATGTCAGATGATTGTTGAGGGCAATGATTACCCGGTGAAATATCCGGTTTACGACATCCTCCAAGCAAGAAAGGCGGGTGTGTAATATGCTGGCATTATCAAGAAAGAAAAATGAAAGTATTATTATAAATAATGATATAGAGATAACAGTTTTAGATGTTAAAGGTGATCAGGTAAAGCTTGGTATTGTGGCACCAAAGACTGTTCCTGTATATAGAAAAGAGATTTATTTACAGATTAGTGAAGCTAATAAAGAAGCTGCTAATCCAGACGTTGCAGAAGCTTTAAAAAATTTTTTTAAATAAATATTAAAGTTTTATAATATTATGCCGATATAAGATATAAGAGACATATTGTATTCTATTTACCACATGGAGGTGCGTTTTTATGAGAATTGAAGGTATGGGTGGACAGGTACCATCTTATGAACCAAGTTCTACAGTTAGTGTAGATACGCGTGAAAGGTCTCAGGCTGCAACAAATGATTCCCCAAGAGTTATTGTCAAGGAAGATGATAGCCAGGGTAATTCGGCAGAGACAAAAAAACAATTGAGTGATAACACAATTAAGCAGGCGGTAGCAGACATCAATAGAAAGATGAATAACACGGTTGCTGAATTTGGCTATCATGAAGGTACTAACAGAGTTACCATAAGAATTAAAGACAAAGAAACTAATGAAGTAATTAGAGAATTACCACCAGAGAAGACTTTAGAGATGATTGAAAAGGCTTGGGAATTGGCTGGTATTCTTGTAGACGAAAAGAGATAGGAGGTAGATTTTATGCCAATCAGATTATCAGGTATGGCATCAGGCCTTGATACAGATGCTATTGTAAGAGATTTAGTAAGTGCATATTCTACCCGTAAGAATAATTTGGTAAAAGAGCAGACTAAATTAAAATGGCAACAGGATGCATGGAAAGAGATGAATACAAAGGTATACGATTTTTATAGTAAAAGTATCTCAACTATGAGATATTCTTCTGCGTATACAAAGAAGGCGTCAAGTATTTCTGATTCATCAATAGCTAAAGTGACAGCTAATTCCAATGCACCAATAGGAACTCAGACACTTGAAGTTTTAGATTTAGCTAAATCAGGATATCTTACAGGTGCGCAGATTTCTAAAGAAAATAATGGAGCTTTAAAAGGAAGCAGTAAGCTTTCAGAAGTTAAAGGCCTTGCAGATTTAGAAGCAGGTAAGATAACATTGACAGTTGGCGGTAAGGCTAAAGAAATTAAGGTATCTAAGGATATGACAATTAATCAGTTTGTTGTAGCTTTAAAGGATGCTGGCGTTTCTGCAAGCTTTGATGAAAAGAATGGACGTATATTTGTTAATTCAAAGGCATCAGGTTCTAAGGGCAACTTTACATTTACTGCACAGGACGAAAATGGACTTGCGGCATTAAAGGGTCTTGGTTTATTTACTGCAACAACAGAAGATAAGAAAGCATATGAATATTGGAAATCATTAAGTACTGATGCAGATGCTTTAGCAGCTTTAAAAGATAAAGAATATAATGCTGCAAAATATACAGCAGCTTCTTTAAAAAAGACTATTGAGTCAGAATATGAAGCGGCTAAGAAGCAGGCAGATGCTTACAAGACAAGTGCTGAAGAAAAGCAGGCTAAGATTGATGAGCTTACAGCACAGCTTGCTAATGATACTTTAACAGATGACGATAAGGTTAAAATTCAAGAAGAAATTGATACAGTAACAGCTGAAAGAGATGATATTCTTGCAAAGGAAGCAGAGCAAAGAGATGTTATGCTTGCTAAGAATGAATTACTTGGTTCTGATGATGAAGCAGTAGCTGCATTTAATGCAGAACTTGATAGCAGAAATGCACAGATTAAGGCAGATGTTGATGCAAAGATTGATGCTAAGGTTGCGTTTGCACAAAGCGTAGATCTTACAGGTGTGTCAGGTGCAGTTAAGATTGACGGTCAGGATGCAAGAATAGTTCTTAATGGCGCGACATATACCAGTGAAACTAATTCATTTAGTATTAATGGTATAACAATAGAGGCTATTAACGAGACTGAAGAAGATAAGCCGGTAGTTATTACTACTAATACTGATACAGATGCTGTTTATAATGTTATTAAAGATTTCTTTAAATCATACAATGAGCTTATTAATGGTATGGATAGCGCATATAATGCAGCTGCAGCTAAAGATATGATGCCATTGATTGATGAAGAAAAAGAAGCTATGACAGAATCTGAGATTGAGAAATGGGAAGAAAAGATTAAGGCTTCATTATTAAGAAGAGATGATAATCTTAATTCAATTTCTAATATGTTTAAGACAGCAATGCAGTCAAGCTTTGTAATTGATGGTAAGAGATATAATCTTGCATCATTTGGTATAAAGACAGCCGGATATTTTGAAGCAGCAGATAATGAAAAATCAGCATACCATATTGATGGTGATGCAGACGATTCAAAGTCATCAGGTAATACAGATAAGCTTAGAGAAATGATCGCTAATGATCCAGATACAGTAGTATCTTTCTTCACTCAGCTTACAGACAAATTATATACTCAGTTATCAGGTAAGATGAAGACTACTACAATGAATAGTGCATTTACCGTATATAACGATAAGAGTATGAAGAAAGAATATGATGATTACACAGAAAAGATAGCAGATTGGGAAGAAAAGCTTGAAAAGATGGAAAATGCATATTATAAGCAGTTCTCAGCTATGGAAAAAGCGTTAACACAGTTACAGTCTTCAACATCAGCTTTATCATCATTACTAGGATAAAATAAAACATAGGAGGAAGAATTATGGTTAGTAATTCGGGCTATGAACAATATAATAACAGCAAAATATTAACTGCCTCTCCTGCAGAATTAACATTAATGTTGTATGAAGGTGCTATAAAGTTCTGTAACATAGCTATTATGGGTATAGAGCAGAATGACATCAATAAAGCTCATACTAATATTGTTAAGGTGGAGCGAATAATAGAAGAATTTCAGTCAACATTAAATTACAAATATCCAGTTGCAAATGAGTTTAATGAAGTGTATACATACATTTATAGAAGACTTGTTGAAGCTAATGTAAAAAAGGATAAAGAAATACTTGAAGAAGTATTAGGACATTTGCGTGTGATGCGCGACACATGGAAAGAGGTTATGAGATTGTGTAAGGTTAAACCTTAATCCGGAAGGGAGCGTATATGGATAAATTTACTACATATGTAAATATCTTGGCAGATGGTTTGACAAAGAAAATAGCCGTTTTAGAAAAGATAACTGCTATTAGTGAAAAACAGTATGCCATGGTTAATTCAAAGCAAGTGGACGAAGATGAATTTGAAAAGCTTACTGGGGAAAAAGGCAATCTTATAAGTGAACTAGAGCGTCTTGACGATGGATTTGCAACAGTATATGACAGAGTTAAAGGTGAGTTTGAAGATAAGAAATACTTAGTGGCTGATCAGATAACAAAGATGAAGGAAAACATTTCAACTATAACAGAGTTAAGTGTGAAACTTCAAGCATGCGAGCAACGTACCAAGTCCGCTGTAGAAAACTATTTTACATCTGTAAAAACAGATATAAAGAGCGTAAAGACCAGCAGTGGTGTTGCAGCTAATTATTATAAAACTATGAATACAGGAAATAGAACTTCTGTATACATGGATGAAAAAAAATAAAAATGATATTGTAAAGGGTTGAAATTAATATATTCAATCTGATATAATATAAATGTAACTATTAATAATCAGTGGCATGGATGTCACTAAACATTAATTCAAGGAGGAATTATTATGATAGTACAACACAATTTAACAGCGATGAATGCTAACAGACAGTTAGGTATCACAAACGGCTTACAGGCTAAATCAACAGAAAAGTTATCATCAG
>JAZQMK010000048.1:0-5312 GCA_045543455.1 Lachnospiraceae bacterium
TAATACAAAAACCGAGGCTTTTATTAAAGTACGCCAAAATCAGGAAAAATTCTTTAAAGTAGAATTTTTCGCTATTTTTTTCTTTATTCTAAAAGGGAGCATCGCTCAATAACTAAAAATTAGTTATTTTGCGACACTCCCTTTTGCTTGTGTTACAGCTATTTATCAAATGCCGGGTTAAATGCATAGAAATTATTGCTGTTTAAGTTATCCTGAGTTATTCTGAGAGCTTCACCGAAACGTTGGAAGTGAACAATTTCACGTTGTCTTAAGAAACGAAGAGGGTCAGCAACTTCGTGGTCCTTAATAAGTCTTAAAAGGTTATCATAACCGGTTCTTGCTTTTTGTTCAGCTGCCATATCTTCAAATAAATCAGTGATTGGATCGCCCTTTGACTGGAATCCGTAAGTGTCATATTGAACACCTGAAGCATTTACAGGATAGATACCTGTTGTATGATCAATATAATATGGTGCAAAGCCACCTTCTTCTATTTCGGCAGGAGTAAGGTCCTTTGTAAGCTGGTAAACAATAGCGCATACAAGCTCTAAATGGGCAAGTTCCTCCGTGCCTACATCAGTAAGGATGGCTGCAGCTTCCTTGTAAGGCATAGTGTATCGTTGAGATAAATATCTCAATGAAGCACCTAATTCACCGTCAGGGCCACCATAAGCATCAATAATTAATTTTGCCAGTTTTGGGTTACGGCATTTAATATTAACCGGGTAGATAAGTCTTTTTTCATAATTCCACATATTCGGCCACCTCCTTAATAACAGTTATCCCAAGGCATTGGTTCGTTAACCCAAGTGAAATATTCGTCACAGTTAACGTCCTTTGCATTAAGAGGACCACATTTTTCAATATATGCCTTGCGGACAAGTTTGTTCATTTTCGTAATGCTATGATAGTAGCTAAGGGCGGCACAATCAGTTGGATGAGTATCTAAATACATAGTCATATCAACAATGGCGAAGCCAAGCTCCATAACAAGCTGTTTTAATTGTCTGCAGTCCATATTTTCAATGGCGGCCATATCACAATTATCTGTTTCTATTACATTACAGCAACGTTGTTGCATGTTTGGGTTATAACAGTTTCTGTTCATTTTTTGCATCCACCTCCTAAAAATGGTTTATCAAGCTCTTCAAAAATAGTACCTCTTTTAAGCCCAGTTGAGTTATTGTAGAGGTTTTTGAAACTTTGCCATGGAACATAAGCCATAGCGATAACGAATTCATTTTTTTGACAATTATTATTATTCATACTAAGTCCTTTCTTTTATGACTATACTAATAAAGTATGTTAAAGTTAAGAAAATGTGAATGTCATTGACGAAATGCTTTCTTTGAGATATACTAATTTCATATGTTTGACGGAGGTAGAAAGATGGAAAAACAAAAATTTAAAAGTATAATTATGATAATAACATATGCGATAATTTTGTTTTTTGCAGTGCAAAATATAGGTAAAGTCGGTATGCTTATAAAGTGGATTGCAAATGTAACATTGCCATTTTTGATTGGTGCATGTCTGGCATTTGTGTTAAGCGTTCCTATGAAAAGCATTGAAAATAAATTATTAAATAAAGTAAAGGCTAAATGGTTTAAGAAAATAAAAAGAGCTGTTGCTATCGTGTTAACACTTATTTTGTTCTTTGGAATAGTGGCTTTAATTCTGTTTATGCTTATTCCGGAACTTATAAACACTGTAGAATTGGTTATAGAAAGTGCTAAAAATTTTATATACAAGCTTCAGGATTTGATAGCTAAGTATGAATTGGATTTACCTATGGTACAAAAATGGTTAGAGGAGTTAGAATTGGATTGGGGTGGCTATATAGCTGGAATATTTGATTTCGCAGGTAATGGTATTGGCAATTTGTTTACAGGAACATTTGTTATTATATCGTCAGTGGTAAGTGGTATTTTCAATATATTTATCGGCTTTGTATTTGCCATATATATTTTGGCGAAGAAGGAGACATTAGCGTCCCAATTTAAAAAGCTATTTTATGCTATGTTGCCGGAAAAACTAGCTGATAATGTTGTGAAAATTGCAAAAATGTCACACCAGACCTTTGCTAATTTTATTACAGGTCAGTGTACAGAGGCTATTGTACTAGGTTCTATGTTTGTTGTTACATTGTTAATTTTAAAATATCCATATGCACTTTTGATAGGTGTTATAATTGCAGTAACTGCACTAGTTCCGATATTTGGTGCGATTGTAGGCTGTATTATTGCGATGTTTTTGATATTTATGGTGGATCCAGTAAAGGCGATATGGTTCTTTGTTATCTTCCAGGTATTACAGCAAATTGAAGGTAATCTTATATATCCACATGTTGTGGGAAATTCAGTTGGACTACCTTCTATATGGGTATTAGTGGCAGTTACATTAGGTGGTAATCTTTTTGGCGTAGTGGGTATGCTTGTATTTATACCTTTGAGCTCAGTATTATACGCATTATTAAGAGAAAAGGTCAATAACAGATTAAAGGAAAGAAAGATTAAAAAAGAAAAGTACGAAATAAAAAAATAAATACTTGACATCCTCCGCACTTTAAAGTATAATTACTTTAACGCTTTAAAGTAATTTAGTGTGGAGGTTTTTTTATGGAAATAAAGGTTACACTGTTGATTATATTTTTTGCAACTATGATAGGAGTTGGAATATATTCAAGAAAGCATACAAAAAATGTTAATGATTTTGTGCTTGGCGGAAGAGCAGTTGGCCCATGGCTTACAGCATTTGCATTCGGTACATCTTATTTTTCATCAGTTGTATTTGTTGGATATGCAGGACAGTTTGGCTGGAAATTTGGCTTAGCTTCTACATGGATTGGACTTGGAAATGCATTTATTGGAAGCTTACTTGCATGGGTTATTCTTGGAAGAAGAACAAGAGTAATGACTAATCATTTAAGTGCAAGAACTATGCCGGAATTTTTTGAAAAGAGATTCCAAAGTAAGTCTCTTAAGCTTGTGGCTTCAGTGATTGTTTTTGTATTTTTGATACCATATACAGCTTCGATTTATAATGGCTTATCTAATCTTTTTGGTATTGCATTTGAGATTGATTACAAGGTTTGTGTTATTGTAATGGCCGCTCTTACAGGTGTATATGTAATTGCTGGTGGATATATGGCGACTGCAATTAATGATTTTATACAAGGTATTGTAATGCTTGCAGGTATTGTTGCAGTAATAGTAAGTGTGCTTAATGATAAAGGCGGATTTTATGAAGCAGTGATGCAGCTTTCTACAATTGTTAGCGAAGATCCGACTACATTAGGTCAGCAGGGCGCATATACTTCATTTTTTGGACCTAATATTTTAGAACTTGTTAGTGTTGTAGTTCTTACATCTCTTGGTACTTGGGGACTTCCACAGATGGTACAAAAGTTCTATTCGATTAAAGATGAAAAATCAATAACAACGGGAACTGTTATATCGACTATATTTGCTTTAGTGGTTGCTGGTGGTTCATATTTTTTAGGTGGATTTGCAAGATTATTTGAAGATAAAGCTACATATGCAGCAGATGGTAAGTTACAGTATGACAGCCTTATTCCAGGTATGCTTTCGACTTTACCGGATGTGTTGATTGGTATAGTTGTTGTGCTTGTGCTTTCTGCATCTATGTCAACACTGTCATCGCTTGTTATGACATCAAGCTCAACACTTACTTTGGATTTTATAAAGGGTACACTGGTTAAAGATTTAAGTGAAAAGAAACAGATTTTTATAATGAGAATATTTATTGCAGTGTTTATTGCAATTTCAGTAATAATGGCACTTGACCCACCAACATTTATTGCACAGCTTATGGGTATATCATGGGGTGCACTTGCTGGCTCATTCTTAGCACCATTTTTATATGGTCTGTATAGCAAAAATGTTACAAAGGCCGCCGTATGGGTTAGCTTTGCATCAGGTGTAGGTATCACAGTATCAAATATGTTTTTGGGATATTTACCATCACCAATTATAGCCGGTGCAGTAGCGATGGTAGCAGGACTTGTACTTGTACCATTGGTAAGCTTATTTACACCAAAGCTTGACTGGATGCTTGTAGAAAATACATTTGAATGTTATAACGAAGAAGTAAAAGCTAGCAAAAAAGATGTATTAAAAGAATAGAAAAAGATTACTCTGCATAGATTTTATTATAAGAATTTATCTGGGGTATAATATGAGTAGTAAGTTTAAAAATGATGCAAAAATTATGATATTTCTAGGGGCATTTGTTGTAATGTCCCTATTTGCATTTCTACTAGCAAATGAAACAACTATAACTACATCAGGGAAAAGCAAAAGAGAATTGCCGATATATTGCGTTGATACAAAGGAAAAGAAAGTAGCACTTTCCTTTGATGCGGCTTGGGGCAATGAAGATACAGCAAAAATTATGGAAATCTTAGAAAAACATAATGTAAAAGTAACATTTTTTATGACTGGAGGCTGGGTTGAAAGTTATCCTGAGGATGTGAAAATGATAGCAAGTAAAGGTCATGAGCTTGCAAATCACAGTGAAAATCACAAGCATATGTCTAAGCTTGATAATAAACAAATAGAAGAAGAAATTATGAAGGTACATACAAAGGTTAAGGAATTGACAGGACTTGATATGTGCCTTTTTCGCCCTCCTTATGGCGAATACAATAATGCGGTAATATTAGGCGCAAGAGATTGTGGTTATTATCCGATTCAATGGTCAGTTGACAGTCTTGACTGGAAGGATTATGGCGTTGACAGTATAGTAAATACAGTAGTAAATCATAAAAATATGGAAAATGGTGCAATTATCCTTATGCACAACGGCGCAAAATATACAGCTGATGCCTTGGAAAGCGTAATTGTGGGATTAAAAGACGCAGGCTATGAAATAGTTCCAATAGGAGAGCTTATATATAAGGGAGAGTATGAAGTGGATCATGCGGGAAGGCAGAGCGCAAAATAACATTTGCTCGAAAAGACGTTTGCACTGCTTGTCGCACGTAACGGATGCATAAGCTACCAGTTCGGCTAACACCTCCTGCCAGCAAAGCACCGACGGCTCCAAAGCCTTTTCTAAAGAAATGTTATTTTGCTTACGTAGTTGAGAAGGATAACATTTGCTCGAAAAGACGTTTGCACTGCTTGTAGAACGCTAAAAAATAACAGCCTAGGCTGTTATTTTTTTATTCAATAGGAAAATCCTCTAAAGAGGTATTCCCTATTGAATAAAAACACTCCGTGGGATGCGCACTCGCACGAATAAGAAGAATGTCGCTGTCGCGACCGTGCTCGGCGCTGAAAGTGGACAAG
>JAZQMK010000049.1:0-26690 GCA_045543455.1 Lachnospiraceae bacterium
GTACTCTTGAAAGAGTATTACCTTCGGAAATGGAAATTAAATTAGAAGGCGCTGAAGTTGTAGTTACAAGACCAAGCGAATTAAAGAGAATGAAAGCTTTACATGGTTTAACTAGAACATTAATCGCTAATATGGTAACAGGTGTTACTGAAGGTTATGAAAAGGTTCTTGAAGTAAATGGTGTTGGTTACAAGGCACAGAAGAACGGTAAGACATTAGTTTTATCACTTGGTTACTCACATCCAGTTGAAATGACAGATCCAGAAGGTATCGAATCAACTGTTGACGGACAGAACAAGATTATAATCAAAGGTATTGATAAAGAAAAAGTTGGCCAGTACGCTGCTGAAATCAGAGATAAGAGACGTCCAGAACCTTACAAGGGCAAGGGTATCAAGTATGCTGATGAAGTTATTAGACGTAAAGTTGGTAAGACTGGTAAGAAATAATTAAAGGAGTGAACGAAAATGGTTAGTAAAGTATCTAGAACAGAAGTAATCAAAAACAAGCATAGAAAATTACGTAATCGTTTCAGCGGTACAGCTGAAAGACCACGTTTAGCCGTGTTCAGAAGTAATAATCATATGTACGCTCAGATTATTGACGATACAGTTGGAAAAACATTAGTATCAGCTTCAACACTTCAGAAGGAAGTAAAGGCTGAATTAGAAAAGACTAATAACGTAGATGCAGCTGCATACTTGGGAACAGTAATTGCAAAGAAAGCATTAGAAATGGGAATTACAACTGTCGTTTATGATAGAGGCGGATTCATATATCAAGGAAAAATCAAGGCTTTAGCAGAAGCTGCTAGAGAAGCTGGATTGGAATTTTAAGCAGGAGGGAAAGAAACATGAAACGTACAATCGTTGATGCTAGTCAATTAGTATTAAGTGAAAAAGTAGTATCAATCAAGCGTGTAACTAAGGTTGTAAAAGGTGGACGTAACTTCAGATTTTCAGCTTTAGTAGTTGTTGGTGACGGCAACGGACATGTTGGTGCTGGTGTTGGTAAGGCCGCTGAAATTCCAGAGGCTATCCGTAAAGGAAAAGAAGACGCTATTAAGCATTTAGTAAGCGTAGCAATTAATGAAGATGCAAGTATACCACACGATTTCTTAGGAAAGTTTGGTAGCGCTTCAGTATTATTAAAGAAGGCACCTGAAGGTACAGGTATTATCGCAGGTGGTCCTGCCCGTTCAGTACTTGAACTTGCAGGTATCAAGAATATCCGTACAAAATCACTTGGATCAAACAATAAGCAAAACGTTGTACTTGCAACAATCGCTGGTTTAAGTCAGTTAAAGACTCCAGAAGAAGTAGCAAGACTTCGTGGCAAAACAGTTGAAGAATTATATAACTAAGAGGAGGACTGAAAGATGGCAGATAAATTAAAAGTAACTTTAGTTAAGTCTACAATCGGTGCAGTACCAAAGCATATCAAAACAGTTGAAGCTCTTGGTTTAAGAAAGTTACATTATTCAGTAGAATTACCTGATAATGCAGCAACAAGAGGTATGCTTCAACAAGTAAGACATTTAGTAAAGGTCGAAGAAATTTAATCAGTGGATAAGGAGGTGCAAAGATGAACTTATCAAATTTACAACCAGCTCAGGGTTCTAAGCAAAGCGATAATTTCAGAAGAGGCCGTGGACACGGTTCAGGAAATGGTAAGACAGCAGGTAAGGGTCATAAGGGTCAAAAGGCTCGTTCAGGAGCTCCAAGACCAGGCTTTGAAGGTGGTCAGATGCCATTATATAGAAGAATACCTAAGAGAGGTTTCACAAACAGAAATTCTCTTGAAATCGTAGGTATTAACCTTAAAGCATTAGAGGATAAGTTTGAAAACGGTGCAACAGTTACAATCGAATCATTAATCGAAACTGGTATTGTATCAAATCCTAAGGATGGTGTTAAGATTCTTGGAAATGGTGAATTAACAAAGAAACTTAATGTTAAAGCTAACGCTTTTAGTGAAAATGCTAAGGCTAAAATAGAAGCACTTGGTGGAACCTGTGAGGTGATCTAATGTTTAAAACACTCCGCAATGCATTTAAAATTAAAGATATTAGAAAGAAACTTGTATATACATTTTTGATGATAATCATAATCAGGATAGGAAGCTTACTTCCTATTCCTGGTGTAAATACAGCTGGATTTAGTAGTGCAATTCAAAACTTTTTCAATACAGCAGGTGAAGGTAGTTTTACTTTCCTTGATGCCATCACAGGTGGTTCATTTGAAAAAATGTCAATATTTGCATTGAGTATCAGCCCATACATTACATCATCAATTATCATGCAGCTTTTAACAATTGCAATTCCTAAATTAGAAGAAATGCAAAAAGATGGAGCTGACGGAAAGAAGAAGATTGCAGAAATTACAAGATATGTAACTGTTGGTTTAGCAGTTATAGAAGCAATCGGTATGGCTATCACATTCAAGAACAACAACCTTTTAAAGGCTGGTAGTGAATGGTTTGATATCCTTATGATAGTAGTAACTCTTACAGCTGGTACAGCATTCCTTATGTGGATTGGCGAAAGTATCACTGAAAAGGGTGTAACAAATGGTATATCAGTAATCTTAGTGGTAAATATCATTTCAAGTATTCCAAGTGATCTTGGTTTACTTTATGCAACATTTATCAAGTCAGAATCAAACATTGCGAAAGCAGTTTTAGCTGCAGTTATTATTGTAGCAGTTATATTTGCTATGGTATGGTTTGTATGTTTATTACAAGGTGGCGAAAGAAAGATACCTGTACAGTATTCACAGAAAGTACAAGGTAACAAGATGGTTGGTGGTAATGCATCAAACATTCCTTTAAAGGTTAACACAGCTGGTGTTATTCCTGTAATCTTCGCTTCAACAATTTTACAGGCACCTGTAATTATTGCAAATTTTGCAACAGGAAAGACTATGGAATGGACAAAGTATTTCTCACAGCAATATTGGTGTCTTAAAGAAACTCCAATCTATTCTATTGGTTTATTAGCTTACATTATATTGATAGTAGTATTTGCATATTTCTACACATCAATTACATTTAACCCAATGGAAATCGCTAACAACATGAAGAAGTCAGCAGGCTTTATCCCAGGTATCCGTCCTGGTAAGCCAACAACAGACTACTTAAACAGCATCTTAAACTACATAGTATTTATTGGTGCTTTAGGTCTTGTTGTAGTAGCAGTAGTACCTATCGTATTATCTGGTGTATTTGGAGCAAGTGTTTCGTTCTTCGGAACATCAATTATAATTATCGTAAGCGTTATTTTGGAAGCTATCAAGAAGATAGAATCACAGATGTTAGTTCGTAACTACAAGGGATTCCTTAATTCATAAAAAAGTTTTCAATTCGTGAACATATAAATACTTATAGGAATGGCTTGCCGGAAATGTATAATTTTTGGCGAGTCCTTTCTAGTGAGTGAAGGCTTTAATGCTGGAGGAAAATTTATGAAGATTATTATGTTAGGAGCACCTGGTGCCGGAAAAGGTACACAGGCAAAGAAAATCGCCGATAAATGGCAGATACCACATATCTCAACAGGAGATATTTTTAGAGCAAATATTAAGAATGGTACAGAATTAGGAAAAAAGGCTAAAGAATATATGGATAAAGGTCTTTTAGTACCAGATGAATTAGTAGTAGATTTAGTAGTAGACAGAGTAAAACAGGATGATTGTGTTAAGGGATATGTTTTAGACGGTTTCCCAAGAACAATTCCACAGGCAGAAGCTTTAGATGCTGCTTTACAGGCAATTGGCGAAAAAGTAGATTATGCAATCAATGTGGAAGTTCCTGATGAAAATATTATTAACCGTATGTCAGGCCGTAGAGCTTGTGTGGCATGTGGTGCTACATATCACATCGTACATATTCCAACAAAGGTTGAAGGAATATGTGACAGATGTAATGCACAGCTTATCTTAAGAGATGACGATAAGCCAGAGACAGTTAAGAAACGTCTTGATGTGTATCATGAACAAACACAGCCTTTAATTGATTATTATACAAATAAAGGTGTCTTAGTTGAAGTAGATGGAACAGTTGAAATGGAAGAAGTATTCAACGCCATCGTTAAAATTCTAGGAGAATAACTTATGTCAATAACTATAAAGTCTGCCAGAGAGATTGAACTTATGAGAGAAGCCGGAAGGCTTTTAGCAATAGTTCATGAAGAAATGGAAAAGGCAATAAAACCAGGTATATCAACATATGATATTAATAAACTTGGTGAAGAAGTAATAAGAAGTTTTAACTGTATTCCATCATTTCTTAATTATAACGGATATCCTGCATCAATCTGCGTATCCGTAAATGATGAAGTTGTACATGGAATTCCTTCTAAAAAACGTATATTATTAGAAGGCGATATAGTTAGTTTAGACGCTGGTCTTATTTATAAGGGCTATCATTCAGATGCTGCAAGAACACATGGTGTAGGCCAGATAAGCAATGAAGCACAATTACTTATAGAAAGAACAAGACAAAGTTTCTTTGAAGGTATAAAATATGCAAAAGCTGGCAATCATTTACATGATATTTCCAATGCGATTGCTGAATACTGTGAAGGCTTTGGATATGGCGTAGTAAGGGACTTGGTAGGTCATGGAATTGGTACAGCCCTCCATGAAGAACCACAGGTACCTAATCACCGTCAAAGAAGACGTGGCGTGAAACTGCAGGCTGGTATGACACTTGCCGTTGAACCTATGATAAATGAAGGAACTTATGAAGTATTTTGGTTAGACGATGATTGGACTGTAGTAACAGGTGATGAAAGATGGTCGGCTCACTATGAAAATACCATAGTTATAACAGACGGCGAACCGGAGATATTAACATTAACTGAAAAAGAAAAAGCAATATTTGCTGGGATTTAACATTTAATGTGAGGTGAAAAGTTTGCAGGAATTTGTAAGGTTTCAATTGGTAAAATCAAAAGCCGGACATGATAAAGACAATATTTATGTAATATATTCATTTGATAAAGAATATGTATATTTAGTGGATGGCAAATTGAAAAAAATTGCTAATCCTAAGAAAAAGAAGAAAAAACATGTTCAGGCTATTAACTATGTAGATGCCATGCTTAATGACAAATTTGAAAGCAATAAGAAAATTATTGATGAAGAAATCAAATATGCAATTAAGCAATATATGATGTTAAAGGACGAATAGGAGGATTTAAATGTCAAAGTCAGATGTTATTGAAATTGAAGGTACAGTAGTAGAAAAATTACCTAATGCAATGTTCCAGGTAGAATTAGAAAACGGACATAAGGTATTAGCACATATCAGCGGTAAACTTCGTATGAATTATATTAGAATTTTACCGGGAGACAAGGTAACAATTGAACTTTCTCCATACGATTTAACAAAAGGAAGAATCATTTGGAGAGACAAATAATTTAAGAACAAAAAAAGTTTTTAAATTTTTTGTAAGTTTCGCTTGAAATTATATATATAAGTATGTTATAATACAAAGCGAACTTTTTCTGAAAGGAGGATTTACGGTGAAGGTTAGATCATCAGTTAAACCAATTTGTGAAAAATGCAAAATCATTAAGAGAAAAGGAAGCATCAGAGTAATCTGTGAGAATCCAAAGCACAAACAAAGACAGGGTTAATTAACCCAACACAATCACGAATAGCGAAGAACAAAGGGTGAAGTGCGCTTGCAATTCACTGTTTTGGTCGTTTATAGTGGTTCTAATTATGCGGCTGCAGTAATGAACCACCAGGCACTGTGGAAACACATGCGGTTCATTGCTATTAAATAAAAGAAACAATTAACAGAAGCATTTTGGAGGTATGTACATCATTCCAAACACCACAAAGTGGTGAGTTACATAAGGATATAATGCTCAAAATTAACTAATGGAGGTGCAACGCACATGGCTCGTATCGCTGGTGTAGATTTACCAAGAGAAAAACGTGTAGAAATTGGTCTTACTTATATCTATGGTATTGGTAGAGTAAGCTCAAACCGTATTTTAGCTGAAGCAAATGTTAACCCTGACACACGTGTTAGAGACTTAACAGACGAAGAAGTAGCTAGAATCCGTGACGTTATTGACGCAAGTCAGACAGTAGAAGGTGATTTAAGAAGAGAAATCGCTTTAAATATCAAGAGATTACAAGAAATCGGATGCTACAGAGGCATTCGTCACAGAAAAGGACTTCCAGTTAGAGGTCAGAAAACAAAGACTAATGCGAGAACTCGCAAGGGTCCAAAGAAAACAGTTGCAAATAAGAAGAAATAACCCGTTTTAGGGAACCCATAAGGGAGGTTAGTTTAGAAAATGGCTAAAAAAGTTACAAAAAAAGTGACAAAAAAGCGTGTGAAGAAAAACGTTGAACGCGGACAAGCACACATTCAATCATCTTTCAATAATACAATCGTTACATTAACAGATCTTGAAGGAAATGCATTGTCATGGGCAAGTGCTGGTGGTCTAGGATTTAGAGGTTCAAAGAAATCTACTCCTTATGCAGCGCAGATGGCAGCAGAAACTGCTACAAAGGCAGCTTTAATACACGGTTTAAAATCAGTAGATGTTATGGTTAAGGGACCAGGCTCAGGAAGAGAAGCAGCAATTCGTGCACTTCAAGCTTGTGGTCTTGAAGTAACAAGCATCAAGGACGTAACTCCAGTTCCACATAATGGATGCCGTCCACCAAAACGCAGAAGAGTCTAATTAGGAGGTGTAATTAAAGATGGCTATTAATAGAGTTCCTGTTCTAAAAAGATGTAGATCACTTGGATTAGATCCAGTTTATTTAGGAATAGATAAAAAGTCAAACAGACAATCAAGCAGAGCCGGAAAGAAAATGAGCGAATATGGTATTCAGCTTAGAGAAAAGCAGAAAGCTAAGTTCATTTACGGCGTATTAGAAAAGCCTTTCAGAAATTATTACAAGAAGGCTGAAAAGATGCAAGGCATGACAGGTGAAAACTTAATGATTTTACTTGAATCAAGACTTGACAATGTTGTATTTAGATTAGGTCTTGCGAGAACAAGAAAAGAAGCAAGACAGATCGTAGATCACAAGCATGTATTAGTAAATGGTAAGTGTGTAAACATTCCATCATACTTAATCAAGGCTGGTGACACAATTGAAATCAGAGAGAAGTCAAAGGATTCTCAAAGATATAAAGATATTTTAGAAGCTACAAATGGTAGAATTTCACCAGAATGGTTAGATGCTGATAAAGAAAATCTTAAGGGTAGCGTAAAGGCTTTACCTACAAGAGAAATTATCGATGTTCCAGTTGATGAAATGCTTATCGTCGAATTATATTCAAAATAATCCGTAAGGATTAACCATACCCAATGAAGGAGGGGCTTTATAGTGTTCGATTTTGAAAAACCCAAAATTGAGATTGAAGAGATCTCTGAAGATAAGAAGTATGGAAGATTTGTTGTAGAACCACTTGAAAGAGGTTATGGTACAACATTAGGTAATTCATTAAGAAGAATTATGCTTTCTTCCTTACCAGGTGCAGCAGTATGCCGTATTAAGATTGATGGCGTAGCTCATGAATTTAGTTCAATTCCTGGTGTTAAGGAAGATGTTACTGAAATTATTATGAATATTAAGAATTTATCAATTAAGCACACAGGCGAAGGTAATGAGCCTGTAGTAGCTTACATTGAAGCAAGTGGTGAAGGTGTAGTAACTGCTGCTGATATTAAGGCTGGTCCTGATATCGAGATTCTTAACCAGGATTTAGTAATTGCAACACTTAATGGAGGTACAGACTGTAAGTTAAATATTGAGTTAACAATAGAAAAAGGCCGTGGTTACATTAGTTCAGATAAGAACAAGGTAGAAGGTCAGTCAAAGGATGTTATTGCTATTGACTCAATTTATACACCTGTAGAGCGTGTTAATTTAACAGTTCAGAATACTCGTGTAGGTCAGACAACTGATTATGACAAACTTACATTAGACGTATATACAAACGGTACATTAAGTCCGGATGAAGCTGTTAGTTTAGCAGCTAAGGTATTAAGCGAGCATTTATCATTATTCATCAACCTTTCAGAAGCAGGTCAGTTAGCTGACGTTATGAATGATGGAAAGAAAGATGAGACTGCAAAGATTAGCAATACAAGCATCGACGACTTAGAATTATCAGTTCGTTCATACAACTGCTTAAAGAGAGCAGGCATTAATACAGTAGGCGAATTATGCGATAGAACTTCAGAAGATATGATGAAGGTTAGAAACCTTGGACGTAAGTCTTTAGAAGAAGTTCTTGCTAAATTAAGTGAATTAGGATTATCACTTAAGACTTCAGAAGATTAAAATTTTGAAGATGTTACAATTTATGGAATAACAGCACATATTTAGTAAGACCAAAGAAGCGTAGATATGTGTTCCACAAATGGAGGTAAATTTAAATGGCAAAGTATAGAAAGCTTGGTAGAACAGCAAGCCAAAGAAAAGCATTAATTAGAAATCAGGTTACAGCTTTAATTAACAATGGTAAGATTATTACAACAGAAGCAAAGGCTAAGGAAATCTGTAAGGTAGCTGAAGGTCTTATCGCTTTAGCTGTAAAGGAAAAAGATAACTTTGAAACAGTTACTGTAACAGCAAAGGTTGCACGTAAAGATAAAGACGGCAAGAGAGTTAAAGAAGTTGTTGACGGTAAGAAAGTTACAGTATACGATTCAGTTGAAAAGACAATTAAGAAGGATATGCCTTCACGTCTTCATGCTAGAAGACAGATGCTTAAGGTTCTTTACTCAGTAAAGGAAGTTCCAACAGAAGCAGCTGGTAAGAAGAGAGGAACAAAGGAAATCGATTTAGTTGCAAAATTATTCGATGAAATCGCACCAAAGTATGTAGGAAGAAATGGTGGTTACACAAGAATAATCAAGATCGGCCAACGTAAGGGCGATGCAGCTATGGAAGTAGTTCTTGAATTAGTATAATAACTATAAAGAGTAGCCCTCGCTAAGTAGCGGGGGTTACTTTATATACTAGAAACGATTGGTTTGGAGGATATATGTCTGTAATTAGAGCTTGTGATCTTACATTTGAATATGTGTATAGAGATGATGATAACAATGTTGAAGGCATAAAAGTTGCTGTGGACAATGTTACATTTTCCATTGAAGCGGGACAGTTTGTAGCCATTTTAGGACATAATGGTTCTGGAAAATCTACCTTGGCAAAGCATATGAACGCATTATTAAAGCCAACAGAAGGTAAAATGTATGTAAATGATATAGATACTACAGATACGGAAAAAGAGCTTGAAATACGAAGAAATACTGGTATGGTATTTCAAAATCCTGACAATCAGATAATAGGTGTAGTAGTAGAAGAAGATGTGGCATTTGGACCAGAAAATATGGGAGTGCCAACAAAAGAGATAATAAAAAGAGTAGAAGAAAGCCTTAAAGCGGTAGGAATGTATGAATTTAGAGAATATTCTCCTAATAAGCTTTCAGGTGGTCAAAAACAAAGAGTAGCCATAGCAGGAACCCTTGCTATGCGCCCTAATTGTATAGTTTTAGATGAGCCTACTGCTATGTTAGACCCAAGCGGTAGAAAAGAAGTATTAGAAGCATTACATAAGTTGAATAAAGAAGAAAATATAACAATAATATTGATAACACATTTTATGGAAGAAACCATAGATGCCGATAAAATATATGTAATGGATAATGGAAAGATAGTTATGGAAGGTGCGCCTAGAGAAATATTTTCACAGGTAGAAAAAATGAAAGAATATTCCTTAGATGTGCCACAGGTAACACAGTTAGCATATGAATTAAGAAAAGAAGGAATTCCTCTTCCAAATGGAATTCTTAAAATAGATGAGTTGGTGAATGAGTTATGTCGATTATCGCAGATAAAATAAGCTATATATACGGTCAGGGAACGGGTTATGAGAAACTAGCCCTAGACAATATCAGCTTTGCCATAGAACAGGGCGAATTCGTAGGAATAATAGGTCATACGGGTTCGGGTAAATCAACCCTTATACAACATTTAAATGGCCTTTTAAAGGCAGATAAGGGTAACATTTACTATAATGGCAATGATATATACGATAAAGAATTTTCACTACCAAGCCTGCGTTCAAAGGTAGGACTGGTATTTCAGTATCCTGAATACCAGCTTTTTGAGGAAAATGTATTTAAAGATGTATGTTATGGTCCGTCTAACTTAAAGCTGACACAAAAAGAAGTTGAATTAAGAGCTTTTGAAGCGTTGAGAATGGTAGGACTTCCAATGGACCAATATTACCAGTCACCATTTGAATTGTCCGGCGGTCAAAAACGTAGAGTTGCAATTGCCGGTGTTTTAGCAATGAAACCGGAAGTGTTGATTCTTGATGAGCCGACAGCAGGTCTTGACCCAAAAGGTCGGGATGAGATACTCGAGCAGATTAAAAAAATGCATGAAGAAACCAATATGACCATAATATTAGTATCCCATAGCATGGAAGATATCGCCAGATATGTGGATAGAATATTAGTCATGAACAAAGGTAAGCTTATGTATGATGATACCACAAAAAATATATTCACTCATTACAAGGAATTAGAAGAGATAGGCCTTGCAGCCCCACAGATAACCTACGTAATGAATGCATTGAAAAATAAAGGGTTTAATGTTGATACATCAGCAATAACCATAGAAGAAGCAAAAAACAGCCTTTTAAAGGAGTTTAGACAATAAATGTTAAAGGATATTACATTAGGTCAATATTATCCGGCACCATCTGTAATTCATAAGCTTGACCCAAGAGTAAAGCTTGCCGGAACAATAATATTTATAATAGCCTTATTTGCAGAGCGTAGCCCATATGTATATTTAATGGCAACATTTTTCCTTATTGGCGTAATAAAATTGTCAAAGGTGCCATTTAAATTTATAGTGCGTGGCTTGAAAACCATAGTGTTGCTTTTGGTAATTACTTCATTATTTAATGTGTTTTTAACAGATGGAGAAGTAATATTTAAAATATGGAAGCTAAAGGCAACAAAGGAAGGTCTTATACTGGCATTTTATATGTGCGTACGACTCATTTACTTTATAATGGGTTCGTCAATTATGACATTTACAACAACGCCTAATAACTTAACAGACGGCCTTGAAAAAGCTCTTGGCTTTTTAAAAGTAATAAAAGTGCCTGTTCATGAAATTGCCATGATGATGTCAATAGCCCTTCGTTTTATACCGATTTTGGTAGAAGAAACTGACAAAATTATGAAAGCACAGATGGCAAGAGGTGCTGATTTTGAAAGTGGAAGTCTTATAAATCGTGTTAAGGCAATGATACCTCTATTATTGCCACTAATCGTATCGGCCGTAAAGCGAGCCAATGACCTTGCCCTGGCTATGGAAGCACGTTGCTACGCCGGTGGAAAAGGCAGAACAAAGATGAAACCTTTAAAATATCAAAAAAGAGATTACATAGCTTATGTAGTATTAATACTTTATTTAGTTGCGGTATACGCAGGAAAGAACTTTATATAATGAGAAGAATAATGTTAACGGTAGCTTATGACGGCACCAATTACTCGGGATGGCAAAAACAAAATAATGCAACAACAATAGAAGGTGAATTATGTCGTTGTCTTGCCCTTGCAGAAGGAAAAGAGGTAGAACTTATTGGCGCCAGCAGAACTGACGCAGGTGTCCACGCCTATGGAAATGTGGCTGTATTTGATACAGACAGCACGTTGCCATACACTGCCTACATTCACATTTTGAATCACCATTTGCCAAAAGACATTACAATAAGAGCTGCAAAAGAAGTGCCACTTGATTTTCATCCACGCAAATGCAACACCATAAAGACCTATGAATATTGTATTTACAATGATGAATTTCCACTTCCAACAAATCGCCTTTATACGCATTTTGTAAATCTGCCTCTAGATGTAGAAAAGATGAATGAGGCGGCAACTTATTTAATAGGCGAGCACGACTTTAAAAGCTTTTGCTGCGTGAAAACTCAGGCACAAAGCACCGTGCGCACAATATATGATATCAAAGTTCAAAAGAGCGATAAGCTTATTACAATCCGGGTTACCGGAAATGGATTTCTCTACAATATGGTGCGAATAATCGCCGGCACCCTAATCAAGGTTGGCAGTGGTCACTACACCACAGATTATGTGAAAGAAATGCTTGAAAAATGCGATAGAACAGTGGCAGGACCAACCGCTCCACCACAAGGTCTTAGACTGGTAAATATAGAATATCCGGATGAAAATTTGGGGGAAAATAATGAAAAAAATCCCTTGACATGTGGATAACATTATTATATAATATTAAACTGTGACAGATTGGAAAGAAATGTTTGAGCCAAAGCCCCGGTTAGGACATTTTAACATAAATCATTAAGTAACATATTTAAATCAGGAGGTAAACCAATGAAGACATTCATGGCTAGTGGATCATCAATTGAAAGAAAATGGTATGTAGTTGACGCTACAGGATATACATTAGGTCGTTTAGCATCTCAGGTTGCTAGCGTATTAAGAGGCAAGAACAAGCCTACTTATACACCACATATGGACTGCGGCGATTATGTTATCGTAATCAACGCTGACAAGGTTAAAGTGTCAGGTAAGAAGATGGCACAAAAGATTTATTACAATCACTCAGATTACGTAGGTGGTATGAGAGAAACAACACTTGCAGAAATGATGGCAAAGAAACCTGAAAGAGTAATTGAACTTGCTGTTAAGGGTATGCTTCCAAAAGGACCTTTAGGAAGACAAATGTACACAAAGCTTAACGTATACGCTGGTGCAGAGCATCCACACGCTGCTCAGAAGCCAGAAGTATTAACATTTTAATTAAAGGTATAGGAGGACAAAACAGTGGCTAAGAAGAGTAACGCAAAAGCAAAGTTCTACGGAACAGGTAGAAGAAAAAGCAGTATTGCAAGAGTATATTTAGTACCTGGTACAGGTAACATTACAATAAATAAGAGAAGCATGGATGAGTACTTCGGTTTAGAAACATTAAAGGTTATCGTTCGTCAACCTTTAGTAGCTACAGAAACAATCGACAAGTACGATGTTCTTGTAAATGTTCACGGCGGTGGATTTACAGGACAGGCTGGTGCTATCAGACACGGTATCTCAAGAGCATTATTACAGGTAGATGCTGAATACCGTCCAACATTAAAGAAAGCTGGTTTCTTAACAAGAGATCCAAGAATGAAGGAAAGAAAGAAATACGGTTTAAAGGCTGCGAGAAGAGCACCACAGTTCTCAAAGAGATAGGAATTACTTGCGAATTGCAATATATGGAAAGAACTCCCCAAGTTTACTTGTGGAGTTCTTTTTATGTGTTCCAAGTAATTATTTGCAATGCAAGAAATTGATGTTATAATAGCTACAAAAGAGCCACGAATTATTGTAAGATGGAAAAGGAATGTGTATGTAATATGATTAGTGATATCTGGGATTGCAAAGCTATTAATGATATAGTATATAGTATTGAAGGGAAACATATTCAGTTATTTGAGCAATATTCCTGTACGGTAGTAAGAAAAGAATTTGCAAAAGACGTTAAACTTATGCACCGAGGATATTATTGTCCGAGCTTGATATCTGATGTTATTTCAGGGAATGTAGAAAGAGGTAAAATTGTTAAAGAAAAAACTACAAAAGGTAAAATAGATTTCATTTATGGATTTAATGAACATAACCAATTGATTACGATTGAAGGCAATGGTTCAAAGGAATTTATAATGAGAGACAAGAACAAAGAAATAGGTATTATGTTTAACGATTTTGGAATTGAAGGCATCAGTGAATGTATATATGATGATAATAAATTACAAATGTATGCTTATTATGATTATCTTGCATATGAGGGCGTGTTGAATTGTGAGTTAGAAAGATATACCTATTTGCCAGAAAAACTGATAGTAGACCTTAGTTTTTATTCTTGTCCCAATAACAAGTTAATAAGCAATGATAGATATGTATTTGAGATAAAAGATGGATACTTATGCAATTATTCTGTGATAAATGCAAATAAAGACAAGAAATATAATGTTATGATTAAGCGTAGTATACAATGATTATAATGACAAATTATAAAATATCTTGCGTATTACTATATTTCTAAAGAGGTATTAGAGGACATGTATGACATTAAGGAGAGAATAGAATGAAGAAAAAAATAATACTCTTGATACTTATTTCACTCTCTATATCTGGACTTATATTTGCATATAGCAAAGGTATGTTGCCAGGTATGTATGATAAAAATAGTGGCAAACGGCCATATGAATATCCAGGTAGCAAGTGGAAATGTGAAGAATTGCAAATAGAATTTGAAGTGCCTAAAGATTTTATAGAAGATAAAGATGCCAAGCTATATGGTACGATGATTAAGGATAATGAAGAAGTAACTATTTTTTTCGTGTTTCAACGTTTTGGAAGTAAGCGTGTGGTTATATATACTGAAGAAAATGGAGAGAATGAGAGAATACTAGAAGGAATATGTGAGTTTGATGATGAGCAATTCATAATACAATCGGAAAAAGAAATAGTATTTAATAGGATAAAATAATGATATTTATCTAAGAACAGTAGCTATAGATTGGTGACATTTTAATGGGATAAGACCAGTTAGATTATAGTGTAAGATAAAGTGATTCATTATGATTAACGCTATATGTGGATTGTAAGTACAGAGAAGTCGTGGGATGTCCTGAGTAGTCTACCGTGTATCTTTGAGAATGCTATAGCATATTTTTCTTCAGGTTACAAGTCGATAGCCCGTGGAACTATTGAAAAATTTGAAAATATGTGATATAACATAAATAAGCAAATCTTATCCCTTTTGCATCAGCAAAAGATGATCGGCAAATCCTTAGTCAAGCTGTTATAAGGATTACCCTTTGAGGTTTCAGCAATAGGTTGCCCTATGTGTCGTTCAGAGTATTTGCCAAAACTTTAAGGAGGTTAATGCAAGTATACTTCGTTTTCTACAACGAAAGGAAGTATGACACATGAAACAATCTATGGACTTGAACAAAGAAACTGCAAGCCGACTTTGGGTAAAGCAGTTCGGCAAGAAACAAAAGGCGGTTGACTTTTCCGGACGTACCATTGCTCGAGCTGCCTACAATGACAGAAACAGCGAATACGGTTGGAATGTTGACCACATTCTGCCTAAATCAAGAGGTGGAAAAACAGCAGATCATAATTTGATTTGTTGTCACATTCTGACCAACGATGAGAAGGCAGACAAATTCCCTTGTTTCAAAGCAAACGAGAAGGAATTTGAAATTCAAAACAGACAAAACCACTATGAGATCGTAGCGAGATCTAACGAAGAGGACGATCTGCAAGAAGAAGTGATAAACTTCTTGGATGCTGCGCAAGGCTTGGAATGTTGGAAGCAATGCCGAGCTGATGGAAAGGATGTTTTTGTTGGATACGTTAAAATCAAGGTTGAAACAGAAAACGAATCCAATCAACTCCTTGAACGCTATCGCAATTTTCTATCCGAGCTATTTGATACTGAATTGATCTTTGTTGAACAACAGCAAAACGTTTGGAATACGTTTTCCGGCTATGTGAAGCGCACATTTGTGTATACCGTAATAATTGATAGTATACCAACAAAAGAAGATACGCAGAATCTTCTTGATAATTGCGTGATCTTGAATACGTATAGCCTGTATTTCACAAACAAAACCGGATTTGATAATATTCAAATCGTTTGCGGTATGGAGCAATACGATAGCCGTTTTGAAGCAACCCTTAAATGTAAAAATAGCATTTTGGAAAAGAGGGTTTATTTCAGCGAAGATTTAGCAATCGATGAGCTTGTGAAGAACAATACAAGAGCTGACAAAGAGCTTAAAAACAACTATATGCAACACGGTTTTTATTGCTATGATTATATGTATACTCAGCTGAAAAAAGATCTCGAAAAACGAATCTAAGTTTTAAAAGAAGCATATTTGTAAACCTCTGAAAGAGATGTCGGGCAATAGGCATCTCTTTTTCATTTTATCCCCGATTCTCTCTGGACTTATCAAATCTTTGTTATATATACCCATCCACCGCTATGAATTCTTCACTTCCCTGCGATATTCAGTAGGGGCGATTCCATATTTTTTCTTGAATATAGTGCATAGGTAGTTACCGTTTGCAAGCCCAAGCTTAGTAGCAATTTCGCTTATTGAAAGGGAGGTTGTAGCAAGTAGTATTTGAGCATGTTGTAAGCGCACATCTGTTAAGTAGTCTGTATATGATGAACCAGTTACAGATTTAAATAGCCTTGAAAAATGTGAAGGCGATAGAGATACGGATGCGGCAACTTCCTCAATTGGTGAACCATACATAAGACTGTTTTCAATATAAATTAGAGCGTCTTGAATTCGTTCATCAAACTTTTTGATATATAGAGTACTTTTGTCCAATTCAGATGGTATGTAATTTTCGTACATATAGAAAAAGAGCTTATACGCCATACCTTCAAGAATAAGCTGTGAATAAGGTGAGTTTTTGGTATATTCGTTTAACATTTCGTCTAACATAGAGCGTATGATTTTTTGCGATTCCTTGGTAAAACGCAGATAATTTTGGTAAAGCCTGTTTAATTCATTTTCTCCGAGTATATCTATTATAGGTTGAAATGTTTCAATTCTAATTTTTAAAACATATCTTTCGTAAGGAACATCAGATATTGAACAGTTACGATGGTAGACGTGTGGCGGTGTTATTCCGCAATCACCTCCATGGCAGATTCGAATTGTATTCGTGGAAATCCAGCGTCTGTCGCCAGATACAACGTAACCGATTGTATAATGGTCGGGGGCTGCCTGCATAGTTGGCATAGAGTAACGGCCTTCTTTTATCAGATGATCAATATAAATATTTTCATTGGGCTTTAATGGTAGTGGCATATTTAATATCTCCTTTATTATATTGGATAGCATTATTTTGTAGATATATACAAAATAATGCATTTATTTTTAATGAAATCACTTTTTTAATATTATATACTAATGAAAAAATATTTACAAGTGAAGGAGATTATAATGAAGAAAATAGCGTTGAAATACAGTTATTTATTTGTGGCAGCAGCCTTATTGGCACTTGTATTGTCAGAATTGGTGGTATCAGCTTCAGAAATAATTTCACAGGCTGTTAATTCATTGATAGAGGGAAAAAATGTAGATACAAAGGAATTACTTTTAAATGCAGGGATAATAACCGCTTTAAGTATGGTTGTATCATTTTTGAAAACAATTATTGGAGAATTGTTTAGCATAAAAGTTCAAAAAGAATGTAAAAGTATTGCAGTAAAATCTTTTGAAAAGGTAGAATACCGCTTTTTTGAAAATAATTCAGGCTCGGTTATCAATAAGCTCACTTCAGATATAAGTGATATTGGTAAACTTATGTCTGAGATTCTTCCGGCAATGTTGCAATATACCATAACAATTATAGTTATGAGTATGGCGCTTGTAAAAATTAATGGATACATTTTCTTAGGAACCATTATAGTTTTTCCTGTTGCGGTATTTCTAAGTAATGCTATAGCTAAAAGGATTAATGAACTGGGAAAAAAGAGAAAAGGAAAATATGATGAGCTGGCAGATATTGCCTTAGATAATATAGAGGGCATTGAGGTTGCAAGAGCATATGGTTTAAATGATACCTTAGGAAAAAGAGTGAAGGCTAAGGGCAAAGAAATTTTAAATAATGAATATGCAAGAAACCGCTATCAGGCACTTGCTAATGCTCTTACTTCCCTGATAAGGTGGGTGCCTACCATTGTTTGTGCATCAATAGCACTGTACCTTGCCTTACATAGGGTTATAACACTGGGCGAGCTTATGGCATTTATGATTTTGTTTGGCAAAATAACATCACCATTAAGTGAGTTGCCATTTATAATAATTGATGCCAGGGAAATGATGATTTCAGTAAGACGTATAGAGGAACTTATAAATTTACCAAAAGAACACAGTGGTAATTATAAAACAGATGATATTTCAAATGTAAAAGACGTGATTAGATTAGAAAATATCAGCTTTTCCTATGATAAAAATAATGTGTTGGAAAATGTAAATCTTACAATTGAGAAAGGTAAGGTTAGCGCAATTGTTGGAAGCTCAGGTTCAGGCAAATCTACCCTTATGAAGCTTATTTGCGGATTTGAGAAATGTCTTAATGGTAAATATTATTTTTGTGAACAGGATTTTGAAGAATGGGATATTGATTCTGCAAGAAAGCTGATTGCTTACGTACCACAGGACTCATATCTATTTCCTGGAAGCATTTTAGAAAATGTTGCATATGGTTCAGAAAACATTGATGCAGCCTTAGTTGAAAATGTATGTAAGAGGGCTGGAATAGCCAAAATGATAGAATCATTACCGGATAGATATGATACAGTGGTAGGAGAAAGAGGCGTTAAGCTCTCAGGTGGTGAACGCCAGAGATTGGCAATCGCAAGGGCATTGTATAAAAATGCACCGATTATTTTGTTAGATGAACCTACATCTGCCTTAGATGAGGCGACCGAAAAAGTAATAAGCAAAACAATTTACGAGGATCCTAAAAAGACTGTGATTGTTATAGCACACCGATTGTCTACAATACAGGAGGCTGACAGGATTTACTGTATGAAAGATGGTGAAATTGTTGAAAAAGGTACACATAATGAACTTATTGCAATCAATGGTGTGTATGCAGGCTTATATGGCAGGGAGGTGCAAGGCGTATGAGTACAATGAAAAATCTGATACAAAGCTTAAAACTGTTGGAAAAAAGACTTCCGCTATATATAACTGCAATATTTATGATGACTGCAATGAGTGCATTGTTTGAAGTTGCAGGTTCGTTATTCATAGAAATAGTTGTTGATGCGGCGAAAAGCGGCAGTGCAGATACATATATAAAAGATATGGCAGGAGCTATTGTTTTGGGAATTATAGCAACTGTTCTGGCAGCAGTTTTTATGTGTATATATAACAACGAAGCAAAACGAATGACGGTAAAATTAAAATTGCTGGTATTTGAAAAGGCAATGAGATTACCTTATTCATACTATGAGGAACATCATAGTGGAGAAATTATGTCAAAAATAATATATGATTCAGACAAGGTTTCCAATATATTTTCAGCGAGATTAAGAAGAGTTCTGGCTCCTATTATTTCAGTTGCCGTGTTTGTCGTGGCGATGATTATGATTAATCCTATTATGACATTATTTCTTATAGCCTTTAATGTGATATTGCTGATTATGAATACACTAATATCCAATCCGGTGAAAAAAGCCGGCAAAAAGCTGTCATCAAAAAATTCAGAAATGACCATGGCTATAACCAATATTATTTCTTCAGCGGGCATTTCTAAAATATATGATGTAAATCATACAGGTACTCATAAATACGAAAGACTAAATAGCCAATATGCAAAGATACAAAAAGAAAAAATGGGCTTGTCTGCACTTCTTGAAATGATTAATACAGGCTTTGACAGACTGTGTTCGGTAATGTTTATTGTTATAGGCATTATAATGATGCAACAGAATCTGGCAACATTAGGTGAAGTTGCGGCAATATATTCTTTGTATTCCATTTTAAGTTTTCGATTTTTGCAGTTGGGAAAGAATATGCCTGAGCTGATAAATTGTATTTCATATGCAGAGCGTGTTTTTGAATTTTTAAATATGCCGGAAGAAAAGGAATATGAAATATCTGCATCAGAAGAAAGAACAGATTTGAATACGGAAAATGTTATAGAATTTAAGGATATCGAATTTGCCTACAATGGCAAAGGGAAAATATTTGGCAAAAAATCTTATTCCTTTGCAACTAATGAGATAACTGCTATAGTAGGACCTTCAGGTTGTGGAAAAAGTACGTTAGCAAAGCTTTTATTAGGCTTTTACCAATTGCAGGGTGGCGATATATATGTATTAGGGCAATCAATAAAAAATACTAGTATAACAAATATACGAGATTTGATTGCCTATGTACCTCAGCAACCCTATCTGTATAATATGAGTATTAGGGATAATATAAGAATTGCCAATGAAAATGCAAGTGATGAAGCCGTTATTAATGCAGCAAAGCTTGCAAATGCACATGAATTTATTGTAAATTTGGAAAATGGTTATGATACCATAATGAACAACAGAGGTACTAATCTTTCAGGAGGCCAGCGACAACGAATCGCCATAGCAAGAGCTATCTTAAAAAATGCTCCGATAATTCTTATGGATGAGGCTACATCTGCCCTAGATAATGAGTCAGAACAGATGATAGCAGATGCAATTAGCAGATTGAGAAATCAAAAAACAGTTCTTATGATTGCTCATAGAAAGGCAACAATACAACTGGCGGATAATGTGGTAGAATGTTGATTTCGTGATTAAAAATAGCGGTGCGTATAGAATCATAGCAATTTAGGAACAGCGCCCCCTTACAATAGTTTTTATAATATAATTACCACGTGGAACGGAAGGTGATGGTTATGAATCAGGTCTTGCGATATATAGAAGAGCACTTAGAAGAACCGCTAGACATTAAAAAAATAGCAAAAGTGGCGGGATATTCTGAATATCATTTCATTCGTATATTCAAGGAGCGTACCAATGAGACGGTTATGGAATATGTATGTAGGCGACGACTTATAAAATCCTGCGAAGATATTTTGGCAGGAATGCGTATTATTGACGTTGCTCTAAAATATGAATGGAAGTCGCACAGTGCTTTTTCTAAGTCTTTTAATAGAGAATTTGGTTTTTCGCCATCGCTTCTTAGAACAATGAAATTGGAACTTGATTGTATAGGAGGTAATTATATGAATCAAATTTTTTTGAACACTACCAAGGTAGGTATGTCTAAGGAAGAATTATTAGCAATATTAAAAGAGACTCTGACTAAAAATGCTATTGTAATAAACGAAACAACTGTAAATGATATTTATAAGATAGCATGTAGGGCTTATGAAGGTCAGAAAAGATATTCTGGCGAAGAATATGTGACACATCCAATAAATGTGGCAATATTGTTAGCTGAATTAGGTGCGGATAGTGATACAATTTTAGCTGGAATGTTTTGCGACGTGTCAACTAAGGGTAATAATAATAATCTGGAAAATGATTTGCCGGAAAATGTATGGAATATTGTAAAGCAGCTTGATGCAAGAGAATCAAATGAAGCCATTTTAATAAAGCTTGCAGAAAGACTCCATAATATGCGAACAATAGATTTTATAGATGAAAGTAAAAAAGCAATTAAGGCAAAGGAAACTATTGATATTTATATGCCACTAGCAAGAAAGATAAATAATCAAAAGTTAACAGATGAACTTAATGATTTGGCATTTAGATACAATGTTTAAAAATTCACCCCTGTAGAAAAAAATATCTACAGGGGCAAAATTTTTTCTTTATCCATACATAGCATCTCTGAGCGGCTTCTCAAAATCAATCTCCCCGCCCATTTTCGTTGCAAGCTTACTAGCATATCCCTTAATTTCCTCTAAGAAAACCTTTTCACGTTTTTTAGAACGTCTTCCTTTAGCTTCAAAAATTACTTCACTTACATAGGCATCATAACTGATTGCAAAGTCCTCAGGGTCGCGATAAGGGAAGAAATTAACACTTACCTCATATTTAATCATACCAGCATCAGAAGTGGCCGTAAGAGCCACTACAGCGCCTTTGCGTGGCACATCATTGTAAATGCATTTACCATTAAAATATTGCTTATAAACATCAATAACCTTCATAAATACCTCATTTCCTATTTAGTTCCAAATATTCTATCGCCGGCATCCCCAAGACCCGGTACAATGTAGGCTTTTTCATTTAAGCCATTATCTAAGTTGCCTACATATATTTTGATGTCAGGATGAGCTGCGGCTAACTTTTCTAAGCCTTCTGGTGCAGCTATTACACAAAGAAATGTGATATCCTTTCCACCATATTTTTTAATAAAATCAATTGCTGCGATGGCAGAACCACCAGTTGCAAGCATAGGGTCGACTACAAATATTTTTCGTTGGTCTATGGCTGATGGAAGCTTGCAGTAGTACTCATGTGGTTCAAATGTTTCTTCGTCTCTGTATAAACCAATATGACCAACCTTGGCAGTAGGCATAAGCTTTAAAAGACCATTTACAAGACCAAGTCCTGCGCGCAAAATTGGTACAATAGCTTGCTTTTTACCAGCTATAACAGGGCAGGTTGCAGTCTCTAGTGGTGTTTCTACCTCAATATATTCTAAGTCTAATTCGCGTAATGCTTCGTAGCCAATCAGCATTGAAAGCTCCTCTACGATTGTACGAAATTCATTAGTTCCAGTCTCCTTATTGCGGAGCATAGTTATTTTATGCTTGATAAGGGGATGATCACAAATAGTGATATTTTCATTTCCATTATACATAAAAACACGTCCTTTCTGCATTATATTTTAGTGCCATTCATAACAAATTTCAAGTATTTGAAAAAAATTTTAAAATAAACACCATATAACAGTTGACAACAGTTATAAACTGTTATATACTGTTTACATCAGGAGGATGTTAACATATGAATTTGATAATAAACAACTCATCTATGACTCCTATTTATGAGCAGATAGTAGTCCAGATGAAAAACCAGATAATATCCGGTAAGCTCAAACCGGATGAAATGCTTCCATCGGTAAGAACCTTGTCGAAGGATTTAAGGATTAGTGCACTTACGGTAAAAAAAGCCTATGATGCCTTAGAACAGGAAGGTTACATTGTAACTGTACACGGCAAAGGCAGCTTTGTAGCCAATATTAATCCTAATCTTGCTAAGGAAGAAAAACAAAAAGAAGTTGAAAAGCTGTTTGAACAAGGTGTTAGAAAGGCAGTGGAATGTGGTATGTCAAAGGACGAGACAAAGGAATTATTTGACCTTGTGTTATCAGACTTTTCATAAGCAGTACAATTGAATAGTGGAGGAAAAAATATGTTATTGAAATTAGAAAATGTAAAAAAACAATATGATTCATTTTGTCTTGATTGTTCCCTTGAGGTTAAAAAGGGACAGGTAACGGGACTTGTAGGAAGTAATGGTGCAGGTAAAAGTACTACATTTAAGTCAGTGTTAGGTCTCGTATTTCCAGATGGTGGCACTATAGAAATGTTTGGAAAGAAACTTTGCGATATTACAAATGAAGACAAAGAAAGTCTTGGTGTAGTTATGTCAGAAGCAAATATTTGCGATTTATTTACCGCAAAGGATTTAATTTCCATTATGAAAGCAATGTATAAGCAGTTTTCAAAAGAGGATTACATTGAAAAATGCGACAGATACGGTATACCTCTTAATAAGCCTATCAAGGAATTTTCGACAGGTATGAAGGCTAAATTAAAGCTTATATTGGCCCTTTCTCATAATGCAAAGCTGCTTATTTTGGATGAGCCTACAGCAGGTCTTGATGTTATTATGAGAAATGAGCTTTTAGATATGCTTCGCGATTATATGGAAGAAGAGGAACGCGGGATTCTTATAAGCTCACATATAGCTACAGATTTAGAGGGCCTTTGCGATGACATTTATATGATTGCTGATGGCAAGATTATTGTACATGAGGAGACTGATGTGCTTCTTTCTGAATACGGCGTTTTAAAGCTTGATAAGGAGCAATATGAAGCTATAGATAAGCAATATATCATTTCTACTAAGGAAGAGAAATATGGTTATCTTTGTCTTACAAATGAAAAAGCGTTTTATCAGGAAAACTATCCTAATATTGCTATTGAAAAGGGCAATATTGATGACTTAATTATAATGATGGCAAAGGGAGGTAAATAATATGAAAGGTCTACTTATAAAGGATTTACAGTTGATTTTAAAGCAGAAAAAGTTTTTTGTTGTAGCCATAGCTTTAGCAGCGATGTTTGCATTTACATCAAAGGATGTTACCTTTGGCGCAACATATATTATTATTTTACTTGCAATGTTAGTGCTTACAACATTTAGCTATGATGAATTTAACGGCGGAATGACATTTATACTAAGTCTGCCTGCAAGCAGAAAGACCTATGTTAAAGAAAAGTATTTATTTACATTAATAGATCTTGTGGCAGCAGCAGTAATATCATTGGCGATATGCAGTTTGTTTACAGTTATACAGGGCGATAAGATAGATATAGCACATTTGATGGAAAATATTTTAGCTACTACTGTAGGTATGGGCGTTGTGCTTTGCATAACAATTCCTTTGGAATTAAAATATGGCGTTGAAAAGGGACGTATAGCTATGTTTGCAGCAGTAGCAGTTATGGTTTTAATTGGAATGGGTGGCTATAAGCTTTTAACAGATGTTTTAAAGGTGGATTTAAATAAAATTGCAAATGATGTTGTTACAAAACTTACGGACGCTGGTATGTATGTGGCTATTGTTGCAGTGATGCTCGTGTTACTTTTCATTTCGTATATTGCTTCTAATGCGGTTATGAAGAAGAAAGAATTTTAAAAATATTTCCCAAACTGAGAGATATATGATATAATTAATAATCAACTCATAGGAGGAAGTAAAATGAAAAGAGACGTAATTATTGCATGTGACTTTAATTCAAAGGAAGAACTTTTAAATTTCCTTTCAAAATTTGGCGATGAAAGCATTTATCTTAAGGTGGGAATGGAACTTTTTTATGCAGAAGGTCCGGCTATCATTAAGGAGATTAAGGCAAAAGGACACAAGATTTTCCTTGATTTAAAGCTTCATGATATCCCTAATACAGTAAAGAAGGCTATGAATGTGCTTTCAAAGCTTGACGTAGATATGGTAAATGTTCATGCGTCAGGAACAGTGGCAATGATGGAGGCAGCCTTAGAAGGACTCACAAGAGAAGATGGCACAAGACCACTTATTATTGCAGTAACACAGCTTACTTCAACAAGCGAAGAGAGAATGAGAGACGATTTACTTATTGAAAAGCCTCTTGATGAAGTAGTTTTACACTATGCTAAAAATACTAAGAAGGCAGGACTTGACGGTATCGTATGCTCGGCACACGAGGCTAAGAAGATTCACGATAACTGTGGTGAGGATTTCCTTACAATTACACCAGGTATTAGATTTGCAGATGGCAACGTAGGTGACCAGGTACGTGTTATGACACCGGCGCAGGCTAAGATAGAAGGCTCTAACTATATAGTAGTAGGTCGTCCTATTACTCAGGCAGAGGATCCATTAGCAGCTTACCTTAGATGTAAAAAAGAATTTTGTGAATAAATAAGAGAGGTTAATAATGAAGAAAATAATAATTGCCATAGTTGCAGTACTCATAATAGGAGTAGTAATTTATTTTATCCAAAGAGGCCCTACAGTTGAAGCTTATGAATATCCGGAGAATGTCAAATGGGATACTGATTTAGATACTGCAAAAACTATATTTGACAATAAGGAAGGCTATACCAGAGTTCAGACCGCAAACAACATTGAAGATTCTATGAATGTAGTTATGTATGAAGTAGATAATTATCTTGGAATAGATGGACTTGATGGTGAATTATTGTTAAAGTTTGACAATGATAACCAATTAATCTGGGGCTACTACAAATTTAGTGTAAAAGGTACTGGCAGTGACAATGGTACTATTGCTACAAAAGAGGCGATAGTACAGGCAAAAAAAGGTTTAATTAGAGCTAACAATAAGTTATATGGCAAGGCTACAAAGGAAGAAAATTCTGATGAAAGCTATTGTTGGAAAAACTCTATAACAGATTTGGATATTATATACAATGATGAAGAAAGCATTAATATAATGTATAAAAAGATTGATACATTGAATACGATACAATAATAATGAATTAAAACCTCTAAAGCAAAAAATGTGAGGTGCCCCAAAAAGTCTAACTTTTTGGGGTCACCTCAAAATGGCCTTAGAGGTTTTTGTTTATTCAATAGGTAATTCCTCTAAAGAGGTCTTCACTATTGAATAAAAACACTCCGTGGGATGCGCACTCGCACGAGTAAGAAGAATGTCGCTGTCGCGACCGTGCTCGGCGCTGAAAGTGGACAAGTCCTGTAGGAATGTAAATTATTGCGAGTTAAGAGTGGACTTGTCCACTTTGTTCTAATATTTTCCCATCAATGGATATGGTTACAATCTTTAGCGGAATTGATTTACCGCTATTTTGTAAAGCTCGTTTAATGGCATTTTCAATGCCACCACAGCAAGGGACTTCCATTCTTGTAACAGTTATGCTCTTGATGTTGTTGCTAGAGATAATAGCAGCGAGTTTTTCGGCATAATCAATTGAATCAAGCTTTGGACAACCGATTAAAGTGATGTGATATTTAATAAATTCATTATGGAAATTTGCATAAGCATAGGCTGTACAGTCTGCTGCAATTAATAAATTCCCATTATCAAAATATGGAGCATTAACAGGCACTAATTTGATTTGAACAGGCCATGATTTAAGCGTTCTTTTAGAAGCCAGTACAGCAGCCTCGTCATAGGCAGGAGCTTCCCTTTCTTCAAATGTGATAGCACCCGTAGGACAGGCAGGAAGACAATCGCCTAAACCATCACAATAATTTTCTTTCGTAAGCTTAGCTTTTCCGTTTATCATTTCAATAGCACCCTCGTGACAAGCTGTGGCACATGCAGTACATCCATTACATTTATCCTCGTCGATTTTAATAATTTTTCTAA
>JAZQMK010000050.1:0-52855 GCA_045543455.1 Lachnospiraceae bacterium
CTATAATAAATGTTGGGGTAGTGAACTATTTGTTCACCACCCCAACATTTATTATAGAACCAGAAAATAAACTTATGCTTGACATTTTTTTCATACTTTGTGTATAATAAATTATCAAATATCTTTGCGGAGTTTCCCGCACCATCCCATTTACAGTTGGCAATTATATAGGAGGATTAGTATGAGAGATAAGTTAGAAACGTTAAGTTTGGCGGCTTTAAAGGAATTGGCTAAGGATAAAGAGATTAAGAATATTTCTACAATGAAGAAAAGTGAATTAATAGATGCGATTATGGCTAGCGTAAAACCAGAGCCTGTGGAAGAAAAACAGACTAAGGAAGAAGATAATTTAGAACCAGCAGGTGGTATTTTGGAAGTATTGCCGGATGGTTTTGGATTTATAAGATGCGAGAATTTCTTGCCTGGAGAGAACGATGTATATGTGTCGCCTATGCAGATAAGAAAGTCTAATTTAAAGACCGGTGACATTATAAAGGGTAAGAGAAGAATTAAATCGTCCAATGAAAAATTTGCTGCATTGGTACATATTGATACGGTTAATGGATATTCCCTTGCAGAGATTTCAAGGAGAAAGAATTTTGAGGACCTTACTCCAATATTCCCTAATGAAAGATTGTATTTGGAGACAAAGGACAGTACTGTTGCCATGAGAATGGTTGATTTGCTTTCTCCTATTGGAAAAGGTCAAAGAGGTATGATAGTTGCTCAGCCTAAAGTTGGTAAGACAACTTTGTTAAAGCAGATTGCAAAATCTATTACAACTAATGATAAAAAGATGAATTTAATTATTCTTTTGATTGATGAAAGACCGGAAGAAGTAACAGATATTAAGGAATATATCACAGGTGAAAATGTAGAAGTTATCTATTCTACATTTGATGAATTACCGGAGCGTCATAAGAGAGTATCGGAGATGGTTATAGAAAGAGCGAAGCGTTTAGTCGAATCCGGAGAGGATGTTACAATTCTTCTTGATAGCATAACAAGACTTGCAAGAGCCTATAACTTAACTGTTCCACCAAGTGGCAGAACATTGTCTGGTGGTCTTGACCCAGCAGCTCTTCATATGCCAAAAAGATTTTTTGGTGCTGCCAGAAATATGAGAGAAGGTGGCAGTCTTACCATACTTGCTACAGCACTTGTTGATACAGGAAGCAAGATGGATGATGTTGTTTACGAAGAATTTAAGGGTACTGGTAACATGGAACTTGTGCTTGACAGAAAGCTTTCTGAAAAGAGAGTATTCCCAGCCATAGATTTAGCAAAATCAAGTACAAGAAGAGATGATTTACTGCTTACTAAAGAAGAATTAGAGGCAATGGATCAGATACGAAAGGCTCTTAATGGTTTAAGACAGGAAGAGGCTACAGAAAAGATTATAGAAATGTTTGTCAGAACCCGTACAAACAGGGAATTTATAGAGTTAGTAAAAAAGACAAGAATAGTTTAAAAATTAAACTTGCATTGTAGAAAAAAGTATGATATAATCAAAAAGCTGTTTATTTATGAAAAGATATTGACTGTGTCAATTATCATACAAGTTTTAGTTTAAAGAGGTGAAAGCAATGAGAGAAGGAATCCATCCAAATTACTACGAAGCAAAGGTAGTTTGCAACTGCGGTAACGAATTTACAACAGGTTCAACAAAGGAAAACATCCACGTTGAAATTTGTTCTAAGTGTCATCCTTACTACACAGGACAGCAAAAGGCAGTAGCTGCTCGTGGTCGTATTGACAAGTTTAATAAGAAGTATGGCGTTAACTAATAACATAAAGATAAGGTTGGGGTGGTAATCTCAACCTATTTTTGTAATATATGAAACTTTGCTGGTGCTTATTTCATATATGATTATAGGAGTGTTGGACGATGGGTAATATGAAGAGCTCCGGAATTGGTGGACAGGCTGTTATTGAAGGTATTATGATGAAGAATAAGGATCTTTATGCCATCGCCGTAAGAAAACCGGATAATGAGATAGAACTGTTGGTCAAGGAACAAAAGGATTTGACAACAAAACTAAAATTGGATAAGGTACCTGTAGTACGAGGCGTATTCAGATTTATAGATTCATTGACTCTTGGAATTAGTACATTGACATATTCTTCAAGCTTTTATGAAGAGGAGCCGGAAAAGACCAAGCTTGATAAGATTGGAGAGAAGGTTTTTAAGGATAAATTAGAAAGCGTAATTATGGGTGTTACAATTCTATTGGCAGCAGTTATTGCAATTGGATTGTTTATGATATTTCCATTTTTCCTTTCAAGATTTCTTTCTGATTATATAGAGCCTGAATTTATTTTAAATCTTATTGAAGGTCTTATCCGTCTTGGTTTATTTATATTATATGTGTTTTTAATATCCCGTATGGAAGATATTAAAAGGGTGTTTATGTATCACGGTGCTGAGCACAAATGTATAAATTGTATCGAGCATGGACTTGAGCTTAATGTTGAAAATGTGCGTAAGTCTTCAAAGCAACATAAGCGTTGTGGAACAAGCTTTATGTTGTTTGTTATGGTAATAAGCATTATTTTGTTTATTTTTATAAAGGTTGATAATGTATTTTTACAACTGGGAATAAGACTTATTTTAGTACCTGTAATAGCAGGTGTGTCTTATGAGTTTTTGAAGCTTATGGGAAGCGCGGAGAATGTATTTACTAATATCTTAAGTAAGCCGGGAATGTGGCTTCAGTCTCTTACTACAAAAGAACCTACTGATGATATGATAGAAGTGGCTATTAAGGCTGTAGAAGCAGTATTTGACTGGAAGGCATTTCAGGAAAATATTTCTACAGACGATGATGTTGAAAATGAAGTAGAAGACTTTGAGATAATTGAGCTTGAAGACGAAGAATCGGTAGAAGCTGAGGAAGAGATTGTAGCGGATAAGGTAGAAAAAACTGCTATAAAGGCAATAGATGATATAGAGGAAATATTTGAAGATGTTGTTGCTTAATCAAAATGATACTTACAGGCAGGTTTTAACAAAAGGAAAAGAATATTTAAAAAATGCCGGAATATTTGAGGCAGACAACGACGGCTTTGCTTTGTTTTCGTATGTGTTTAAGCTGGGAAGAACAGAGTACTTTGTAAAAATGAATGAAATCTGCGATATGGCTTTGCAGGATGAATATGTTCAAGCGATTGAACGACGTAAAAATAGAGAACCACTTCAATATATCATTGGAAAGACTCAATTTTACGGTTATGAATTTTTGGTAAATGAGAATGTTCTTATACCTAGGTTTGATACAGAAGTTTTGGTAGAAACTGTTCTTAAGCTTATAAAAAAGTATGAAATGAATGATATTAAGCTTTTAGATATGTGCACCGGTTCAGGTTGTATAGTTTTAAGTCTTCTGCTTATGAGTGATATAAAATATGCAACAGCAGTGGATATATCAGATAAGGCATTAGAGGTCGCAAGAAAAAATGGCCATAATTTAGGCGTCTCAAATATTGAGTTTATAGAAAGCAATTTATTTGAAAATGTTAATAATAAATATGATGTAATTGTTTCAAATCCGCCATATATTCCTACTTCTGATATTGAAGAATTAGAAGATGAAGTGCGTTTGCATGAGCCTATGCTGGCGCTGGATGGAACAAAGGATGGATTGTATTTTTACGATATAATAACAAAAAATGCCGGTAAATATTTAAATCCCGGAGGGATTCTTTGCTATGAAATAGGTTGGAATCAGGCAGAAGCAGTCGCTTCATTTATGGCAGAGAATAAATTTACTGATATAAATGTAGTAAAAGATTTGGCAGGACTAAATCGTGTTGTTTATGGAAGATTAATGGAGGAATAATAATGTTTGACAGATTAGACGATTTACTTATCCGCTATGAAGATGTTACAGCAGAGCTTAACAATCCTTCGGTGGTTGAGGATCAAAACCGTTTTAGAAAGCTTATGAAGGAACAAAATGATTTACTTCCTTTAGTAGAAGCATATAGCGAATATAAAGCATGTAAGCAGAATATAGAAGACAGTCTTGCAATGCTTGAAGAAGAAAGCGATGAAGAACTTCGTGAGCTTGCAAAGGAAGAATTAAGCGCTTCAAAAGACAGAGTAGAAGAATTGGAAAAGGAAATCAAGATATTATTACTTCCAAAGGACCCTAACGATAGCAAGGATGTAGTAGTAGAAATTCGTGGTGGCGCAGGTGGTGATGAAGCAGCTTTATTTGCTGCAGAATTATTCCGTATGTACACACATTATGCAGAATCACGCAGATGGAAAGTGGAAGTAATCAATGCAGATGAAACTGGTATTGGCGGTATGAAAGAAGTAGAATTCATGGTAAAGGGACAGGGTGCATACTCAGTGCTTAAGTATGAAAGTGGTGTTCACCGTGTACAAAGAGTTCCAGAAACAGAATCAAGTGGTAGAATTCATACTTCAACAGCAACAGTAGCTGTTATGCCAGAAGCAGAAGAAGTAGATGTACACATTGATGAAAAAGACATTAGAATTGACGTAATGCGTGCTTCAGGTAACGGTGGTCAGTGCGTTAATACAACAGACTCGGCTGTACGTCTTACACACTACCCAACAGGTATTGTAGTATATAGCCAGACAGAAAAATCACAGCTTCAGAATAAAGATAAAGCATTTGCAATCTTACGTGCTAAATTATACGATTTAGAATTACAAAAACAGCATGATGCAGAAGCAGATGCAAGAAGAAGCCAGATTGGTACAGGTGACCGTTCAGAAAAAATCAGAACATATAACTTCCCACAGGGACGTGTAACAGATCACAGAATAGGTCTTACATTATACAAGCTAGATAAAGTAATGAATGGCGACATTCAAGAAATAATCGATGCCTGCATAGCAGCAGACCAAACCGCAAAATTGGCAAAGATGAACGACTAGCGCGAACGCGCAAGATATAAAAGACAGACGATGCAAGTTTACTTGTGAGAGTCTGTCTTTTTATGTCTTGCATGTGAGCCAAACGAACACCGAGATGAAGCAAAGCGGAATCGAGGTGGCGTTCGCGCGTAGCTATGTTCCGCAAAATTAAAAAAAATTAAAAAACCTATTGACATCCGTGTACATAAGGTGTATATATTAATATATACAGTATAGATACACAGTTGTTTAAAAGTTGAAATGGAGAAGAGCTATGATTAGAATAGAGAATCTTACTAAGAAAGTAGGTTATTTTACTTTAAAAGATATTAACATTTCTTTGCCTGCCGGTTATATATGTGGTCTTATAGGTGAAAACGGTGCAGGTAAGACAACACTTATTAATTTATTATTAGGATTTTATCAACCAGATGAAGGTGCAATATATATTAATAACAAAGACCTAGGGAAAGAAGAAAAGCTTGTGAAAAATGATATAGGCTTTGTACTTTCGGAGGAATTATTTAATCCTTTAATGTCGCTTATTGATAACGCCAAAGTATACGGTAAGTACTATACGGATTTTGAAGAAGAAGCTTTTTGCAAGTATTGTGAGCGTTTTGGATTAGATGCTAAGAAAAAACTTAAAAAACATTCAACTGGAGAAAAATTAAAGTTTCAGTTAGCATTTGCACTATCCCATAAGCCTAAGGTTTTATTGTTAGATGAACCTACTGCTAACTTTGATCCTGATTTTAGAAAAGAATTTTTCAAGGTAATTTCAGAGTTTATTGAAGATGGAGATAAAAGCGTATTATTATCAACAAACCTTGTGTCGGACCTAGAAAGGTATGGAGATTATATTACATATATACACAAAGGCAGTATAGTATTTTCAACGGACCGTACTACCTTGGATGATTCCTACAGATTAGTAAGTGGCGAGGATTATAAAATTAATTTGATAAAAGAGGACAAATTAATTGCAAAGGAAAAAGGTGCACATATTACAAAAGCATTAGTAAAGCACAATAAATATGCAAGCTATGATAAAGAAATGTCGGTGGACATTCCAAGTATTGAAGATATTATGTACTTTTACACTAAAAGAGATAGCGAGGTGAAGACACATGTATAAAATGGTTTGGATGGATTACAGAGGTCATTGGAAAAAATGTTTTATAGAAAATATTAAAGATATGTTTTGGTGGTTTATTTATTCGATGTTAATGTTTTTGAATAATGGTTTTCATGTCTTTCTGTTAATGATGTGTTTTGCCTTTCCGTGTACAATTGCAAATGTGTTTGGAAATATAAAGGATAAGACCTTTATGTTAATGCCTCTTAATAAGGAGGAGCGTCTATCTTATGGAAAGTGTGGTTATGTTATTAGAATTGTAATGAGTATTATATTTGTCGCATGTATTAATGTTATAATCTTTGCAATGCAGGACCATAACTTATGTGCTAATATATTTATGTTAATTACAAACGTTATATTTGTATTTCAGATAAATATAACTATAAAACAAGTAAATGGTATAGGGAATATCAAGCATCTGACATACAATATATTTTGGATAATCACAGTGATATTGGTTTGCATAATAAACGGAGTTGTTAAAATGAATACTTCTGTTACAACACTTTCGATGATAAATATACCATTAATACTATTTCAGATATTTATATTTATACAAACCTACAGAAAATTTTTTATAGAGAGCATATTATCTACTACATGTTATGGAGATGGAGAAGGTTATGAAAATAATAATTAAACCCCAAGGAACAAGTGCAATATATGAGCAGATTATCAATCAGATGAAAAATGCGATTATAACCGGTGAGGTAGTGGCAGGAGAGGCATTACCGTCTATCAGGGCATTGGCTGCAGAGTTGGAAGTAAGTGTAATTACAACAAAAAGAGCTTACGAAGATCTTGAAAAAGAAAAGCTTATACGCTCGGTACCGGGAAAAGGTTTTTATGTTTGCGAATATAATCAGGATTATCTTAAGGAAAAAAGATATATAGATTTGGAAAAGCGAATAGAAGAATTAGTAGAAGACTGTAAGCGGGCAGGAATGAGTAAACAAGATGTCCTAGACATAATAGAAACATTTATGGGATGATTATAAACGGAGGATTAGAGATGTTGGAATTTGTAAATGTTACAGGAAAAGATAAAAAGTTTGCACTTAAAGATATTTCGTTTTGTGCACAGCCAGGTTTTATCACAGGAATAATTGGTAAAAATGGCGCAGGTAAGTCAACATTGTTTAAGTACATATATGATGAAAAAGTGCAATATGATGGGGCTATTTTGTATAATGGTAAAAATATAAGAGAAGATTTTACACATTTTCAAAATGAGTTCGCAATAATATCTGATGAAAGAAAATTTTTTCAAAGATTTAGTGCAAGGGAAAATGTGGCGCTTTTAAAAGCGTTTTATGAGAACTGGAATGACGAAATATTTAAGACAGTGGCAAAAGAACTGGATGTGCCTATGAATACTTCATTGTCTAACCTGTCAAGAGGTCAATATATAAAGTTTCAATTGGCCTATGCAGCGGCTCATAGTACTAAATTATATCTTTTGGACGAAGCAACTGCAGGTATGGACCCGGTATTTAGAAAAGAATTTTTTAAATATATTCATGAATTGATTGCGCAAAAAGAAGTGACAGTAATAATGACATCCCATATTGAAGAAGATATAAAAAGACATATGGACTATATAGCATTGCTTGAAAATAGACAATTAAAAATATTCGAGGAGGTTAAAGCATAATGAAAGGTATAGCAGAGTTTGATTTAGGAATAAAGGATTATTGTAAAAATGATGACACAGTTTTTGGTGCGATGGTAGGAAAATGGATTATGATTGTGCTAGGGTCTATGATGGTTCCGCTTTGTATGATAGATGAATTTACTGTAGGTCCAATAGTAATGATATATTTTGCAGGATACTTTAGTTTACAGCCCCAATTATATTATTCTACAGAAAAAGGTTTGGTATCGGTGTATTCAGTTCTTCAATACACACCAATTAAGGCAGGAGAGTTTATAAAAAGCAGAATAAAAAGCTTAATGAAGCTTATGGTAAAGCTTATTATTGCAGGTGAAATATTGGGTATGGTAATTCTTCTTGCAGATAAGCAAGCTGGGATTAATGATTATGTAGTTTTCTTTTTAAAGAGTGCATTAGTATATATTATTGCCATAGGGTTAAATATACTTTCTATTTACTTAAGTACTAAGAGCCGTAAGAGATAATCGGGTGGAACCTTGACAACCACTGTCACATATGCTACCATAAAAATAGCTTTTTGCACTGCATATAAATCTACAGTACAAACTGAGCAGACCGTAGTTAAGGCTATGGGGTCGGGTCGCATAAGTGGCAGTGGAATTTTCATCCATGGGACAGTAGTTGCTATTACTGATTCGTGGGTGTTTTTTTATACATTTTTTTAAATACCCGGGTGCAAATAAATAGCTCAGAAAAGAGGTATATTATGAAAAATGAAAGAAAAATCGCAAATAAAGTATCTGTAATTACAATTATTGGCAATCTTACACTATTTGTTTTTAAGCTGGTAGCCGGTATTGTGGCTCATTCAGGAGCAATGATAAGTGATGCAATACATTCTGCATCAGATATATTTAGTACAATAGTTGTTATTATAGGAATTGGTCTTGCTGCAAAGGATAGTGATGAAGAACATCCTTACGGTCACGAAAGATTAGAGTGTGTGGCGGCTATTTTACTTGCTATGATTTTATTTGCAACGGGTGTAGGCATAGGAATAAATGCACTTAAGAATATTTTAGGTGGAGATTATGAAAATCTTGTCGTGCCGGGAGCTTTAGCATTGGTAGCAGCAATAGTTTCTATTGTTGTGAAGGAATTAATGTACTGGTATACAATTTATTATGCCAAGATGATTAATTCAGGTGCATTAAAGGCAGATGCATGGCATCACCGTTCCGATGCGTTTTCTTCGGTAGGAGCACTTATTGGAATTGGTGGCGCGATGGTAGGTATTCCTGTTATGGATTCAGTTGCCAGCCTGGTGATTTTCTTATTTATTTTAAAGGCGGCATATGACATTTTTAAGGATGCTATGGATAAAATGGTAGACCATTCCTGTGACAAAGAGACGGAAGACAGCATTAAAGCCTGTGTTATGAAAAATGAAAATGTGTTAGGCATAGATTTGCTTCGAACACGTATTTTTGGTAATAAAATATACGTTGACGTGGAGATTGCTGTTGATGAAAATTATAGTCTTAGAGAGGCTCATAATATAGCAGAGAGAGTTCATGACAGTATAGAGGATGAATTTAAACAGGTAAAACATATAATGGTTCATGTTAATCCAAGGTAGATAAAAAAGGGTCTCGAATTGAGACCCCTTTTGATTCTAATATCTTCTATATTTTAATGAGCGACCATATTTTGTATATTTAATAATAATAAAATATGAGATTAAAAGAAGTATAATAAGCACACCGCTGGCGATGGCTACAATAAGCCAAATGTTGATTATAGTTACATTCTGCCCCGTCTTTACATAGGTAGGCGAATTGTCTATGTGTGGCAGATTGTCTGTATAAATACTTCCACTTATGGCTGTCAGGCGCCCCTTTCCAACAACGTGGTCATTATATTTTAAGGTAACATTTGCAAAACAATCGTTAGCAAGTGTTGTGCTTAGAGTTATATCCTCTAAGCTGGCTCCATTTGGAAGAAGTACGCCTAAATTTTCCTCTAAGCCTAAAGTGTATGTGTTACCGGGAAAAATTGTATTTAAAAAGCTTGTATTATCAGATATGGATAAAAGCTCCAAAAAACTTGCATTGTCTATATTAACCTTGTTAAAATGATTAAAACCATAATCAAAGAGGTTAGTAGTATCTGTGTAGCAGTCCGGATTTTGTGTGCCCATAAGGACGCATATGAGACGGATATTTTCTTTTTGTGCAAAGGTAACTAAAGTAAGGTTACTTGCATCTCTTGAATTCTTCTGACCTATTTTTCCACCCACACAATATTCATAGGCATATTTTTTGCCTTTAAGCATTGCGTGTGAGTTAGACATATAACGGATTTGGTGGTATTTGTTGGTGGCAGGTATCTGATAGGTTGCCGTACTGCCGGAAATATTCATAAACTCGTTATTGTCAAAGCAGGCTCTGGCAATCATTGCCATATCATAAGCGGTGCTTACGTGGCCTTCCTTAGCATAGCCACTTGCATTGTTAAAGTTAGTATTGATGGCACCTAATTCCTTGGCACGCTTATTCATAAGCTCTGTAAATGAAGACATAGAGTTACTTATGTGTTCGCCGAGTCCGTAAGCTGCTTCGCAGGCGGACTTCATAAGAATTGCCCTTATTGTCTGTTCTACGGTCAGTTTTTCATTTGTAAGTATACCCTGGTTAAAATCTCCCGAAGAATAGCTGTGAGTTGCTTCATGGCTAAATATGATTTCTTCATTAAGATCACATTGTTCAAAGCCAAGGAGCGCCGTTAACATAGCTGTGGCACCGTATGGATTAGCAGTTTCATGGGCATTTTTCTCATATAGGACGGCACCGGTATCGGCATCCATTAATATGGCACTATTTGCAGATATTTCCACAGCCGGTGGCCATGATGTAGCAAAAACTGTTAGGGGTGTATTTATAATAAGGGTAGTAATTATTAAAATAAATGCTAAAATTCTGTATTTCATAATGGTATAACCTCCATAAAATGTATTATAAGCTATTTTTGTATTGCTATCAACAATAAAAGTATGTTAAGATTATAAAAAAGTTATACTTAATGGAGGATAATTATGCGATTACGAAATGTAAAAGGGTCAAGAGAAGTAATGCAAAGCAGTGAATATGTATTTGCTGACCCACAGGCAATGGCAGGAACATGGAAAGAAATATTTGGAAATGATAACCCGATTCATATAGAGATAGGTATGGGAAAGGGAATGTTTATAACAACCTTAGCTATGAATAATCCTGATATTAATTATGTTGGAATTGAAAAGTATTCAAGCGTTTTGATACGTGCCGTAGAAAAGCAAAATGAACTTAAGCTTCCTAACTTAAAATTTATCAGAATGGATGCAGAAGGTATATGTGATATATTTGGTAAGGATGAGGTTGATAAGATTTATCTTAATTTCTCAGACCCTTGGCCAAAGGACAGACATGCTAAGAGAAGACTTACCTCAAAGGAATTTTTCGCAAGATATGACAAGCTTTTAAAGGCAGAGGGTGAGGTTCATTTTAAAACAGATAATAGAGATTTATTTGATTTTTCAGTAGAAGAGGTTGGCAATGCCAACTGGAATTTAGTGGCAGTTACATATGATTTACATAATAGTGAAATGAATGAAGGCAATGTTATGACAGAGTATGAGACTAAATTTTCAGCAGAAGGTAAGCCAATTAATAAACTAATTGCCAATCGTTAGCATATACTGTATAAAAATAATTTATGGAGTGTATATGGGATGTGGAATTAAAAGGCGCATTTGCAATTATACATGTAACTCAAAGCTTAATAGAAAAGTTGTTAAGATAAAAAGATGCTTTGAAGAGATAGATGAACTCTTAAAAAAGCCGGACCAATGTAGAAGAAAGAGATGATAGTGTGAAAAATGAAATTATAGCCATAATTACAGCACGAGGTGGCAGTAAGAGAATACCTAAGAAAAATATTAAAGAATTTTGTGGAAAGCCAATTATCGCATATTCCATTGAAGCAGCCCTAGAGAGTGGAATATTTTCTGAGGTAATGGTATCTACTGACAGTGAAGAAATTGCACAGATTGCAAGGGAATATGGTGCTAAGGTTCCATTTATGAGAAGTGAAAAGACTTCCGGAGATTTTGCTACCACAGCAGATGTTATTTTAGAAGTACTTGATAATTATAAGGAAATTGGAAGAAACTTTGATTATGTATGCTGCATATATCCTACAGCACCGTTTATAACAGCTAAAAAGCTTATAGAGGCTGTTGATATTATGAAGGAACATAATCCAACATCAGTAATTCCGGTGGTTCCATTTTCATTTCCACCACAAAGATGTTTTGTTATTGACGCTGATGGTAAAATGGAATATAAATTCAAAGAATTTAGTCAGTCACGTTCTCAGGATTTGGAAAAACAGTATCATGATGCGGGACAATTTTATGTGTTTAATCCTGAAAAATATTTAAAGGTAAAAGGAATTGTTTTGGAAGATATTATGCCATTGGTTCTTTCAGAGATGGAAGTGCAGGATATTGATAACGAGGATGACTGGAAGATTGCAGAATTAAAATATCAATTGATGAAGAAGGATTAGTTATGACTGGTATTCGCGCAGATGCTAACAATATAATAGCCAGTGGACATATTATGAGGTGCATTTCCATTGCAACACAGTTGCAATTGCTAGGAGAAGAAATCGTATTTATTGTGTCACAAAAGGAGGCAGAGTCGTTGGTAGTAGCCAATGGCTTTCCTTGCGTGTGCCTTAATAACAGCTATGATAAGAAGGATGAAGAGTGCGACAAGCTTGGTAAGATTATTAGGAAACTTGGATTAGATGCTTTAATAATAGACTCTTATCAGGTTACTAAAAAATATCTTTCCTATCTTAAAGATTTAGTAAAGATTATTTACATTGATGATTTAGACAGATTTAAATATCCTGTAGATATGCTTATTAACTATGGATTTGGTATAAAGGATGAGGATTATAAACATCGTGAATATAAAGATATTAAGATGCTTTTTGGTGAAGAATATATGCCACTTAGACCACAGTTTATGGATATTAAAAGACGAATCTATAAAAAGCCAAGAGCGGTGTATATAACAACAGGTGGAACTGATGAAAATGATATGATTTTAAAGCTGCTTAATCGTATGCAAAAAGGCAGTATGGCTCATTTGGACAAATATATTGTAACTGGCAAATTTTACAAATCCTTTGACATGCTTGAAAATATGGCGAAGAAGGATAATAAAATAAAGCCTTATCGTAATATTGCTAATGTAGCAACACTTATGAAAAAATGTGATTTAGCGATATCAGCAGGAGGAACAACACTGTCAGAGCTTTGTGCCTGTGGAACACCTAGCATAAGCTTTGCAATAGCGGACAATCAGTTAAAAAGTGTGAAAGCCTTTGATGAAGCAGGAATTATATATTATGCAGGCAATGTGCGAGAAGGCATAGATGCAGTTCTTGACAACATTTGCAATAGAGCGGAATATTTTTTAAACGATTACGAGGCAAGAAAAAATATTTCCATAAATGCAAGGAAAAAGGTTGATGGAAATGGTGCAAAAAGAATAGCACTTGCAATAAAGCAGCATATATTATAATATATTAATATGCCAATTTTTAGAAGAAAGAGTGGAATTATGATATACAATAATATTTTAGAGGCGATAGGCCATACACCAATTATTAGATTAAATAAAATGGTACCGGAAGGTTGTGCAGAGGTATTAGTTAAGTATGAAGGTCTTAATGTAGGCGGTTCAATTAAGACAAGAACTGCATACAGTATGATTATGGCAGCTAAGAAGGAAGGGCTTCTTAATGAAAATACAATAATTGTTGAGCCACCAAGTGGCAATCAGGGAATAGGTCTTGCACTTATTGGCGCAGTTATGGGATATAAGACTAAGATTATTATGCCAGATTCTGTTAGTGAAGAAAGAAGAAAGCTTGTAAGACATTACGGCGCAGAGGTAATTTTAGTTCATGATGCAGGTGATATAGGAAAATGTATAGATGAATGTCTTCAGACAGCCCTTAGAATGGCAAAGGAAGACCCTAATGTATTTGTACCACAACAGTTTGAAAATGTTAATAACCTTTTAGCTCACAAGCATCATACAGCCCTAGAGATACTTGAACAGGTCGGTGGTCCAATTGATGGATTTTGTTCAGGTATAGGTACAGGCGGAACAATAACAGGTATAGGCGAAGTTTTAAAATCACAGAATCCTGATATGACTATCTGGGCAGTTGAGCCTGAAAATGCAGCTATACTTGCAGGAGGTAATATTGGAACTCATCTGCAGATGGGAATTGGTGATGGTTTGATACCTGCCATACTTAATCAGCAGATTTATGATGACATATATATAGTTACTGATGATGAAGCGATAGAGACAGCGCGTAATCTTGCAAGATTAGAAGGTATTATGTGTGGAATTTCTAGTGGAACAAATGTGGCAGCAGCCATAAATATGGCTAAAAAATTAGGGAAAGGAAAGACGGTTGTAACAGTATTGCCGGATACTGCAGAGAGATATTTTTCAACACCGTTGTTTAGGGAATAGGATATGATAGCAAAAAAATGTATTATATGGGGAATGGAAGATGATTATGATAGAATCATCAATAATGTGAGATACGAAATTTTAAAAGGTAATATAGAAGTGCTAGCATTAGTTTGTCAGCCTAAAGATAAATATTGCGCCACAAAGGATGGATTTACAATAATAACACCGCAAGAGATAGATGCTGCTGCTTTTGATTATTTGATAATAGCAAATAAGGGTTCCTTTAAAGCAATTAAAAATTCAGCAATTGCAATGGGAATTAAAGAAAATAGAATTATAAATGGTGAAGTATTATTAATTCCAATGTTTGACTTTGCAAGATACATAAAATTACTGGAAAATCCGGTTACTATATTGTCAGATGACTGTTTTGCAGGATATGTATATAATCATTTAGGACTACAGTTTTCAACGCCTTTGATTAATATATATTGGGAAAGAGAAGAATATGCAAAATTTATAGAGGATCCGTTGTTTTATTTAAATACAGAGCTGAGAGTGTTTAGAGAAGGCAGTTTTGAAACGGGAGTTACACCTATAGGACAATTAGGTGATGATAAGAGAAATGTAAAAATGGTATTTTTACATAATAATAGTTTTGCAGAAGCCAAAGAACAGTGGGACAGAAGAAAAGCGCGTATTAATAAAGATAATATTTTTGTAAAAATGGGCTTTTCATATGTTGATGTAAAAGACAACGCAAAAGAAATTTTACAAGCATACGATAAAGTAAAGTATAATAAAATTTTATTCTATAGTGGTACGGTAGATTTTGATAGCAAGTTTAGTAAAGAGAGATTTTATTGGAGCCAAAAAAGAAGACCGCGTGTAGAATTTTATTCATATAATGACTATATGAGAAGGTATTTTTACAAAGAAATTGATATTTTGAAATTATTGACAGGAGAAGAAGATTATATTAGATAGAAATATGAGGACGCAAAGCTAGAAGTCTTAAGTGTAAACAAAGATAGTTCGGTTGCAATGATACATAAAGTATTGTTGCAACCTTTTTGTATGCCAGTGAGGAGAAATATAATCTGAACAAACCGAAATTTGCAGATGAAAGAGGTAGCTTTATAGTTACGTTTTATAAGTCTGGGAATATCAACAAAACGGAGCCAGAAGTGGAAGTGACAAACGACCTTTTGGTATTCTGTAGAACACCATGTAATGCCTTTGCGTGTACATCACTTTTGTTTAGTATATCCTCAGTGGTATATATTTTTGCAAAGGAAAATAAGAAAGAAGAGATAATAAGATTTGTGATAGATACTCTTGCAATTGCAGAGGCAGTTAATAACAAATTTGATGTCAAATAAGAGAAAAAAACGGGTGCAACCCAATAAAAGTACCCCGCTGAAAATGCTCGTGCATAATAGCACACATCTCAGCGGGGTAACATTGTTTTCTACGCTTCTTCTTTTTCTACTTCTTTTTTTATCTTTATATGATGTGACAAATCCGTATTATTTTCATCAAAAGTAAGCTGTTTTGCTTCTAGTCTAAATTCAATAAATCTCTTTAAAATGTATGCTATAACACATACAACAGGAACTCCAAGGAACATACCAAGAACTCCAAAAAGACTTCCACCTACTGTAACTGAGAAGATAATCCAGATTGGTTTGATTCCAATAGAATCGCCTAAAATCTTTGGTCCAAGATATAATCCGTCAAACTGTTGTAATATAAGAATCCACACGGCGAAAATAATTACCTTAACAGGACTTACAATCAGCAATATAAGGGAACCAATAATGCCACCAATATATGGTCCGAAGTAAGGAATCATATTAGTAATACCAACAATAACACTTATTAATATTGGAAAATCCAGCTGCAACAATGTCATTGCCATAAAACAAATAAGTCCGATAATAATTGAATCAATTGCTTTTCCTAATAAAAATGCATTGAAAATTTTATGTGTTTCCTTCAAAACATCAACTACAAATATAGTTGTTCTTCTAGGAAGTACAGCGTAAAGTAACTTTCTAAAGTTATTTTTCAAAGTATTCTTATCACTAAGTATATATATTGATGTAATAACTGCAATAATTAAATCAAATACAACATTAACAAGTGTGATTGAAGTTGTAAGAAGGAACGAAATAATATTAGGAATAAAATTAGTAACCTTTGTAATTATCTGATCAATAATATTTTGTTCCTTTAAGGTTTTAATAATCATATTAAAATCTATGAAATCCAATTCAGGATGCTCTTTTGCAAAATTAGTAAGATATTCTTCCATCATTATATACCATTGTGGAATCTTAGATGCAAGTTCAGAAACACTGTCTACAATCTGTGGTACAATAAATATTGCTAATACTGTTAAAGTTCCGATGAAAATAATATATGTTACTATTACTGCAAGAATATTGCAAAGCTTTTCTGATTTGATTTTACATTTTTTAGTAAAGAATTTTTCTCTAAAAAATAAATTCATAGGGGATAACATAAATGCTATAAAACCGCCAATAAGAAATGGTGAAAGTATAGAAATAACATTCTTTACAAATGCAACTGTCGAATCCCACTCCATTATGACTTTAAACATTACAAATGCTATAAATATAACTGATATAGCATAAATGCTAAGTGTAAAATATTTTTTATTGGCCTCAAATTTGTGAGCCTTTTCTCTAGGGTGTTTTTGTTCCTTGTTCTCCATAGTGCCTCCAAATTAATCTTTATTTATCATTACTATTATAGACAGTTTTAATGCTTTAAGTCAATATTAACTTTGACTAAGATTTTAAATGTGATATAATATTTTTAATTGGAGGTATGGCTTATGAAATTGTATGAAAAAATGAAAGATAGTGTATATATTATAGCAGAGATGTCAGCTAATCATGGTGGTGACATCAATAATGCATACAAAATTATAGAAGAAGCGGCTAAAGCAGGAGCAGACTGCGTAAAGATACAGACATATACGGCAGATACTCTTACAATCCCTTGTGATAAGGAAGCCTTTAAGATAAAAGGCGGTCTGTGGGACGGGTATACATACTATGACCTATACAAAGAGGCATTTACTCCTTGGGAATGGCAGGCTGATATTAAGAAGAAATGTGAAGAGGTTGGCGTAGATTTTTTGTCAACACCATTTGATACAACAGCAGTAGATTTTCTTGAAGAAATCGGTGTAGAATTTTATAAAATAGCTTCTTTTGAACTGGTTGATATTCCTCTTATTGAATATACTGCAAGTAAGGGAAAGCCTATGGTTATGTCCTGCGGTATGGCAAGTATAGAAGAGATAGAAGATGCCGTTGCAGCCTGCAAAAGACAGGGCAATGACCAAATCGTACTTTTAAAATGCTGCAGCCAGTATCCAGCAAAATATGAAGATATGAATGTATCAGTGATTCCGGATATGATGGAAAGATTCAAGCTTCCAATAGGTCTTTCAGACCACTCAATGGGTAGCCTTGCACCTGTAGTAGCAGTAAGTCTTGGAGCAAAGGTTATAGAGAAGCATATAAAATTAGATGATGATACAGTTGAAAGTGCTGATTCAGGCTTTTCGATGACTATGACAGAGTTTGCGCAGATGGTATCTGATGTGAAAAATGCAGTTTTAATAAAAGGAAATGCAAGTTATGATCTTACTGATAATGAAATATCAGGACGTAAGAACAGGCGCTCTTTATTTGCAGTAAAAGCGATTAAAAAAGGTGAGATATTTACTAGTGAAAATGTAAGAAGCATAAGACCGTCAGATGGATTAAAACCTAAGTATTATAGCCAGTTGATTGGAAAAGCAGCAGTTAAAGATTATGAATATGGCGACCCTATATCAGAAGAAGAATTGGTATAAAAGCTTAATTAGAATATTAAAAATGACGATATATAGGTACGAGAAAAATTTTTAAGATACAGGAAGGTGTAAGAATGAAGGCAGTTATATTTGGTACAGGTCTTGTGGCTATGTCAATTTATAAAAAGTTAGTTGCAGATTATGGGGAAGACCATATAGCATTTTTTATAGATTCTATGTTAAAGAAAGAATCATTAATGGATCTTCCGGTGTACTCCCTAGAAGAACTAAAAGAAATGGATTATAATAATTATATGTATTATTTTGGTACTATGTCTAGTCAGGCAAGTATGAAGGAAGAGTTGAGAAAAATTGGTGTCAGAGAAGACCGATTTGCTGCTACATATGATTTTAGTGAGGACAATTTTGAAAAGACAGTAACAGAGATTAACACTATATTAATGTATCCTGAAGCAGATGAGGAAGATAAAGCAAGAGTTGATAGCGATTTAAGATATTATTTAGGTGACTGTTATGATGATGTTGAGATAGACTGGAAGCCTACAAAAGAGATATCGGAATATGATTTGGTGCTTATATGGCATGGTGACTATAACTACATAAGAAAAAAAAGACCTGTTGGTGCAAAGCATTTGTTTTGTATTGCAGAAAAAGGATTTTATATAACTATAAAGGGTAGAATCTTAACACGTTTATATAATAAGTTATATATAAAGAAGCATGGAGATTATTACAAAAAGCAGTCTGTTAAAATTCTTAATGAATTGAAGGAAAAGGGCTATGACTGTGGATATATATTTGCAAGTGGTCCGTCTTTAAAGAAGGGAATTGAAATATATAAAGAAAAAGGAAATGAACAGAGCTTTCGAGGTGTATGTAACGGCTTTGTTATGTCGGAAGAAAGCATTAAACAGGCTGTAAATCCTAATCTGTACTTTTTGGTAGATACAAAATTTATAGGTGATGTATTGCGTACAATAACTCCTAAGATATGTGAATATATCAAAAATAATGATTGCTATTTAGTAGTGCCTGAACATTGGGTGGCATTACTGTCAAATAAATTTGGCATTGATGGTAAAGTTATTGGTATAGGTATGTATGCAGACGGTATATCCTTCCCAACAGAAGAAAATATGAATGTTTACAATAAAGCTGCTAATGTAATAACTACCATAGGAATTCCCATAATGTCGGCACTTACAGATAATGTATATATATGTGGATGTGACGGAACTGCGGATAAGACCAATCCTGTGTGGTCTCATGCAGAAGAAGTAGACATGCTTTCTATGTTAAAAAGATATAATGAGACAACAACACCAATACAGATAACAATTGATCAGGTTGATAAGCATGAATTGTTTTTCTCTCAAATTCTTGAATATGGTGAGAGTATGGGGAAAACATATGAATCTATTACACCATCGTATATACCATGTCTCGCAAAAAGATATAAAGAAAAATAATTTGTTCGATTGGAGGGATACTAAGTGAATGCAGTAATATTTGGAACCGGCTGGGTAGCAGTAGAAATATATAATATGCTTATTAAAAAATATGGTGAAGATTACGTTGAATTTTTTGTTGATTCTATGCTAAAAAAGGAGTCGTTGTTTGATAAACCGGTGTATTCACTAGAAGAACTTAAGCTGAAAGATTATAACCAGTATACATATTATTTTGGTTCACTTTCAAGTCAGGCAAGTATGAAAGAAGAATTACTAAAAATAGGTATAAATGAAAATTGTTTTTCAACTAAATTTGATTACAGTGAAGACAACTTTGAAAAATCCGTAACGAAGCTGGATGACATACTTATATATCCTACACCGGACGATGAGCAAAGGATACTATTACAAAGTAAGTTTAGTGAGTATCTAGGTACTTATATTGATGATATACATTTTCATTATGAACCGGAAAGAAATATATGTGAATATGATTGTATCCTTGTATGGGATGGTAAGTATATAGCCGATGATATACTATTTGACAGCGATAGAGTCTTTTGTATAGACGAAAATTTTTACATAACAATTTCAGGAAGAATATTTACGCATATGTATAACAAATTGTATGAAAAACATAATGGTAACATATGTGAGGAACGTTCAAAAAAGTTATTTGAAAAGTTGAAGAATTATAATGCGAAAAGTGCATATATATTTGCCAGTGGCCCATCACTAGAGGAAGGTATTGAAAAGTACTTAAAAGATGGAGATAAACATAGTTTTAGAGGCGTATGTAACGGATATGTTCAGTCTAGTAAAGACATTGATGATAAGATAAAGCCTAATCTATATTTATTAGTAGATTCTAAATTTGTTGGAGAGTTGTTAAATACTATTACAGCAAAAGTATGCAATTATGTACTGAATAATGAATGTTATCTTGTAGTTCCTAAAGCATGGGTTCCTCTATTAAGCGATAAATATGGTGTAACTGAAAAAATTATTGGTTTAGGAATGAAGGCTAAAGAAATGCAATTCCCATCAGTTGAAGACTTGAATATATATAACAAGGCAACAAATGTTGTAACAACTATTGGAATTCCAATTATGTCTTCACTTGCAGATAACATATATTTTACAGGCTGCGATGGTACAGCAAATAAAAAAGAAATAAGGTGGGAACATTCAAAAAGCGTAGATATACTAAATGTAATAAAACCATATACAAAGGTTGCTAAAAAAACCGGTGAATATTTGGATAAGCATGAATTGTTTTTTTCACAAATCTTAGAATATGGCGAAAGTTTAGGAAAAACCTATGAGTCTTTAACACCGTCATATATACCTTGTTTGGCAATGCGATATAAAGAATAAAAAGAATCTCACTTACGAGATTCTTTTTATGTTTATATTTTAATTTTTGCCAGTATATCAATACATTTATCCATATCTTGCGTACTTAACAAATAATCAGGTAAAAATCTAAGTACACGGCCACCATCAGTACCCTGTAAAAGCATCCCCATATCAGCAGCCTGATCGTATACACTTTTGTATATTGGACGATAATCAGTAACACCTTCAATATATAAATCAAGACCGAGCATCATACCGTGCCCTCTCGGATTCTTATACCAGCTGCATTTTTGTGACAGCTCTTTTAATTTTGCCAAGAAATAGGCACCCTTTTCTCTATTAGATTCAAGCAGCTTATGCTTGTATATATATTCAATTCCAAAACTGACAATGCCTGCTGCAAAGGGGTCATTTTGATGAGAACTGTAATGGGTCATAGTAATGGTACGTTTTAGTAATCTGCTGTTAAATAAAACCGCAGAAACAGGGTAACCCATGCCAATACCCTTTGAGCATATGACCATATCAGGAACCACATTAAGTTCCTGGTAGGCGAACCATGAACCGGTTCGGCCAAAGCCAGTCTGACTTTCATCAAATACTAATAAAACATCATTTTCCAAGCATAAATCTCTTACCTTAGAAAAATATTCAGCCGGAGGGAATAGCATACCTCCAACCGAAACAATTGGCTCCATAACTACGGCTGCCAGTGTATCCTTATTATTTTCAATTACATTTTTAATTTCATTAAAACAATAATCAACGTTAGTTTCGTTAGGTATAGGTACTGAAAAAATATTATTAACCAGCGGGCGAGCATATCGACCTCCGAAGGTAATACTTTGTGTGCCTAAGGTTAATCCATGGTATCCTTTTTCAAAACAAACAAGTCCATCTTTTCCTGTAATATGCTTAGAATATCTAATAGCAAATTCAACCGCCTCTGCACCGGTACTTAATAGAATACTGTACGCATCCAATTCGCCACTAATTTCATTTAGTTTTTCGGCAGCAGTTATGGACGCTGATGAAATCATACCGGAACTGGTATGTGCAATATTTTTAGATATCTTATCAACCTCAGCAGTTAAATCAGGGTTGGCATGTCCCAAAATTGTACAAAATTGTCCCGAATTTAAATCCAAATAAGGCTTATCATCAATGTCAAAGATATATGAACCTTTGCCATATGAAATGATTTGTTCGTGAAAAGGAATAATAGGTATTAAATAATTATCCATTATATGTAAACTCCTTTAAAAGATTATTTGCTGCATCGCATACATAATTTTCATCGCTGCCTTTCATAATAAAGAATCCTCGCTCCATTAAAGAATGGCCATCCTTTACTATACTTTGTCTGCCTAATTGCAAATTGCATTCATATTCAATCAAAGGGTAGCGCTGTAGGAGAGCTTCCTTATCTGGTATTCTTACAACCTCGGATTCCATATCGAAATACCTTATTAAATAAACATCTTCAGTATTTTGAGGTTCTATATTATATTGCTTAGATGAAGCATAATTAATATATTCAGTAATCATATCAACGCCTGTAACAATAGGTGTAAATAAATTATGTAATCTGTGACCGGAAGGTCTTGGCGACATTTCTATTATAAATAAATCATTTCCGTCATCTATTATATCGGCATGTAAAAGTCCATTTTTTAAATCAACAGCTTTTACTAAATCGGACATAAAGTTATTAAGTCTATTCAGTAAATCAATATTAGCAGAATTGTTATTAACAGAAATATATCCTACACATTGTCTGTAAGGTGGAGGAGTAATTAATTTTTTTCTTGCCAAAATTAAATGGAAAGTTCCATCAATAACCATAGCATCTACACCATATTCAACACCATCTACTAAATCTTCAATTATGAAATCCTCATCAAATGGCATACTTGAAACAAAACCTTCATAATCACCAGGATTAGATAGCATTAGAACTTGTCTGCTTCCGGCACCAAATCTTGGTTTGGCTATTGAAGGGAAATTAATTTTTTCTAATGTACAAAGCTCGCCTGCTTTTATTAGATTGCAGTTGATATTTCTTAATCCTTTTTCATATAAGGTTTGATGAAAAAGCCATTTATCTGTACAAATATCTGCCGTTTTGCCACTTGGACCAATTAGGTTATAGTGGTCGTTAACAGCACCTGTACTTATTAAATATCTTCCGATTGGAACGGGTAAAATAATCATATCAGAGTTATTTAAATTATTGCTATCAATAATATCAAATATTTTTTGAGGATCTCTTATATCTACTATAAATGACTGGTCACCATATTGTAGTCCCTCTGCCAAAGGGTTACCGTCAAAAGTAAATACCTTCAATCCTTTTTGATGAGCTTTTTTAATAGAATATATTGTTTCACTGCTTGCACCAATAACTAAAGCATTCATATCAATATCCTCCTAATAATTTCTGTGTATAAATACTTATAATAAAATTCTACTGAATGTTTTGAGAAATGTCAATACGCACTAAAATAGGGATTTTGTAGTGGTAGAAAAGTGCATAAAAAATTTTTTGAAAAAAATTTAAAAAAGTACTTGCATTTTATTTTGTCATAGTATATAATACATTTTGTCGCTGATTGAAGCGGACAACTTAATAAGCGCGATTAGCTCAGTTGGTAGAGCACCTGACTCTTAATCAGGGTGTCTAGGGTTCGAGCCCCTAATCGCGCACTTGCAAAGGTACTTTTTTGAAGACGTATGAGCTTTGGGGAAGTGCTTTTTTATTGCAAAAATAGACACTTCAAAAATCAGGGTGTCTAGAATATTAATTTAAATAATATAATTGAGCACAATAAAAGGCGAATCTTTACAAATTCGCCTTGTGATATTAGGTATTTTTTTCAAGTTCTAACTCTTCTGTGGCTATCCCCAACGCCTGAAGTTCAGCTTTTGCTATTTTCTCCTGATAATCAATTTCTTCCTGTCCGTGCTTCTTAATTCTTTGAATATTGATATATTTTTCGATAGCAATTTTCTTTAGTTCTTTTTCATTCATATCATCCATTGTAACTCCTTTCTGCCCTTTGGCAAATTATCATCAGGCATCCCCTCTGATAATTATATTATATCACATAGTTATAACTATTCAAGGCGTAGTTATAACTATTTTTCCAGTTCCTTTAATCGCTTATCTATACAGCTATTGATGAATTCGGTAAGTGTTCTATAGCCCAGTTCTTCAGAAATCTGTGTTAAACGCTCTTTTTCGCCAGATTTGCGTAAAATGGTGATGCGGTCATAGGTTCTTTTTTGGTATTCGTTAATATACGCAAAGGCTCTCTTTTTATCCATAAATGCACCTACTTTCGTGGTAGTGTATATTTTGAATATATCATATTTATAACTATTTTACAATAATTTTTAATCTACTTGACGAGAATGCATTTTATAGGCTAAACTATAGGTTAATGAAATAATGGGATGTGTGATGATGAAAATATTAGTAGATGCAGATGCATGCCCAGTAAGAAATCAGATAGAAAAAGTTGCAAAAGAGAAAGCTGTACCGGTAGTATTTATATCTGACACCAGCCATATGCTAAAGTCAGAGTACGCCCAGGTTAAGATGGTTGAAAAGGGCAACGATTCTGCAGATTTTGTTTTGCTGGGGATGTGTAATAAGGATGATATAGTGATTACCAATGATTATGGTTTGGCATCTTTGGCATTGTCCAAGGCGGCTAAAGTAATTCACGCCAGTGGTATGGTGTATACAAAAGAAAATATCGATACTTTATTGCTTGAAAGATATTTGAATAAAGTTCAAAGAAAGATAAGTAAAAGACATTCCATAAAGAAGCAGCGTATATATAAATATGAACTGGAATGTACATTTTCTACCACATTAAGAAATACAATAAATGAGATATTAAAGGAGCAAAAAGATGAAAACGAAGATTAAATTATTACTGCCATGTTACTTTTCATTTTTGGTAAATGGTGCAATGGTATTGTTGGTAGGAAGTATTCTGCCATATCTTATAGAGGAGGCAAATATTAATTACAGCACCGCAGGCGGTATGCTTTCGGCATTTGCCATAGGTAATTTTTTGGCTAGTTTTATTAATCCACCGTTGGTTAATAAATTTGGACGAAAGCTTACAATTGTATGTGGTTCGGCACTTATTCCAATAAGCTTTTTTGTTATAACAACAATTCCACCAGTTACAGTTATATACATAATGTTTGTGCTTGCAGGTATAGGTCGTGGAAGTATCAGTATTTTTAATAATGTTGTGGTTAATGATAACTCTAACGGCAAGCCGGCAGCCCTTAACTTGTTACATACAAGCTTTGCTGTGGGTGCGTTTATTGCTCCATTCCTTACATCATTGTATGTAAATATGGGAATTAACTGGAGAGCAATAGTTTATACAATTATAGCAGGTTCTACAATTTCAGTATTTGCTTATGCATTTATGAAATTGGATTACAATTTCCCTGCTAAAAGCGATAAGAAGGGTGAAGGTCAGTGGGCATTTGCAAAAAGTCCGGACTTTTATATTATGGGCTTCTTACTTTTCTTATATTTAGGTCTTGAAAACTGTGTAAACGGTTGGTTTGTAACATATTTTAAGAGTACAGGAATTATGAGCAATACATATGCAACCAATCTTGTATCGATTACCTGGGTAATGGTAATGGTGGGAAGATTATTTACTGCAAAGATATCCTCAAAGGTAGACAAGGCTAAGCTTATTATGGTGTATTGTATTGCTTCAGCAGCATTTTTTGTGTTATTGATAGCTACAAAGAACCTTTCAGTAATCACTGTGGCAATAGCAGGACTTGGATTGTTCTTTGCAGGAATTTATCCTACAAGTATTGCTAATGTGGGACGTGTTTTAAAAGGTTCAACAACAGGTACATCAATGCTTCTTGCCATTGCAGCTTTAGGTGGAATTATAACACCAAAGATAGTAGGTCTTATTGCAGATGAAAAGGGTATGGTAGCGGCGATTATGATTTTAACTGTAAATGTTGTAGGTATGCTTATATTGTCGATAACAAATGTTGTGAGAAGTAGGAGAATTAAGGTTGAAGAATAAGATTAAATTTTTGGTAATGGACGTAGATGGTACCCTTACTGATGGTAAAATATACATTGGCAATGATGGAGAGTTGTTTAAGACATTCTCCTGTAAGGATGGTCTGGCAATTCAAGATATTTTGCCTAAGACGGATATAGTTCCAGTTATAATAACAGGAAGAAATTCTAAGATTCTTGAAAATCGTTGTAAGGAGCTTCGCATTGATAAATGCTATCAGGGTATTAGAAATAAAACAGCTGTACTTGACGAGATTCTTGGAACAGAGCATACATATGCAAATGTAGCATATATAGGTGATGATCTTAATGATTTACCATGTATGCAAACGGTTAAGAATGGCGGGGGCTTAATTGGTTGTCCGGCAGATGCTACAAAAGAGGTTATAAGTATAGCTGATTTTGTAAGTGCTAAAAATGGTGGTAATGGCGCAGTAAGAGAATTTATTGAATGGTTATTGTCAGAATAAAGAATTATTGCAAAAAAGATAAAATAGGTATATAATTAAAGAAGATTACATAAGGAGGACACACATATGGATTATGTATGGAAAGCAAGAAAAAGAACATGGTTTGGTTTACCTTGGACATTTACTGTATATACACTTACAGAAGATAAGTTATTGATTGAATCAGGCTTGTTTACAAGCAGACAGGATGAAGTAAGATTATACAGAATTATGGATATAAGTCTTACAAGAGGTCTTATTCAGAAGATTTTCAAGATGGGCACAATCACTTGTGTGTCTGCTGATAAGACTATGCCAACATTTCAGATTAAGAATATTAAAGATTCTAAGAATGTAAAAGAGACATTGTCTAATATGGTTGAAGAAGAGAGAAGTAAAAAGAGAGTATCTTCGAGAGAATTTATGATGGCTGAAGATGAAGAGATAGGCAATTTTGAATAAATGTATTTAAGAGAGTCCACATTTTGATATGTGGGCTCTTTCCTATTTAATGAAGAAACTCCATTAGATATGTACTCATATGAATTGAAGAATAGTTAATAAATTCTAAAAATATGCCGATAAATATATTAATATAGACAATACACGGAGGTATTTTTATGAAATATATAGAGAGCAGAATGGTTGAATTTAAGGATAAATGTAACGGAAGGGATATAGTATTGTTTGGCGCTTCTTCTGCGGCAAGAAAGTTTTTGTTGGATTGCGATGCTAAAGAACAGGTCAAATTTATAGTGGACAATGATCCTAAGAAAAATAATACAAAATATTCATTTAAGGATAAAGAATATGATGTATATTTGCCGGAAATATTTTCAAAAGTATCAATGGATAACACAGTTGTTGTTATAACAAGTACCTATTATCCTCAGATACTTGAACAGCTTAATAAGATTGAATGTCTTAATGAAGTTGAAGTATATATTTCCTTATTGCTTGAATATGACAATTATTGTGATGTAGTTAATTTAAGTGAAAATAAAAAGGTTATGATTTGCATAGGTGCAGTATGTAACAATAGAGGCTCGGAGGCTTTAGCTGTGTCTTTGGCTAAATTATGCAAAAATGCAGGTAAGAATATAGAGGTTTATTTAAGCTCGTCGGAAGCAAAATTCTCACCAGAGTATGAGGTCGAAAATGTTGATTATTACATAAAACAGACTAACAACGGTAAGGATATATTAGATGGTTTTATTGAAGCTGTAAAACAGATGGATTTAATCATATTTGTTGGTGCAGATAATTACACCAAAGAATATAATCTCACAGGAAGATTAAATGAGCTAATAAAGGTTATTAAAGCAAATGCACAGGCAAAGCTGATAATGTATGACTTGTCTATAGAAGCAGATGCAGTTACAGATGAGGTAGCAGAATTATTTAACGGATTTGATTATGTAACTGTAAGAGAAAGTATATCTTATAATAACTTAAAAGATAAGATAAGTACAACCTTACTGGATATTCCAGACCCTGCATTTACATTAGAAGAGGGAAAATGTAAAGAAGATATAGAAACATTTTTCAAAGATAAGGATGTTGTGGGATTAAATATAAGTGAGCTTATAATTGGAGGAAAGTATCAACAATACAGAGAAACCACACTTAAAGCCTATGACAGACTTATGGAATACATTTTAAATAATACACAATACGGCATATTATTGATTCCTCATGTTATGAATGATTGTGATTTGTATGCCCTAAGACTGATTTATGAAAACTATAGGGACAATGACAGGGTAAAGCTTATAGATAATGAGAGCCTAAAATCAAGAGAATTAAAGGCCGTAATTGCTAAATGCAGATTGTATATAGGTGCAAGAACACACACTATAATTGCTGCATACTCAAAGAAAATACCGGCAATCACATTAGGCTACAGTGTAAAGGCATATGGAATAGCAAAAGACATTTTTGGTGAAGATTATAAAAAATATATTGTTGATGCAGCAAGTGTTTTAGAAGAAAATGCATTAGTGGAAGCCTTTAAATATATGTGTGATAATGAAGATGCCATAAGAACACATTTAGAAAAAACAATGCCAAAATATATTAATTCAGTTAAGAGAATGAGCATATTATTTAATCAGATATTAATGGAAAAAGATGGCGTTGGCTGTTGTGGTTGTGGTGCCTGCGTACAGGCTTGTCCAAATGGTTGTATAACTATGGAGATGAATAAGGAAGGATTTAAATATCCAGTTATTAACTATACCAATTGCATAGCATGTGGCAAGTGTATAAATGTATGCCCGGTAGAAAATGTTGTTTATAATGAAAAGGTAAGTGATGAAGACTGTTATTGTGCATATAGTAAAGACTTTGAACTTATGAAAAAAAGCTCGTCAGGTGGCTTGTTCTCATTATTGGCAGAAGAAATATTAAATCGAAATGGCGTTGTATATGGTGTTGAAGCTACTAATGGTATGGAGTTATTCCACTCAAGAGCCACAACACTTGAAGAATACAAAAAGCATAGAAAGAGTAAATATTTACAAAGTGATACAAGAAATACCTATAAAGAAGCAAAGGCTGATTTAGAAGCAGGAAAGACAGTATTATACACAGGAACACCATGTCAGATAGGCGGTTTGTATGGTTTCTTAGGAAAAGACTATGATAACTTATATACTATGGATTTAACCTGCCATGGAGTGCCATCAAAGGTAGTATACGAAAGATATAAAGCTGAATTAGAAGAAAAATACAATTCAAAAGTTGCTAATATGGTTTGGCGTAATAAGGAGATAGGTTGGAAACCTAACTATCTTGAGATTCAATTTGAAGATGGGGAAAGAATACTTGATATAAGTGGCGAAAATGCCTATACTAGTGGATTTTTAACCAATCTGTTTTTGAGAAAATCTTGTTATGACTGTAAATATAACAGAATGCCTCGTGTTGCAGATATTAGTGTAGGAGACTATTTTGGATATGAAGGAGATTTCCAAAAGCTAAATAAAAATGCAGGATTATCCCTTGTGATGCCATCTACACCAAAGGGAAAAGAACTTTTCGAAAAGATAAAAGATAAGGTAATGTTTGAAAAGACAGAAATAGAATATGCAAAAGATAAGAATTATCATTTAAGTAATCCACCATACTATAATATGAAAAGAGAAAAGTTTTTTGAAGAGTTTTTTGCAAATAAGCCTTATATTGAACTGGCAAAAGATTATTTAGATGTTAATATGGAGTCTGCCAAGAAAGGGTGATAATGTGAAAAAAGCAGGAATTATAACTTTTCATTGTGCTGATAATTATGGTGCAGTATTACAATGTTATGCTTTGAAAAAATATATAGAGACTAATAGCATTGAAACTGAAATAATTAAATATGAGCCTTCATTTATAACAGATAATTATAAAGTTTTTCCGAGTAAAGAAACGAAAGAGAGATATTTAAAGAAAGGTGGAATAAAATATCTTATAAAGGAATTGTACTTAGAAAGAATAAAGACGTTTATTCCACGCGTAAAAAAAGTGAATAAATTTAATTCCTTCAGAAAAAAGCATATTGGTATAAAGGGAAAAGTAATAAAGGATATTTCAAAAGCTAAATTGCAAAAATATGATTATTATATAGCTGGAAGTGATCAGATATGGAATCCTAAATTAACCAATGGTATTGATGATGCATATTACTTGGAATTTGCACCAAACGATAAAGTGAAAATAGCATATGCTGCAAGTTTAGGTGTTGATAACATTGAAGGATATGAAGAACTAATAAAAGAAAAGCTAAATAATTTTGATTATATCGCAGTAAGAGAAAAAACCGGTAAGGATATTTTAGAAAAAATCAGTGATAAAAATTTAGAGCTAGTTATTGATCCGGTATTTTTATTATCACAGCAACAATGGATAGATATCATAGATGATAAAAAAAGGATAAAGGAAAAGTTCATATTTTTATACTGCTTTGATAATAATAAGCCGGCAATTGAATGGGCCAATTATTTGTCGGACAAGTATAATTTACCGATTGTACATTTCTATTTTGGTGGGCTTAGGGCTAAGATAAAAAATGATGGTGGCTGTTTTTATTTTGATGGACCAATCGATTTTTTATGGTATATTAAAAATGCGGAATATATAGTTACTAGTTCGTTTCATTGTATCGCATTTTCAATTATATACGAAAAACAATTTTATCCATTTATTTATGCAGATAGAGGTTCAAGAATAGTAGATTTGATTGAAAGTCTACAAGTAGATACGAAGATATATAGTTATGAGTCAAAGCTGGAAGATTTCATTGAAAAAGAAATTTACTATGATAACATTTCGAAAAATATTGATAATTTAAGTGGACATTCTAAGAATTATCTAAAGAATGCGTTGAAGGAGTGATTATATGATAAGTATTATAATGCCAGTATATAATGGAGAAAAATATATTAATCAGGCAATTGATAGTATTTTGAAGCAAACCTACAAAAATTTTGAACTTATTATCGTAGATGATGGTTCAAAAGATAATACCGCAGCTATTATAAAATCATATAAAGATGATAGAATTAAATATATACAGCAGGAGAATAGCGGACCTGGTGCAGCTAGAAATCGTGCTATGTCTGTTGCAAAGGGTAAATATTTTGCGTTTTGTGATGCTGATGATGTATATGTTGAAAATAAGTTGGAGCTTCAGTGTGAAATACTTGATAATAGGGCAGATATTTCTGTTGTATTTGGAGATTATTATGTTACAGATTCTCAGTTTAATATAACTAGAATTGCAAAGCCAGAATATTACTCTGATAATAGACATAATATGTTAGCATATATGTTATTCAGAAATATTATTTCATTTCCACCATCTATAATGTTTAGACGTGAGTGTTATGAAGAAGGATTTAGATACGATGAGAAACTTAGGATTAATGAAGATTACATATTGTTATTAGGATTACTAGAAAAATATAATTTCTATTATTTGCCTGAGATTTTACAGTATTATCGTAGACATAGTGATAACCTTACTAATAATATGACACAGATGAAAAATAATGCTTTGACAATAATACAAAGGTATTCAATTGAACGTATTGATGAAATTTTAGAAGAATCAGATTTTTGTTTAGAAGATAAATTACGTTTAAAAGGAAAGATTTGTATGAGAAAAAAAGAGCCAGATATAGCATTAGAGTCTTTTAAAAAGATAGATGATGTATACAAAACCTGGCTAGATTATTTCTACATAGGTAATTTGTATTACATTTTAGAGGATTATGAAAGTGCAGTAGATAATTATAAAAAGGCTAAAAGCTTCTATGAGTGTGGCATGGAACTGTTTAATAATCTAGGCTGCGCGTTATATAAGCAGGGTAAATCAGAATGTGCAAAATACTTTGAAATAGCATATAATATGAACAATAAATATACAGATGCAAGACGTAATTATAACAATCTGCAGGATATGCAGGAATGTAATTTTACAATGTTTGAATTAAGGAAGATATAAGTATGGAAAAGCAAAAATTTGATAATTTTGTATCATTGGGTTCTAAATGTCCAGTTGCATCTTCAATGAGTAAATATGGATTGAGAAGCTGGTCTGGTGTATTTGATTGGTTGATAACTCAAGACTTCAGATGGGTTTTATATAATATTGAAAATGATTTTGAGTCATTTTTAAGTAAAGAAAATTTGGAAATGTATCAGGATAATCCTAAAAAATTTAGAGATGTAAAAACTGGCTTTGTGTTTATACATGAGGAGCTTCTATTTATTGAAGAGTTTGAATTGTTAGAACGCAAATATAGAAAACGTATTGAGACCTTTTTAAATGAAACTAAGAAAAGGACATGTTTTTTCAGAGCCGTAGAGTCAAATGAAGAGGCAGAATATATTAGGAATAATTATGAGTATATAGATAGAGTCATAAAAAAACAAAACAATAATAGCGAATTGGTGTTATTGTTAAAGTCCACTGTTACTGCGACAGAGTTTCCATTTCGTACATTTAATATGAGAGGCGAATATAGTGGTGCCTCAAGGCAGTTACTAAGAGGATGGTTTGATGACGAAATTGAATTATTGGAATTTTGTGGAAGTAACTCGGATGCTATAACCATTATAAAAAATATTATGTTTGACAGTAAAACAGAAGATAAGTTCAATAAAAACCTATATAAAATGTTGGAAAATACAAAAGATCGTTATGAGAGAGATAAAGAAAAATACGAGTTTCGAATAAAAATGCTAGAACATAATTGGGATAAAGTTGTATTACCTGAAAAGCTTATAATATATGGTGCAGGAACTATAGGAAAAGCATTTTACAAAGCTGTTAATAAAAAATGTTGTGTATGTGCTTTTGTGGATACAAATAGACAGTTTTTGACTTTAGAGAATGTTCCTGTTCTAACATTTGACGAAATTGATTTAGATGAATCAATACCATATGTAGTAACTGTTAACTATGATTTTGAAGTTATATGTAAAACCATAAGAAAACATAATAAAAATGCAAAAATATTTAGATTAGAAGACTTTATAAATTAAGTAAAAAACCTCCTTGAATTTTTTCAAGGAGGTTTTCACTACACACTCTTAATAAGTTCTACAATAGTCTCAACCGCATTTAAACAGTCACTTTCTGACATGCGCTTAATGTAATCATCTTTCTCGGCGTATAATTTCATAACTGCGTCGTACAAAGTGTTCTGATTAAGATTTTCTTCTTCAAGGACATCAGCGTAACCTTGCATTAAAAATGAGTTGGCATTTAAAATCTGGTCGCCACGGCTTGCTTTCGCTGATAATGGTATTAAAATAGTTGGTTTTCTAAGGGCTAAAAGTTCGCAGATTGCGTTTGCACCGGCTCTTGAAATAACAACGTCAGCCATGGCAAAAAGGTCTGCAAGCTCTTTGTTTATATATTCGTATTGGCGATAGCCCTCTTTGTTAGCTAAAGTATTGTCAATCTTTCCTTTGCCGCATAAATGTACAATCTGGAAATGTACCAAAAGCTTATCTAGGATGCCTCTTACGGCACTGTTGATATTGGCAGAACCAAGACTTCCACCGATAATCATAAGAACAGGTTTATTTGCATTAAAGTTACAAAAATCTAAGCCTGCAAGCTTGTTACCGCTAAGAAGCTCCTTTCTGATTGGGCAGCCTGTAAGGACAGCCTTTTTCTTAGGCAGGTAGGTAAGAGTTTCTGGGAAGTTGCAGCATACCTTAGTTGCTTTTTTGATTGCCAGTTTGTTGGCAAGTCCCGGAGTCATATCTGATTCGTGAATGATTACAGGTATTTTTCTTGATTTGGCTGCAAATACTACAGGAACGGTTACAAATCCGCCTTTTGAAAATACCACATCCGGTTTGATTTCATCCATTAATTTCTTTGCTTCAGAAAAGCCCTTTATTACCCTAAATGGATCTGTAAGATTTTTAAGGCTTAAGTAACGGCGAAGCTTTCCGGAAGATATGCCGTGGTAAGGGATGTTTTGCTCAGTGATTAATTTTTTTTCGATTCCTTCGTAGGAGCCGATGTATTCAATCTCATAGCCATTTTCCTTAAGGCTGTCTAATAATGCAATATTAGGTGTAACGTGACCGGCAGTGCCGCCACCTGTTAAAATTATTTTTTTCATATATTTTCCTTTCTGAAAACATTAAAATTTCTCTTTAAAGCTACAATGTTTACATAATTCTTCACTTACTTTACGATTTTGAAATCCTTTTATAATATTATGCGCCTGCTGGCTATTTATTATATCGGCAAGGTCATTTTCAAATATATTTCCAAGATTGATTATGCCGTTACCATCAAGGCAGCATATGGTCACGGTGCCATCACACAAAATGGCAAGCTGGCTTATAAGACCATAGCAGTAACCGTTTTCGTTGTAGTAAGGGGAAGAAATATCAGGCCATTCAAAAGAATTATCTATACTAAGATAAAGATTCTTACGCACTGTTAAGCTCTTTTTATTAAGTATTGTATCCTTATTTTGGTTATTCCATACACGAAGAGAAAGGGCGGTATCTGTCGAAGTGTTAATTTCATTACAAAATTCAAAAATCTTTAAAATATAATCCTCGTAAGACATGCCTTCGTTAACAAGGGCGCTGTGAATGGAAATATTAATTCTGTGTGGCGGATATTTCTTTAAAATATCTATTTTGTCATTAAGCAGTGTGCCATTGGTGGTTATAATAACCTTAAGGCCTGTTTCATAGCAGATTTTAAGAAAATCTTCAAGATTCTTGTGAAGTAGCGGTTCGCCTTTTACGTGAAAATAAATGTAGTCTGTAAATGGGCGTATCTGTTCTACTATATGCTTAAATTCTTCTACATTAAGAGCACCTTTTTTTCGCTTGGTTTCACTACAAAATGAACAGTTAAGGTTGCAAATATTGGTGATTTCTACGTAAACACGTTTAAATCTGTTCTTCTTTGGCATGCTTAAGTGCCTGTGCTAACTGGTCAGGGCAGGATGTAGAACGGAAACCACAACGGATTCCTTCTAATCGTTTAATTGCTTCGTCAACCTGCATACCTTCAACAAGTCTTGCAATGCCTTGTGTGTTACCTGAACAACCACCCTTAAATGCAACATTTTTAATTATGTCATTGTCTAACTCAAACTGAATTTCCATTGAGCAGACGCCTTTTGGTTTATATATCATAACTTTCCTCCATATTAATTAAAGCTTATAATAATATAGTATATAATTTATTTGATAAAGTAAAGATTTTTTGTTATTATATTTTAAAGAAATGTTTGTAAAAAGGAGAATTTATATGATAGGCATTATTGGAGCAATGGAAGAAGAGGTTGTAAAGCTTATAGAACTATTGGAAAATAAGGAAGAATATGAGTATGCTGGCATGAAATATTATAAAGGAACTTTTGTAGAAAAGGACCTTGTTGTTGTTAAATGTGGTATTGGCAAGATTAATGCAGCAGCCTGTACACAGATACTTATTGACAGATTTAGTCCTGATTATATTATTAACACAGGCATTGCAGGTGGTCTTGCAAATGAAGTTGATATTGAAGATATAGTAGTTTCTACAGATGCAGTTCATCATGATATGGATGCAGTTGCATTTGGCTATCCTCTTGGACAAATTCCAAGAATGGAAGTATTTTCATTTAAGGCAGATGAAGGACTTGCCGATTTGGCTATTGAAAGTGCCATTAGTGCAGGTTTAAAGGTAAAATGTCATAAAGGAAGAGTGGCAACAGGAGACCAGTTTATTGCAACAAAAGAGAAAAAAGAGTTTATTATAAATGAATTTGGTGCGGCTTGTGCAGAGATGGAAGGCGCGGCAATTGCTCAGACTGCATATATTAATAAGGTCCCATTTGTAATTCTTCGAGCTATATCTGATAAGGCGGATGACAGCGCAAGTATGGACTATCCGGTATTTGAAAAGAATGCAATTAACAACGTATTTGCCCTCACAAAAGAAATGATAAGTCGTATTATGTAAGAAAAAGGCGAACGATTTTTGTTGCCCTTCTAAGTTAAATGTGTAATTATAAAAGTACATTTAACTTGGAGGGGTTTTTATATGACAGCGGTTATTATTTTATTGGTTTTAGTATTTTTGATAGGCCTGTTTGGACTTTTGACGGTGTACACACAATATTACGGAATGCTTAAGGATTTGGAGGGACAGGGCCACTACAAAAACATTTTTGTAAAGCAGATATTTCTAAAATACGAAAGTATAGTTAAACTTGAAATGGAAGTAAAAAACAGGGGAATCTTTGTGCAAAAGCATTTGGAAAAATGCGAAAAATATGGAATGTCTTTAGACACAATTGAAAAAATAAGCAGGCTTACCATTATATTAAATACAGGTATAGGGGTAATGAGCGTATTAGTAGGTCTTATATTTGAAATGGATTTAAAGACTATGGCAATAAATTTATTAGTTGCCACATTTCTTGCCATGTTGTTCTATTTTCTTGAGGAACTGTTTGATGTAATGTATTTAAAGGATAAGCTTGTAATGGCATTGGAGGAAAATCTTGATAATAACAAGAAGGTTAGAGAGTGTGTACCTGAATTTATTCCTGCGGACAAGGAGACAAAAAAGGAAATCAAACAGCTTAAGAAAAATTTTGAACAAATTGCTGATGACATAGATACAAGAAGGGAAAATGCAGTTATAGTGGAAGAAATAATCAACCAGTATCTTTCTTGAAAAAAATGTACTTTACAGTTATAATTGTAGACATAAATCTAGATTATACGAGGTAAAAAGTATGAACATTGTTATATTAGATAGAATGACACTGGGAAATGATATTGACTTAAGCCTGTTTGAAAGTCTTGGCAGGCTTACAGTATACGAGAGCACAAAGCTTGAGGAAATTGATGAAAGAGTAAAGGATGCTAATGTGCTTATAGTCAACAAGGTTCCAATGAATGAAACTACATTAAAAAATGCATCAAAGCTTAAGATGATAGCCCTTACGGCAACCGGTTACAATAATGTAGATTTGGAATATGCAAAAAGTCGTAATATAAGAGTGTGCAATGTCAAAGGCTATTCAACTAATTCTGTAATTCAGCATACCTTTGCCATGGCATTTTATGTAATGGAAAAGCTTAGCTATTATGATGAATATGTAAAATCGGGAGAATACACAAAGTCTCCAATATTTACAAACTTTGGACGAAGCTTTAACGAACTTTATGGAAAAACCTGGGGTATTATAGGTCTTGGTGAAATTGGAAGAGGCGTAGCAGATGTTGCTAAGGCATTTGGTGCAAAGGTTATCTATTATTCTACAACAGGAGCTAACAATAACAGTGAATATAAGAGAGTGGATTTTGATGAGCTTTTAAAGGAATCGGATATTGTATCCATTCATGCACCGTTAAGTGAATATACACATCATCTTATGAATTATGAAGCCTTTAAGAAGATGAAAAAAACGGCCATTCTCATAAATGTGGGCAGAGGTCCGATAATTAATGAAGAAGATTTAAAAAGAGCGCTTAATGAACATTTGATAGATGCAGCAGCTTTAGATGTGCTAGAAGTAGAGCCAATGCTTGCAACTTCACCACTTCTTGAGGTTGAGGACAAGGAAAGATTGTTTATAACTCCTCATATTGCCTGGGCGACCTATGAAGCAAGATGCCGCCTTGTAGAGGACGTTAAGGCAAATATAATATCATTTATGGAAGGTGGAGAGAAGAATAAAATCGTATAATTATTCTTCAATAACATGTATTTCCATATAATCAAAATCAATTGAATCAATGAAATTATCTTTTGTAAAACGAACTTTGTCGTAGCGTTTGAAATCGCGGATGTTGGAATCAAGCCATATAGGCTTTGATAAATCAAAGGCAACGCAACATTGGTCTATAGCATCAAATATTTTAGCAGTTCTGGAAAGCTCATTATTATCATTGGCTACGACCATATCTTTTATAAGATGATTGTTTGTAAATATTTTTGCCCATAAGCGAAACATAGTATACCTCTTTTCCGAGCGTTTAATAAGTATTATTATACATAGAGTGGGAAAGGAATTCAAGAAAAAAGTAGCCGGGACATTTTGATATGCCCCGGCGATAAAAATATAACTTACCTTACTATCGCATAATATGTAATAGAACCACCTTCTTTTGCTTGACAAGTGTTTAAAAGTAAAAATTTATTTTCACGTAAAAACGCAAGCGTTGTGTTAATGCACAAGCTTGCGTTTTATATACAATATGAGGATTTAATTGGAGCCGCGAATAGGATAAACATGGAAAATACCGGCTCCTATTATAAAAGTGAGGGATGTAATAGTTATTATTACAAGAATCATTTTAAATGTAAAAAGTGATAAAATGATGTTTAAATATTGAAAAAAGTGTGAACTTTTGCTATGATTCAAATGTAAAATATACAGCAGAGATTTATTTAGAAATGGAGATTGTGAAAATGATAAAAACATGGCTTAACAGAGTGTTTATAGAAGGTCTTTCTGGTATGGCTTTAGGCTTATTTTCTACTTTGATAGTAGGAACTATACTTAAGCAGCTTGGTACATATTTGGGATATTTAAATTCAACTGCAGGTAACTATCTGATATTTATAGGAAGTATAGCATGTGCAGCAACCTGTGCAGGCATTGGTGTAGGTGTTGCAGTAAAGTTTAAAGAAGATGCGCTAGTAGTAATATCTGCAGCAGTTGCAGGTATGGTTGGTGGATATGCAAAGACGGTACTTGCAGGTTCAGCTATTGCCGGAAGTGTTACAACTCTTGCAGGCCCTGGCGAGCCTTTAGGCGCATTTATTGCAGCTTATGTTGCTATTGAATTTGGACATTTGGTATCTAAAAAGACATCTGTAGATATACTTGTAACTCCTATTGTTACCATACTTACAGGCTCTATTGTAGGCCTTTTGGTTGGACCACCTATAGTAAAGTTTATGAATTGGATAGGTGATATAATCAATTATTCAACTAATCAGCATCCGTTTATTATGGGTATTTTAGTGTCAGTAATTATGGGTATGATACTTACACTTCCAATAAGCTCTGCGGCAATTGGTGTTGCCCTTAATTTACAGGGAATTGCAGCTGGTGCGGCAGTTGTAGGCTGCTGTGCACAGATGGTAGGCTTTGCAGTTGGAAGCTATAAGGAAAACAAATTTGGCGGTCTTATTGCACAGGGAATAGGAACTTCAATGCTACAGGTTCCAAATATTTTCAAGAAGCCAGTAATATGGCTTCCTGCAATTGCCACAAGTGCTATTTTAGGACCTGTTTCAACAGTGCTGTTGAAGATGAAATGTAATGCAGTAGGCTCAGGCATGGGTACAGCAGGTCTTGTAGGACCTTTAATGACTTGGGAAGTTATGAGTAAAGCAGGAACACCGCTTGCTTTAGTATTTATTGAAATTGTGTTAATGTATTTTATTTTTCCGGGATGTATATGCTTAGCCATTACAGAGGCAATGAGAAAAGCCGGATGGATTAAAAATGGAGATATGAAGCTTAAGCTATGATAAATGTATTAAATGAATATTGTGAAGAAATGGTTGATGAATTTTCAAAGCACTTTAGTGCTTTGGATGTGGAAAAGTATGAAGATAAGAAATATACTGTGTGGACAGTTGTTTTAAAGCTTCTACGCATAGATTTTGTGTATATTAAAAATGAATGCAAAACATGCCCGAAGTCTACCTTATTTACAAGAATTTATCTTAATAAAAATGATTCAATGTTTTATCATATATATGAATTGCTAGAGTATATAGATGAAACAGATTTTAAATGCTACTATTTTTCTTATATTGAATCAAAGGAGCGCATGAAGGCTTGTTTTGATGTATTTCTGGATTTTTATGAAAAGCATTTTGACAGGCTTAAAGAACTGGCGATGGATTCTGAGACAGGTAGGATAATCAGAGAGAAAAAGTTTAAGGAAATGGAGCAGATTTTAAAGCCTGGTCCTGATGATAGGGAAAGGTTTTTTAGTGATGATATTTCAGGTATATATGAATATAATGTGCTTTTGTTTAAGTATACAAGATTTTTAGCTTATACCCAGTATTTAGAAGGCAACTATAAAAAGTCTTTAGGTTTATATAACAGGCTTTTTGCCAATAACAATGGAAGTGACTATGAAAAGCGACTTGCAAAGCATATGGAGAGCTTAGGAGAAAACCAATATAATGCCATATATAAGGAATGTGCCTCAATGCTTGAAGTTAGGGATTATAATGGCAATAAAAAGGATGGCATTACATATCTAAAAAATATTGCCATATGCTATGTATTTTTTGCAGTTATATTTTTAGTCGTGGAGCTTTTGCTAAAAGGCTTTCTTAATAAGGGTGCCATATATTCTACAGTGGCGCCTGTAGGTGTGGCTTTTACTACAGCTGTGATTCCGGGGTTGTTTGGCGGTATTGCATTTAGAAGGAAGCTTGCACATTTTACAAGAAAAGAAGATGTGAAAAAAGCTTTGGCATTTGACAGACTGATGAACGGAAGAAAGACAAATATATTTGCAGTTACGGCATTTGTGGTATTTTTGATTTTAAGCATTGGATTTCATATATGGTTGCCATTTATTTCAGTGAGATTTTATGAGAACCGATTAGAATATAATGGCGGTGAACGTTTTATGTATTTTGGCGCTACAAGTAAGGCGTATGATGAGATTGAAGCTGTGGTTTATGTAGAAGGCAGACTTAATATATATGGTGATTATATTGACCGTGGTTCTTATGTGATTGTGTTTAAGGATGGTACTAAGCTTGATCTGGATGGATTTACTACGGTAGATAAGACTAAAGATAAGATACTTGCAGTATTGAAAATAAAAGAAGAAGAGATAAAAAAGCTAAGAATAATAGAAGAACTGGAACAATAATAGTCCCAGTTCTTTTTATTTACGATACCTTATTTACCATTGTTTCTGCATATTCACCAACTATAGGTACTTTGTATGCTTCATATTTGTAAGCCTTGTAAGCAAGATAGCCATATACTATAAGGCTTGCAAGGTCTAACAGCATATCAAATATTACAATAGGGTTAATTGCCGCACCGTTAATAAGTGAATTAATTACGTTTGTTGGAATCTGGAATACAAATCCCATAAATGCCAGAATAACACCTGCTAAACAGAATAAAAGCTGTATTATAAGTGATTGTGCTGCATGGAACTTAACATACTCACTGTTCTTTTCAACGAATATGATAATTAGAGGAAATGCCCATGCTAAAAATCCTACAAAAGGAATAAGTGCAAATAAAAATACTCCTGCATACATTAAAGCTGCCATCAGGTTAGCATTTATATCGCCTAATGACGAGTTGTGAGGAGCATAATTGTGATTGTCCATAATAAACCTCCCAGTGTATGTATATTTACTACAAAATGATAAGGGATTTGCGAAAAAAATGCAATAGAATATTACATTAATTTATTAAAAAGTTATTAAATTATAATTGAGTAAATAAGTATAATTTGATATAATGGAAATGATATTTTTTGAATATGTAATGAATGTGGAAATGGAGAGTATTATGGAACAGACAGCAGAAAAAGTAAAATTAATAATTGATGAAGTTAACAAGGTAGTGGCAGGAAAGGAATACATAGTTAAGAGAATTTTGACAGCTATATTGGCAGATGGTAACATTTTGCTTGAGGATATTCCAGGTGTAGGTAAGACTACAATGGCATTAGCGTTAGCTAAGAGTATGTCACTTGATTACAATAGATTACAGTTTACACCGGATGTATTACCAACAGATATAACAGGCTTTTCAATGTATAATGGGGCTACAGGGCAGTTTGAGTATAAAGAGGGTGCTGTTATGTGTAATCTGTTTTTGGCAGATGAAATTAACAGAACTTCTTCAAAGACACAATCAGCTTTATTAGAGGTAATGGAAGAAAGAAAGGTAAGTGTGGATGGTAATACAATAGAGATGAAGAAACCATTTTTAGTATTTGCGACACAGAATCCTGTAGGTTCTATTGGAACACAGAAGTTACCTGAATCACAGTTAGACAGATTTATGGTTTGTCTTTCTATAGGCTATCCAAGTATGAGTAGTGAGGTTGCTATTTTAAAGGGACATAATAGAGAGATGCAGTTAAGCAATGTTAATCCGGTTATTACAGGAGAAGAATTACTTCAAATGCAACAGGAAGTTAAACAAATATATACAAGTGATGACATATGTGAATATATTGCAAACATTGTAGTTGCTACAAGACAACATGCAAGTGTTGAGTTAGGCTTAAGTCCAAGAGGTGGACTTGCCATAGTGGCGATGGCTAAAGCTTTAGCATATATTAATGGCAGAGATTATGTTATTCCGGGAGATGTTAAATCTGTAATTAAAGATGTGGCAGGACACAGAATTATACTTAATCAGAGAGCAAGAATCGCTAAGGTTACAATAGATGGAGTTTTAGCAGAAATTATTAAGACAATACCTGTACCAGTGATAAAGTAGTTGGAGGGAATATGGCTAAATATAAAGTTTTGCATTTTATGTTGCTCATGCTTTTATTAGTGGCATATATCTTTTTGGATAACAACTATATACCTGTACTTTTATTAACATATTTAATAGTGCTTTGCATAGATGTGATTGTATTTATGTGTATAAGAAAGAAACTTACCTTTAATGTAAATGTTAAAGAATATATGTTGATAAGAAATGACAGGCTGAGACTTCGCGTAGATGTTCATAATAAGGCAATTCTTCCATTTATAAATTGCGTAATGGATGTTAAGTACAGATATGAAAATGAGAAGAAATTTCATAAAAGTAAATTTAAGTTGTATGTAAGACCTAAAGAGAGAAAAGATATTTATGTTGAACTGGAATGTAAGCATTGTGGACACATAGAGATTCAGATAGAAAGAATTATAGTAGAAGATTATATAAGCTTTATGGCAAGGAAGATAAAGGATTTTCCGGTGCATAAGACTATGATTGCACCAAGACCGATTATTGCTAAGGATGAAGATGTTGTTACAAGCAATGTAGAGTTTATAGATAGTGATGAGTATTCGACTAAAAAACCGGGCAACGACCCAATGGAAATATTTGGAATAAGAGAATACAGACAAGGTGACAGAATAAATCGTATTCACTGGAAATTAACCAGTAAAATGCAGGAATACATTGTAAAAGAATACAGTCTTCCTATAAAAACTACAGACATAATTCTTATTGAGCAGTCTGATAACAGTCAGGAGATGTTAGATGCAATATATGAAGCAGCTATGTCAATTTCCTTACTGTTACAGGATTTGGAAGTAATACACAGAGTTGGATATTTTGATGAGGAAGAAAATGACTTAATTATCGAAAGAATTGAAGACGAAAGTGATTTTATTGAAGTTATTTCAAAGGCATATAGAAATGAAAAGTATCAGGGGCTAAAGATTCTTGATATATATGACAATGCTGTGGATGATAATTATAAAGGTAATATATATTATGTAACTGGAAAAATAGACGAGGATATAATAGATATTATGGCAAAGCTTAGCCAGAAGGTTATAATTTCGCTTGTTTATGTAGGTGAGAAAGAGCCTGTGGAAAAGCTTATAAAGACCCTGGAAAATATAGGGATTAGGATGAATCTGGTTGGAGAGGATACAGTTGAGTAAGAAAAATAAGGAAATATTATTAACTATAAAAGATGATAGTATAAAAAAACAGAATATATCTCAAGAATATATAGATATTCCTTATTGTGCAATGATGGTGCTTGTTACATTTTTTATTGTGGCAGGTTTCGTCAGCATTGTTGAAAAGGCATTTGAATTAGATGTTAATACAAGTCTGCATTTAGGCGCAATATTTTGCTATAGCATAATTATGATAATAATTATGATTTTAGTAAATGATCCTAAAAAGCGAAAATTAATAGGCGTAGCGCTTATTATTTTACCGGGCATATTTCTTTTTAAGACTATAATTACGGGTGTATTAGATTGTGTTGATGGAATAATGCAGTCTATGAATCTGCAAATGATTATAGACAGGGATATTATTGAAGAATACATAGAGTTAGAAAATATGTCAGATGCCCAGGAATATTTTTGGTTATACATAATACTGTTGATTACTGTATTTATGATGAGAAAGCTGTTAAAGGCAGAAGTGCCATATTTTATAATTAACATAATGCTTGCGGCAGTTATTGCAAGCTTGATTTTTGGTGGAGAAAATTCTTTCTTCTGGGTTGCAGTATTTTTCTCATTTACCCTAGGCTTTATGTTCCTTAAAAATCAGAGCATAATGAAAGGCGTAACAGGTTATGTAACGGTAGCTATAATGGCCGTGATTATGATTAGTGCAACTCTTGTATCAAAGGCAATAATAGGCAATGACCATGAAAAGCCAGAGATAGTGGCAATTATTCAGGACAAGATTTCTAGCATAGAAGTAGGCGGTATATTTTCCAGCCTGGCTAGTGAAAAAAGAGGACAGCTTTCAGATGAAGGTCCGGAAAATACAGGCGAGATAATGTTTATTCTGACTATGGAGGAATTTGAAGAGCCTATATATTTAAAGTCATATACGGCTAATTCATATTCATTATCAGGGTGGTCAGACTCAGAATATAAATACGGCAAAGATGAAAATGAAGAATTAAGACTTTCTTTAGGTGATGCTGATTTTAAAACACAAGGTATGCAAAGCGAATTTTTGCAGCTTATTAAGAATAATAAGAATTATATGACTTATTTGGGAGAGAGTAATCCTAATTCATTTTCAAAAGCTTATCGTGAAACCACAATGACAGTGAAAAAGGTAAGTGAAGATGAAGATTATATAATATATCCATACGATGTTAATTTTGATAATTTTACATTTTATACAGATATGCAGCCATATGCACCAGATTTAGAAAGCTATACCTTAGATAGAATAACTTATAAGCCAGATAGTAAGTTTGACGGTTCAATAGGTACATACCTTGAGGCAATAGACAGCCTCTATAAGACTCAGGAGATGGAAGCATATTATAATTATTATAAGTGCGAGAAATTGTATAGAAATTTTGCCCACGAGGAGTATACAAAGCTGCCTTCATATACCTTAAAGGATATGCAAAAGGAATATAGCAAGTATAAAATTGAAAACTATGAAGATGTAGAAAAGCTTACAAAGCAAATACAGAATTATTTTGTAACAAACTATACATATTCTTTAAAACCTGGAAAAGCTCCATGGGGAAGTAATCAGTTAGAATATTTCTTCTATGAAAGCAAGCAGGGATATTGTGTATATTTTGCCACAGCCGCAACTTTGATGTTTAGAGCGGCAGGTGTTCCGGCAAGATATGTTGAAGGATATATTGTTTTACCGAATGATATAGGTCAATATAGTGAATCATATATGAAGGATATGGAGATTGATGGCTGTAATAATGCACATTCAAAATATGACCTTTATGAAGTAGTTGTAACTGACAAAATGGCTCATGCGTGGGTTGAAATATATATAGACGGTTATGGATGGATGCCTGTAGAAGTGACTCCATCCACAACAAATGATGGTAGCTTATATACTAATGTACAGGTGCAAGAACCAACGACCGAAGAACCAACGACCGAGGAACCAACGACCGAGGAGCCAACGACTGAGGAGCCAACGACTAAGGAACCAACGACTAAGGAGCCAACGACTAAGGAACCAACGACCGAGGAACCAACGACCGAGGAACCATCAACTGAGGAACCAACCAGTGGAGAAGATAAAGGAAATTCCGGTGATGGTGATGACGGTGGCGAAGATGGTGGAAATAAACCATCCAAAGTACTTAAAAAATCAAGAATTGAATTATATGTAATTCTTGTGCTTACATTAATTGGGGCAGGCTTATGTATATTAGCTATCCGACATGGATATTATACATATAAGCGTAAGAAAATGTTAGCTGAAACTATTGCTAATGTAAGCTGTGAAACAGTATTTGAGTTGTACGACTATATGGAAAGAATGCTAAAATATATTGGATTTGAAAGAGAATCATCTAGCACATATTCAGTATATAAGTCATATTTAAATAATGAATGTCCATATGCAAATGTGGTAGATTTTAATTATGTAATTGATGTAGCAGTATATGCAAAATTCAGCCAGAGTGTAGAAAAACTGGATGTGGCAGGATTAGCTACAGTAAAAGAAAATATTGTAAAGCTGAGAACTGCAGTATATACAGATCTTAGCTGGCATAAAAAAATAGTATTTCAATTTATTTTAAATCTTTAAACGGAGGCTTTATGAAAAAGATTTTGTTGTTAATTATGGGAGTAGTAATGGGATTAGCATTAATAGCACCAAGTACCGTATTAGCAAAGGATTCAGCAGGTAATGTGGTAATAGTTTTGGATCCTGGTCACAGTAAGACCGATGGGGGAGCGGTTAACCCTAAAACCGGACTTACAGAATCTGAGGTGGTATGGGAAATAGCAGACTCACTAAAAACAGAATTGGAAAGCTATGAAGGGATAAAGGTATATCTGACAAGAAGTGAAAATGGTGAATATTTACAGACCGGATGGCTTTCTGGACGTGGATATGTGACTAGAGATGGAATTGGCGGAGGAAAGGTAGACTTTTTTATAAGCTTGCATATGAACAGCAGTACTGCTGCAGATGAACCATATGTAGGCGGTTCCTATGTATATGCTTCGGTAAATCCTAATCACAAAGAGGCCACAACTAAGCTTGCTAGTATGATAGCAGCCAATTTAAAAAATGATATTGGAATTATTAACAAGCCAAATGGTGCATCTTACAAAAAATCAAGCTATTCAGATGTACTTGACTATTATACCGTTATGGAAAATGCGTCTTTCTGGGGCGTAAATCCTATTTTAGTAGAGCATTGTTTCATAAATAAAGCAGATGAGGTATTGCTTGTATCAGATGGCGGAAAGCATGTAAATAAAGAAAAAATTGATAAAATAGCAAAGGCAGAGGCTGATGCAATTGTTGAATATTTTGATTTGCAAAAACGTGTTTTAAAGGCAAAGGAAGATGGTTCAAGCAGCATAACCTTAGAAAGAACATATAGCTTTATTTTAAGAGGAGAAAAGCCATTAGCTGATGAACCGGAATATAAATCAAGCAACGAAGCTGTGGCAACCGTGGATGCCGATGGCCGTGTAACGGCGGTTGGTGCAGGAAGTGCAGTTGTATCAGTAAAATTTAAGGATGGAACAAGCGGAGCCTGTACAGTTAATGTAAATGAACCTCAAATACTTAAAATAGCTGCTCAATATCAAAAATACCATATGACTACAGTTACTCAATTAAAGGCATTTGATTTGAATGAAGGTATAAGAGTAAAAGCTATTTATAGTGACGGTACAGTTAAAGAAGTAAAGCCAACACACATAAATAAAGGCCAGTGGGTTCAGGGTATCAATGAAGTACGTGTAAGATATTTAGATTATGTAACCAGTGTGCGTATATTCTTCTATCCACAAGGCTGGGTTCAGGGAACACCTGTAACTGAAGCAGGTGAACTTCCAACAGGAACAGCGGACCCTTGGGAAGAAACTCAAACACAAAAACCTACACAGGAACCAACACAAGAAGAAACTACAACAGCTAATACAGACACTAAAGATAAAAAAGATACACAAAAAGAAGAAAATAATATATTTAAAGTGATTCTTATTGTAATTGGTGTTATAATTGTATTAGGCGCTATAATTTTAGTTTTAAAATATATGAGCGTAAGAAAACGCAGAAGACGTAGAAGAAGATATTAATAGTATCCTAAAGGAGTTGATATAATGCAGATTACATTTTTAGGAGCAGATCACGAGGTAACAGGAAGCTGTCATTTCCTTAGTGCTGCAGGAAAAAACATTTTAATAGACTGTGGTATGGAGCAGGGCACTGATGTATACGAGAATCAGGATATACCAGTTAATGCAACAGATATTGATTATGTGCTTCTTACACATGCCCATATAGACCATTCCGGACTTATTCCATATCTTTATGTGAATGGTTTTAGAGGACTTGTGTACACAACTGCAGCTACCTGCGATTTGTGTAACATAATGTTAAAAGACAGTGCACATATACAGATGTTTGAAGCAGAATGGCGTAACAGAAAGGCAAAACGTTCAGGTTATGCAGAGTTTGTTCCATTGTATGATATGGAAGCTGTAGAAGGGGTATTGTCACATTTTGTACCTTGTGAATACGATAAACAGATTGCTTTGGGTAATAATATTACAATAAGATTTACTGATGTTGGTCATTTATTGGGCTCGGCAAGCATAGAAATATGGATAAAGGAGAATTCATTTAGCAAAAAAATTGTATTCTCAGGAGATATTGGTAATCTTGACAGACCTTTAGTTAAAAATCCAAAGTACATAAAAGATGCTGATTATGTAGTCATGGAATCTACTTATGGAGACAGAGTTCATAAGGATGTTCCTAACTACGAAGAAGAATTGGCTAAAATAATAAAGAGAACCTTTGATAGAAATGGTAATCTTATAATTCCTGCCTTTGCCGTAGGAAGAACACAGGAAATGTTATACTATTTACAAAAAATAAAAAGAAATAATCTTGTTCCTGAGTACAGTGATTTTGAAGTATATGTTGATAGTCCGTTAGCTGTGGAAGCTACAAATATTTTTACTAAAAATATTGATAATTGTTTTGATGAAGAAGCAATGGAAATGATAAGAAAAGGCATAAACCCAATAAAATTTCCAGGACTTAAGCTGTCAATAACATCATCTGATTCTAAGGCAATAAATTTTGATAATAAACCAAAGGTTATAATCTCGGCTTCCGGAATGTGTGAAGCGGGACGTATCAGACATCATTTGAAACATAATTTGTGGCGAGAGGAATGTACAATATTATTTGTAGGCTATCAGTCGAAGAATACCTTAGGAAGAGCTATTTTAGACGGAGCGAAGGAAGTTAAGTTATTTGCTGAAACAATCGAAATTCGTGCAGAGATAGCAACGCTTGACGGTGTAAGCGGTCATGCAGATAAAAATGGACTTATTACCTGGCTCAAAGCCTTTGAAAGAAAGCCGGATAAGGTGTTTGTTGTGCATGGAGAAGACACAGTTTGTGATGAATTTGCAGAATGTCTTAGAAAAGATTATGGATATGCAGTTGAAGCGCCATATACAGGTTCAACCTATGATTTAGTAACTAATGAATGTCTTGTTCTTGGAAGTACTCAAAAGAAGAGCAGAAGAAAAGACAAACCTAAAAGAGCTAATGAAGTATATGAGAGACTTCTTGCTGCGGGTCGCAGACTTATGGCAGTTATCGCACATAACCAGCATGGAGCTAACAAGGATTTGGCAAAATTTGCAGACCAGATTGATGCATTATCGGATAAATGGGATAGGTAGGTGTTATAATTGAAGAAATTATTGTTATTATACAATCCTAATTCAGGAAAGGGTCAGATAAAGAATCACTTAAGCAATATAATACAAATTTTTTCAGAAGCAGATTATGAAGTTACAGTATATCCAACGAAAAAATCCTTAGATGGCAAGGAAAAAGTAATTAAAGAAGATGGCAAATATGATATCATAGTGTGCAGTGGCGGAGATGGAACATTAAATGAAATTGTGTCCGGCCTTATGGAATGTCAGAAAAAAGTTCCAATTGGTTACATTCCAAGTGGCTCAACAAATGATTTTGCTGCAACTCTTAATTTATCAAAAAGTATGAAGCAGGCCGCTAAAGACATAGTTAATGGCAAAGTAATAGAATGTGATATAGGTATATTTAATGGCAGATATTTTAATTATATAGCCGGCGTTGGTGCCTTTACAGAGGTATCTTATGATACCTCGCAGAATCTTAAAAATGTATTGGGACATCAGGCATATTGGCTTGAATCAATAAGGAGTATACCAAATATAAAGCCATTTACAATGACAATAGAAACAGAAGACGGTATAGAAACCGGAGAGTTTATGTATGGTATGATTACCAACTCAGAGTGGGTTGGTGGAATAAAGAAGCTTCCTGGAAAGCATGTAGTTTTAAATGACGGATATTTTGAGCTGAATTTCATCAGAAAAACATTAAATCCTCTAGATTTCCAGACTGCTTTATCAGATTTGATAAGTGGAAACAGAACTTCAAAGGCTATATACAATAAAAAAATTAGAAATGTAAAGCTTACATCAGACAGAGATTTGGCGTGGGTTTTAGACGGTGAATATGGCGGACTTAACAGAGAAGTAAGAATATCTGTTGGGGAAAGAGCATTTGAGATAATAGTAAAAAAATAAAATAAGAGGTATATATCGTATCAGATATATACCTCATTTTAATCTATATAGTAAGCTAAAAGTAAATCTAACATTCTTCCATAGCTTTTAACACCGTCAGTCTGGTTATTCATTACCAGATATGAGTTGTTTACAGCATCACTTACTTCGGCTACCGGCCCCTTGTAGGGTTGCCAGTATTCATATTCATTGTTGAAAACCTCTATTACCTTAGGGTCCATTTTGCTGTATAGTTGAGTATATGTTTCATTGCCACAGTTGTCATATACAGAGTTTAGAGCGTAGCTTAGAGCAAGAATGGTGCCGGAATATTTAAAATAGTCATCTTCAGAATTCATACATGCAAGATAGGCAATGAATTCTGCCTCGTCTTCTCTCATAAAACCACGCAAATGAGATAATTCATGGCAAATTGTTGCCGGAATATTAATTGCGGGCATATGGCTGTTATAATTAGATTCTATTGTAAATGGAAAATAGAATCCACATATAAACTGATAGGACATAAATTCTGAAAAAACCAAAGGCTTTGCATTAGGGTAGTAGCCTTTTAATGCTGGGTAATCAGTTGCAAGCTCTTTCATTGCCACTTTGGCATCTTTTTCAACATTATCTTTATCATATGTGGCATTACAATACTGATTGGCATCTTCAATTAATATCTCACATAGCTTTATTAAATCATCATTACTATGTTTTTTAATCTCCAAATTTGAATATTGTGAAAATGGCCTGCGATGATAATTGATACCACATGTTAGAGTAAATATAAGAAAAACAGCGGTTGCTGTGCCAAATATCAGCATCAGTATATTTGATATGCTAATCCTAAGCTTCTTGAAAACAGCTAAAAATATGCAAATAATAATGCTAAGAACTAGACCTATGATAATACTTTCAGCAATGGAATAAGCAAACAGACTGCTTATAGGTGCAAATACATTTACTAAAATGTTATAAATGTGAGTGCTGTAATAGTTGGCAAAGTTTACATTGTTACGGGCAATTATATTTAAAATAAGAGTAAAAATATTAACGCAGACTAAAGTAATGACAGCTTTACGCTTCATTGTCATCAACTCCATCATTTTTCTTAGCTATTTTATAAAGCGCCATATATCCATATATCATTACAGGAATAATAATGGTTGCGTAGATAGATGCCATAAAAAGGCGCATTGAATGTTCGTTGTTCATAAGTGCAAATACCAGGGTGGAAGCATATAAGCCTACTAAAATAATAACACCTGCCATTGCAAGAATTCGTTTTGCTTTCATTTTATCCTCCGTTAAAAAAATCATATTTTTATTATACTTTCAAAATGACATATTAGCAACAGGAAAAATATACTTGCAAAAGATAAAGGAATAGTATATACTTAACGAAGTTAATTATACACAAGGTTAATGGAGGCAATTATGACGTTATTAGAACAATGGAGACAATCCGCATACGAAGTAGAGATGAATGACCAGCAGGCTCAGATGTTCTGGGGTTCATATTTCTCACAGGAAAAAAGTATTTATGAAAAAATCCTTGCAGACAAGGAAGTAACAAAGGGAACAGTTAAAGAATTAGCAGAAAAGTTTGACGTTAAGTTACCAATTATGGTTGGTTTCTTAGACGGCATTAACGAAAGCCTTAAGGAAAAGAACCCAATCGAAACAATGGACGAGGATACAGAAGTATCACTTGATTTTGATAAGGAAATGTTATACTACAACATGGTTGCTGCAAGAGCTGACTGGTTATATGAATTACCACAGTGGGAAGATTTGCTTTCAGCAGAAAAGCGTAAGGAATTATATAAGAAGCAAAAACTTTCGACAACAATAGTAAAGGACAAGAAGATTGGTCGTAATGATGCATGTCCATGCGGTTCAGGCAAGAAATATAAAAAGTGCTGCGGCGCGAATGCATAAATGAGAAAAAACACATTTAAAAGGAGAGACACTTGCGTTCCATTTTCCGACGTAACGGATGCGTAAGCTGCCAGTTCGGTTAACACCGACTGCCAGCTAAGCACCGACGCGGAAAAAGGCTCATCCTTTTCAAATGTGTTTTTTTACGTTTTGTGAGTAAGTCACGCTAACCTTTCTATCTGCGATATACTTCTTATAAGTGCTACGCACTAAAGGTTAGCTAGGTTTTATTTATTAACAGATCAATAAATTGGGATTTGTGCAATTACAATGTATAACCTAAAATCTATTTTATAGCAACAATTACTGAAAACTTCTGGCAAGAATACACACATTCAATAGTCTGAAATTTACTCATGCAAAGCATTTCAATTTCTTCCTCAACAGAACATTCTCTATCTAATTTTTTTCGTTCTTTCCACAATTCTATATCATGTTCGGTTAATCCGCTCTTTGCTAATTGCCCTTCCCAATAAAAATTAAACCATTTATTCATTTCATCCTTTCCAGCACAAAACTGGTCATAATTTACAAATACCCCACCACCCGGTAATTTATCATAAATTTGTGCAAATAGTTTTTGCTTATCCTCGTGCTCTAAGTGATGAATTGACAAAGCAGAAACTATCACATCAAATTCTCCATTCGGAAGTCCTTTGGAATAATCCAATACTTCATAAGATATGCTGTCTATACCCGCAAATCTCTTACGAGCAACATTCAACATTTCATCTGC
>JAZQMK010000051.1:0-5873 GCA_045543455.1 Lachnospiraceae bacterium
TTTCTCTTCTAAACCATGTAAGCTGTCTTTTTGCAAAATGTCTTGTATCTCTTTTAAGTATATATATTGCTTCTTCAAGACTTATTTCACCGCATAAATATGCTGCAATCTCTTTATAGCCTAAACCCTGCATAGATGTAAGCTTTCTGTCATAACCCTTATCTAAAAGCCTTTTTACTTCTTCAACAAGTCCATTTTCAATCATGATATCAATTCTTTTATCAATTCTATCATATAAAACCTGTCTGTCATCAGTTAAGACAAAATATGCATAGTTGTAGGGTGATTCATTTTGTTTTTGTTCTTCATTATGCTCCGATATTTTTTGACCGGTTTCTTTGTAAAATTCTAAAGCTCTTATAACTCTTTTCACATTGTTAAAATGTATACTGTTAGCAGCCTCTTCATCAACCTGTCTTAACATATCATGAACAAACTCCGGACCATTTTCTAAAGCAAGCTGTTCAAGATGTGTTCTATATTCAGTATCTGCCTTGGTTTCAGTAAAATCCACGTCCTTTAAGACAGCCTGAATATAAAAGCCTGTACCACCTACTATTATTGGAATATGCCCTCTTTCATATATTTCATTTATATATTTATCTGCATATTTTTTAAAATGAGCCACGCTAAATTCTTCGTCAGGACATAACTCATCAATAAGATAATGTTTAACACCATCCATCTCATTTGGCATAATTTTAGCAGTACCTATATCCATCTCTTTATAAACCTGCATAGAATCTGCGCTTATTATTTCTCCATTTACAGCCTTTGCCAAATCAATGGACAAGGCCGTTTTTCCTACAGCAGTTGGTCCTGTAAGAACTATAAGACTCTTTTTCATATTCTTCTCCATACTAAATGATTCGTTTGAATTTCTTATCTAATTCATACCTGCTCATAGACACAATAACAGGTCGTCCATGTGGACAATTATATGGATTTTCCAATTTCATAAGCTTATCCAAAAGTTCAATCGCCTCAATTCGTGACAACCTTGTATTTCCCTTTATTGCAGCCTTGCAGGACATAGAAGCTAATTTTTCCTTTCGGCTTAATATGTCATTGGAAAGGCTTTCGTTAGAAAGATTATCCAAAACCTCAATTAAAAGACTTTTGGCATCACATCCGTATAATTGCATTGGAACTGCACGAACATAATATTCTTTATTTCCAAAATGTTCTATTTCAAATCCCATTGAAGCAAAAAGCTCTTTGTTGTTTTTTAACGCTTCCTCTTCCTTTAAGGTTAGACTTATAACAATTGGCGGATATAGAGTCTGTGAATCACAGATTTCATTTTTAATTTTTACTACCAATTGTTCATAAAGGACCTTTTCGTGAGCTGCATGCTGATCTATAATATACATTTCACCCTCACATTGTATAATCCAATATGTATCAAACACCTGACCAACTATTTCGTAAGTTCTTTCTTTTACAAAACAGCTTATATCCTTTGCTTCTATTATTTCCTTGATTTCATCTTCATTAGAAACACTCATATTCTCTGCTTTAACAGGTTCTTTCTCTGTTTTAACAGTATTTGGAATATCATATTTTACATTTTCTTTTACTAAATTTAAATCCTTAAGAGTTGTTGTATAACTGTATTCCTTAGCTCGCTTTTCTTCAAAGGCCTGTGGCACAACTCTTTTTTCTTTTGCAACAACCTTTTCTTCTTCAAGCTTAATCTCCGGTATCAGCTTTTTTTCCTTTAATGCCTGACTTACAGCCTCATAGATTGATTCATATACATTTTCTCCATCCATAAAACGCATTTCCATCTTGGTTGGATGTACATTTACATCAATTCTGTCATTTGCAATATCAATCATAAAACAGGTAAATGGGAATTTGTGCTGCATCATATATGGTTCATATGCATCTTCAATGGCATCATTTACGGTTTTATTACTGATAAACCGATTATTTATAAAATAATTTTCAAATTTACGGTTTCCTCTGGCTACAACAGGTTTAGCAACATATCCTTTAACCTTAAGTAAATCACATTCATAATCTACTTCATTTATATTATTGGCTATTTCCTTACCAAATATCTCGTAAATAACATCCTTTAATTTACCGTTACCTGTTGTGTATAGTTTTGTTTTACCATCATTTATAAAAGTAAATGATATATCAGGTCTTGAAAGTGCAAGATGTTCTAAAAGCTCACTTATATACCCTGCTTCTGTAGAAAAGCTCTTTAAAAACTTCTTCCTTGCAGGAGTATTATAAAACATATTTCTTACAATAAATGTGGTACCGTTAGGCACACCAATTTCTTCAAAGCTTTTTTCTACTCCGCCTTCAATTACATATCTGTAACCACAAAGACTATCAGAAGTCTTTGTAATAAGCTCCATAAAAGAAATCGAAGCAATACTGGCAAGCGCCTCGCCTCTAAAGCCTAATGTAGAAATAGAAAATAAATCCTTATCAGAACTTATTTTACTTGTAGAATGGCGCAAAAACGCCACTTTGATATCATCTTTTTCAATGCCCTTTCCATTATCACTGACTCTGATAAATGAAGTGCCACCTTCTTTTATCTCTACAGTAATACAATTTGCTTTGGCATCAATGGCATTTTCAACTAACTCTTTAACAACTGATGCCGGTCTTTCAATAACTTCACCGGCAGCAATTTTATTAATGGTATTCTGATCTAAAACTTTAATTAACATGCTTAGCATCCCCAACGATTTTTAAGTTTGTTCTGTAATTTATATAATTCATTTAATGCATCAATAGGTGTAAGATTTGTCAAATCCAAATCTTTAATTTCATTGATTATATCATCATCTTTTACTGTATCAAACAAAGAAAACTGTTCCATCTGTGGTCTTTCAATAGACATGGATTTTTTCTTGTTTTTTGAAATATTAGCTATCTCTTTTGCTTTAAGACTAATATCGGCATCGCTTAACTCTTCCACCAATTCCTTAGCCCTTATAATTACGCTGTCAGGTACACCTGCCAGCTTTGCAACCTGTATTCCATAGCTTTTATCAGCTCCACCTTTTACGATTTTTCTAAGAAAAACAATATTGTCGCCCTGTTCCTTAACAGCTATACAGTAATTATTTACACCGTTAATTGTGCCTTCTAATTCTGTAAGCTCATGATAATGTGTTGCAAATAAAGTCTTTGCACCTAAAAGCTTCGTATTACTAATATGTTCAACTACAGCCCATGCAATACTTAATCCATCAAAGGTAGAAGTTCCACGTCCGATTTCATCTAATACTAATAGGCTGTTTTGAGTTGCATTTCTTAATATATTGGCAACCTCTGTCATTTCCACCATAAACGTACTTTGTCCTGAAGCTAAGTCATCAGAAGCTCCAACTCTTGTAAATATTCTATCAACAATTCCTATATTCGCCGATGTTGCAGGTACATAGGAGCCAATTTGAGCCATAAGCACAATAAGTGCTGTCTGTCTCATATAAGTCGATTTACCTGCCATATTAGGACCTGTAATAATGGAAATTCTATTAGCATTGTTATCAAGATATGTATCATTACAAATAAACATATCATTTGTTATCATCTTCTCAACAACAGGATGTCTGCCTTCCTTTATATCGATAATGCCCTTTTCATTTATCTTTGGCTTGACATAATTGTTACGGGTAGCAACAACTGCTAAAGATGCAAATACATCAATATGAGCAACTATTTTTGCAGTATTTTGTATTCTTACAACATTATCAGCTATATAGTCCCTAATTTGTGAAAAAATCTCATATTCTAATGCAAACAGCTTATCTTCTGCACCAAGAACAACATCTTCAAGCTCCTTTAATCTGTCTGTTGTATATCTTTCAGCATTAGCCATAGTTTGCTTTCTTATGAAATAGTCCGGAACTAAATCCTTGTACGAGTTGGTAACTTCAAAATAGAAACCAAAAACCTTATTAAATTTAATTTTAAGATTCTTAATTCCTGTTTTTTCCTTTTCTTCAAGTTCTAATTCCATTAACCAGTTTTTACCCTCTGTTTTAGCATTTCTTAAACGGTCAATATCCTCATTATAGCCATCCTTTATTATACCACCCTCCTTAACTGTAATTGGAGAGTCTTCTCTTATTGAATTATTAATAATGTTATATAAATCATTAAGCTCATCCAGATTATTATAATAATCCACTAACAGCTTAGATGAAAAGCTCTTCAAAAGATATTTAATGTGTGGAAGCATACTTAAGGATGTTCCAAATGCAATCAAATCTCTTGGATTAGCTGATTTGTAGCTGATTTTACTCATAAGACGCTCTAAATCGTATATAGGATTTAAATATTCTCTTAATTCTTCCCTGGAGATAATATTATTATTGAGTTCTTCAATAGCATCCTGTCTTTCAACAATAAGAGCTTTATCAATTAACGGCTGTTCAATAATATTTCTTAATGCTCTTGCACCCATAGCAGTCTTAGTTTTATCTAAAACATGTAATAACGAGCCTTTCTTTTGCTTTTCTCTTAAGGTTTCTACAAGTTCTAAATTACGTCTTGTAGAGCTGTCTATAATCATATATTTGTTTGTTGAATATGGCTTTATTCCTGTAAGATGTGACAAGGAACTTTTTTGTGTCTGGTATAAATATTGTAAAAGACCACCTGCGGCCACCATACCTATATCATAATCACTTATACCTAGTCCTGCTAATGTTCCAACATTGAAATGCTTAAGTAAAAGCTCTTTGCATACATCCACATCATAATACCAATTTTCAAGGGTTGATACAGTTATTGAAAGTCTTTCCTTCAAATCGGTAAAATCAATTCCACTCATATTAATAGCTTCATTGCTGATAATCTCAGATGGCATAAATTTATTAATCTCATCTAAAAGACTTCTTTCATTATCAACCTCAGTAAGATAATAATCGCCTGTAGAAATATCCACTAGTGATATACCAAACTTATCACAAGTGTATACTATACTCATAAGATAATTATTTTTATCTGATTCTAATGCATTAATATTAGTATTAGTACCAGGAGTTACTATTCGTACAACCTCTCTTTTAACAAGGCCTTTTGCCATCTTAGGGTCTTCAACCTGCTCACAAATAGCTACCTTATATCCTTTTGTAATTAATTTGTTAATATATCCATCTGCAGCATGAAAAGGAACACCACACATAGGTGCTCTTTCTTCAAGTCCACAATCTTTTCCTGTAAGAGTTATCTCAAGTTCCTTTGAAGCTACCTTGGCATCTTCAAAAAACATTTCATAAAAATCGCCTAATCTGTAAAATAATATACAGTCTTTATACTGTTCTTTGGTTTCTACATACTGCGCCATCATTGGTGTCAGTTGTCCCATTTTTATCTCCATCCTTTTGCAAAATATCTCTTATAGAATACCACAAAATTTAATTTTTCGCCATTATAAATTGAATTTATTATTATTTAATCTGTCATATTCCTCATAAAGCTTTTGTACTCCATTTTCCAGTAGAAAATAGTGTTTAATATAAAAGCCCGTAGTAATCATAACTATCAACAGCAATAATACTGTCATAATTGAAGGTAGTATGTATACCAATACACAGGAAAATATAAAAATAAATGCAAATAAAACTGTTACAATCAAATGAATCAGCCTTTCATGCTGAAAGAATCCAATCTGTACAAGCATATCCTTTAAAAAATTTTCATCTGCTTTTTCCATATTTTTCTTAGATACCATATCAATATAATTTAGCAATCTTTTTTTCATACTAATCCTCCTTAATATCAAAGCAAGGGAGCATAATGCTCCCTTAATCACTGATTTTACATATAACATCTGCTCTTTCAAGAGCTGTATCTATATTGTTGCAAATATTTTTCTTTTCAATCACCTTATC
>JAZQMK010000052.1:0-10892 GCA_045543455.1 Lachnospiraceae bacterium
CAAGCACTATCCCTGCTACAAGTGGCGTATTAAGGTCTATTCCTCTACTTGCAACCCCTTTTATTCTAAGTACCATTGATACGTTGCCCAAAAGCCATGGTGTCATAACACAGGTTGATAGTACATCATATACAACCACTGCAAGAAGTGAAAATATTGGCTCCATTGCAAGGCTTAAATTAATCTCTATAAGTGCCATAATCAGGGCATATACAAGTGGTAATACAAACACCAACAACATTAAATTTGTCTGGTCCACAATCATTGCCCCCGACATCCTAGCACCTATTTTAGACGAATAAGTCCACTTATCAATTCCTAAACCATAAGATGTAGCTATTACGCCTACATAAAATATGCTATGTACTATAAACACCTGCATCACTGTCCAAATGCATTTGCTAAGCCACCACTTTGTCTTTGAACCATATTTTAAAAGTATGGTCATACCTCTTCCATATAAATCCTTGATTGGATATACAAATATACAGCTACATACAAGGAGACGCATACTCATCCACATAATAGGCACTTCAAAGTTTTTATCTCCCTCATTCATTGGATTTACGCCACCTACTAGGTAGACTAAAATATCTAATATTCCAACCGGTTCGGCTAGTGCACCTCTAAATTTCATATTAACTACCCTATTAAAATAAAATGTTGAGACTATGGCAAAAAATAATACTGCACCGTATTTTATAAGATTACTTTTACAACCTTGCTTTATATCCGATTTTAACATTAATAACATTTTAATCTCACCTCCTTAGGGTAATAGATTCTGATAAGACTAAATTTCATTTCTCTTGCTACTTCTTCCCAATTTTTCGACTGTATCTTGGCTTCAAAATTTGTTGTATATATATACATAGTTCTCTTTTCTTTAGGCTCTAATGCACTTGCATCATTTATTTCTGCACCACCTACGAAACTGTACCAAGTGTCAGATATCATCATCAACTCTCCATATACAATAGGACAACGTCTTTTTGTGTCACCTATATTTTCAACATCAATTGTCACAAGATTGTACAAATGATCACTATCGTAGTCGTCATTTAAATCAATGTTGAATTTTTCCTCCATTTCATACATTGTGTATATATTAAAATCTTTTACGGTATAATTAAACCCATCCATTTCACAAGTTTCTCCCATATCATAGGTAATCACTTGTGTATCATCAAATCCATAATTAACATTTACATATATAACTCTTGCAAAGTATGCTATGGCAATAACTACGCTCATTATAATAAGTAGACACTTTTTCATAGTTCGTCCCCCTTTTTTCTACATTTAAAAAGATATACTAGAGCAATAATTGTAATCATAATTATCATGGTTATAGTAATGGTACTAAGATCTCTTTTATTTATATTTTTGATTTGGAAAGAGAACCAAGGTGATATAATGCTAGTTGAAAGTATTGATACCTCAATAACTCTTGATATAAAATATATCGCAAAAGGAAATATAGTAACTACAAATCTATTATTAAGTAAATATGCTCCTACAAAGCAAAAACAGTTAAATAATCCATAGCATATAAATGTTAACGCTAAAAATAATAAGCAATATATTAATGGCTCCTTATAAAATATCTTCGACATTATTGCGGTTGAATGTAAATATTGAGCCATTACTGGATGAACCTGCTCTAATGGCATCATAGCCGCATTAATTAAAAATGACAATAAAAACGGAAACATTGCTATAGTACCACCCGATATAAACAAAGCAAGCATCTTTGTTGTATAATACTGTCTTTTTCCTGCTTTTAATATCATATGATATTCATAATGACTATGTATTTCTCTATATAAAGAATCCCCATAAGGTATTGCTGCAAGTATAGGTATAACTGCATACAATAGCATATATTGCTTAGAAAAATTTAAACCTATCCACATATAATATGCACCGTTAGGCAGTCTGTTTGCCATCTTATCTGGATATTCCCATGTAATGAAATGTTCATTTAAGGGATTAATATAGTCATTCATCAGCGGTATTGCTTCATCTAGGGTATACCATAAAATTAAAAGTATTTCGATAAATATTACTATTAAAAATCTCTTATTTATAAAAGCTTTTTGCAACTCATTTTTTAACATTCTATTCAAAATAATCACCTCGGTTTGTTATATTTACCTTAATGTATTTTTGATTAATATCTATATTGGCTCTGTTAAAGTCCATTCCAAATGGTTGTGTTAAATACAAGTTATCATTTTTTATATACTCATCTGGAATACGTAGTATGATTTCTGCTGTCCATCCTTCTCCTTTTTTATATCTATATCTATCACCGTTAATATACGGCTCAATTCCACTCTTATAAACAGAATGAGTCACATCATTATACAGACCATACTCCATATATTGCTTTTTCCCAAATTCACTACCTACACATTTTATAGCCTCGTAAACTCCATTATTTAAGCTAACTGACGTTGGCGACAGACCAACATCTATATCTCTTTCTTTTTCATGACGGTTAGTTACAGTAACTGTTAGGTACACATAAAAAGCTATTCCCTCATTGAAAGTCTCATTATCATCAGCATATACTGTTTCTTTATTCAAAAATTTTTCAATCCATTTTCTAAAATCTGTTCTTTCTTCTCTAACCTCATCATAATTCTTAAATTCTCTACTTATAGTTGCATCACTTATAACATATTCAACTGACACATCCAAACTACCATCTATTGGATTATACTTGTTTATAATAACCGGTTTACTATTATCACAGATTTGTGAAGAATCCAAAATTGCCTTTGTTATGCCATTGCTATCAGTTACTACTCTTGGCAACCCCTCTCCATTAGCATCCGTTGCCGCCTGCATATTAACTGTGGTTGTTTCTTCTTTTTTTGTAGGCATTTGCTGCTTTATTGTAATTGCAATACATATTAGAATAGCTACTACACACACAATGGATATAATTGTTCTTATAGATTTTTTCATACGTATACCTCCACGAATTCTATATTATTAGTTTAAATTACCAGCAAAAACAATTCAATAGCTCGAAGTTTAAGATTTCATTGAGAAATTCTTAAGATTTCTTTAAGATGACAAAAAGGAAGAACGAACCTAAAGTTCATTCTTCCTTCTTACTAATCATAATAATAATATATGTCTTCGAAATAATCTTTACTGTGCCACATTTTTTTAAATTCTTCATAGCTTATTGTGACCACATTATTTCCAATAGCATCATCAATAATAAAACCCTCTTTTGAATAACCTTTTATCAGCACGAAATAGTTATCATTGTTAATGTCTAATGGTAAAAATACCATTTTATTTTCACTCACTCTGCTAAGAATGGTTTCTATTGTTCCGTGACAAAAATTAGCGTCCTCAAAATATGCTGCAAACTTTTTATTTTTATAATTGTCTGCATAGGTTTTATAAGTATTATAAATGCTGTCATCATATACAACCTCGTAATGATCTTGTACATTATCATACTTATGCTTGTCCTTCTTAGGCATATCCCCTGCTAAGAGAAGATTTAACCCAAAAAGAACTAGCGTAATTACCACTGTAAATATTACATATTTTCTCATTTTACATCATACCTTTTATGCTCTCAAAGAGTTCTAAATCTGATTCTGTAAGTTTTACATTCGTGGAAATACTCTTACCATCAGGTGTGGTTATTGTTACATCAATTATGCTTCCCACCGAAAGCCCATTGCTCTTTGCAGCCTGCAAAAACAAAGGAAATTTCGGGTGGTTTTGCACAAATGTATCCCAATGTTTTTTCATTTTAAATATCATTGCCGGATTCATACATTACTCCATTTACTCTGTTACTACGTTTGTATATTGGTTGAAATTTGTGTAATCAACTTCATTATGTATGATTAATTCGCCGTTGCATACACTAAATACCTTCCAAGATATACCTTCTTCACTTGGCATATTAAATATCTTAGGTTCTTCAAGTCCCGGTAAATACAATTTAACTACAACACCTGAAAGTGCCATTGCATTTGAATTTGTCTTACTTTTGTTTGTAAAGTCAAATACATAATATGTATATACGCCGTCTTCTACCATATTGTATACAGTTGTTGTTTCCGGACCATAGCTGCTTCTGTCATCAACATCAAGATTTGCTACTAAATTATTATCCTGGAAATAATTCTTATTTTTGTAGTATACCTGGAACATTGAGCCATCGCCCTTTGGTCCTACAATATGAGCATCAACATCTGCAGGTGTCTGTCCCCAAGTAAGAACAACTCTCATTTCGCCTTCCTGTAAAATAGGTGTAAGCGAACCATTTTGATTTCTATTTGTTGTACCGCCGATTACTACTACTGTAAAATAGTCTGACTGATAGTTCTCGGCCTCTGCATATACTGTATAAACACCCGGTTCAATATCTGCTTCATATCTGCCATATTCGTCTGTTTCTATCGCAAATAATGCATCGCCATCTTTAGCATTTGTACCTCTTCTAAAGGCCAACTTAGCACCTGAAACTCCTTCAGCGTTAAATGCATTATATACTGTACCCATTATAGTACCAATGTTTTCATCTTCACCATTGTCATTGTTAATTACCATTTCAAGTAATGCGTTGTATGATGATGTTCCACTTGTAATTTCAACATCATATACTTTTTCTGTTATATAGCCTTCTTTTTCAAAGCTTATATCATATGTACCTGGTGTTAAAAGAACTTCATAAAGTCCTAAAACTGCCATATCTACACCTGTATATGCTATATACACTTCATCACTGTCCTGCTTTGTAAGTGTAACCTTTACATTTTCAAGCAACTTATCAGCTACTATATCTCTTACTGAACCTACTAAATAACCATATTCAGGTACTTCAACTTCTGTTGTTGATGAATTTTTAGCTGCCTGTGCAACTAAACCTGCGTTAAGGATTGGGTATGTTGTGCCCTTTCTTAATGCATATAAATCTGCCTGAGTCATAATCATTTCCTTAACCTGTGCAGATGTTAAAGATGGATTAATTGACCATGCAAGAGCCGCAACACCTGATACATGTGGAGTAGCCATTGATGTACCGCTCTTACTATCATATTTGTTGTCAGGACAGGTACTATAAATATCGCTGCCCGGTGCTACTACATCCACAAGCTCACCATAATTTGAAAATGGTGAAAGGTTATAGTTAACATTTTCATTTCCAACATGTGGTGTATTCATAACGCTACCTACAATAATTGTATGTGCCTTTGATACGTCACCCATTTCAAGATATCTGTTCCAGCAGTCTACAGATGCATCCTTGCCTGAATTACCTGCTGCCTTTACAAATAAGAAATCATATCCATTATCAACTAAATCCTTGAAAATGTTATTGATATAATTTGCTACAACTTTATCTGAATCTGATGCTTCAGTATCAAAAGCACCACCAACACTAAAGTTAACTACCTTACAGTCTGAATATACAAGGTACTGTAAACAATACTTAAAGCTTACTAACGAAGAATATGCCTTTACCTTGCCATCTTTTTCAGCATATGTCCATAAATTAGCAAAATGTAATTCATTATTCCAGTTTACACCTGCTGTACCAATACCATTATTAGCTGTTGCCGCAATTGTACCTGCAACATGTGTACCGTGAGAATATAATGAATTGTTAGTATTCTCCAATTTCTTAAATAAATCAAGTATATCCTTTTGTGACTTAATCTTATCTGATTGTATTGTAAGAATATTATTTTCTGCATCAACCTTAATATCTTCATGCTTTGTATCAAGAACTGAATCAATTACACCTACATTTGTAGTTTTTGCGCCTTCAAGTAAATCCCATGCAACCATTGCATCTATTAACTCAAGATTCCAGTTCTTTCCAAAAGGATTACTGCTCCAATCATCAGAAGCATATTCTGAATCATTAGGATTTACATCTGCATCACAAAGGAATGCCATATCCTGATATACACTAATTACATTTTCATGAGCATCTAATACACCTAATACTGTTGAAAGCTTTTTAGCAGGGAATTTAATCTGGTATTCATTATCGCCATATAAAGCACCAACGATTTCACCTTCATATTCCTTAATTAAGTCTTTTACCTTAGCCTCTGTAAATATATCATCAAATTTAACGATAAGCTGATTTTCAATCTCGTAGATACCTTCACCTACTTCTTTTAAAGCATCTACATTAACCTCTGCTACAAAGCCTAATGTATATAAATAAGGTATTTCAATTGTTTTAGCAGTCTGGAACTGTCCTTTTACTATAAAATAAATTGAACCCTTTCCAGGTTTTACAGGAATATCCGGAAGTTTTACTTCTACTACGCCTTCAAATTCTTCATATGTTAAGGATTTGTATTCATCCTTATTGGCAGGATCTGTAGGATCTACTGCATATAAAATATCTTTTACCTTCTGATTTGAGGTAAACTCAATCTTTTCATTTATAACATTGTATTTTGTTGTAATATTTTCTACATTGCTTGTTACCTTAATAGGAAATGTTTTTGTTGCAAATATTACACCACCTGTAATCAATCCTATAAATACTACTGCTACAGCTATTATTGCAACTAATTTGCCTTTTCCCTTTTTAGGTTTATTTTCTCCTGACTTCTTTGCCGCCTTTTTTGCTGCCTTTTCTTCAGCTTTTTTTGCTGCCGCTGCTGCTTTTTCTTCAGCTTTTTTTGCTGCCGCTGCTGCCTTTTCTTCGGCTTCCTTTGCTGCCGCTGCTGCCTTTTCTTCGGCTTCCTTTGCTGCCGCTACTGCCTTTTCCGCTTCATCTTCTACAGCTTCTGCTACTTGTGCTACTACTTCTACTTTAGCACCACATTTTGAGCAAAACTTAGCTGTTTCTGCTATTTGGGCATTACACTTTTTACATATCATAGCCATTCCTCCTATGTCCATATCTAAGATATTATATCATAGTAAATTGTAAAAGCAACAAATTTTGTCAATTTCATTGCCATATCTTTAAAAAAATGATACAATAATCCTAATTATACTCATTTAGGAGGTCAGCACAATGATATGGTCAAAAGAAGAAACTATGTCCCGCAGCGAAATTGAAGCAATTCAGCTTGAACGTTTACAGCAAACCGTTGCGTACATATATGAAAAAGTTAAGCCATACAGAGACAAAATGGACGCCGTTGGTATAAAACCAGAAGACATCAAATCCCTTGATGATTTAAAGAAGCTTCCATTTACAAACAAGTCCGATTTTAGAGACAATTATCCTACCGGACTTTTTGCCGTTGATAAGCACGACTTAGTAAGAGTTCATGCTTCATCAGGTACAACAGGAAAGCCAACTATCGTTGGTTATACCAAAAATGATTTAGAGGTTTGGAAGAACAATGTTTCAAGAATCGCCTGTGCAGGCGGTGCTACAAGCAAAGATATTGCACAGATTTCCTTTGGTTACGGTATGTTTACCGGTGCCTTAGGCTTGCACGCAGGACTTGAAAATATCGGTGTTACAATTCTTCCTACATCTACAGGCAACACAGAAAAGCAGTTAATGTTTATGCAGGATATGGAGACAACAATGCTTATTGCAACACCTTCCTATGCCTTAAGAATAGGTGAAGTTGCTAAGCAGATGGGCATTGATCCACAAAAGGATTTAAAGCTTAGAATCGGTCTTTTTGGCAGTGAGCTTATGACAGAACCTATGCGTGAAGAAATCTACAAGTTATATGGTAAGGATTTCAAATGTACACAAAACTACGGTATGAGTGAGCTTTGTGGTCCCGGCGTATCAGGCGAATGTGAATACCTTTGCGGTATGCACGTTAACGAAGATTATTTCATTCCTGAAATTATTGATTCCGAAACAGGCGAGGTACTTCCTCCAGGTTCAAAGGGCGAATTGGTTATTACCTGCCTTTGCAAGGAAGCTCTTCCACTTATCAGATATCGTACAAAGGACATTTCAAGACTTAACTACGAGCCTTGTAAATGTGGCCGTACAACAGTAAGAATGGAAAACATTATGGGACGTGCCGACGATATGTTAAAGATTCGTGGTGTAAACGTATTCCCTGGCCAGATTGAAGAAGTTCTTCTAAAGATTGATGAAATCGGTCCACATTACGAGATTCTTTTAGAGAGAGAAAACTACTTAGACAGAATGACTATTTCCGTTGAGCTTGCAGATGAGTCAATCCTTGATTCCTACGCAAGACTTAGCGAACTCGAAAAACGTATAAAATCAAACCTTCGTACAATTTTAGGTCTTGATGCCAACATCAAGCTTGTTGCACCACAGACTTTAAAGCGTTTTGAAGGCAAAGCAAAAAGAGTAACTGATTTGAGAAAGGATAAATAACAATGGCAGAAAAAGTAATTATGCTTGGCAATGAAGCCATCGCCCGCGGTGCATATGAAGCTGGCGTTAAGGTTTCAGCAGCCTACCCTGGTACTCCAAGTACCGAAATTAGCGAGTCAATCGTTAAATACAAAGATTCTATTTATTCAGAATGGTCACCTAACGAAAAGGTAGCTATGGAAGTTGCAATCGGCGCTTCAATAAGCGGTGTAAGAGCTATGGCTTCAATGAAGCACGTTGGTGTAAATGTCGCAGCCGACCCACTTTACACAGTTTCATACATAGGCGTTAACGGTGGTCTTGTACTTGTTGCAGCTGACGACCCAGGTCTTTACAGCTCACAAAACGAGCAGGATTCACGCATGATTGGCCGTGCAGCAGGCATTCCTGTAATTGAGCCATCAACAAGTGCAGAAGCTAAAGAATTTATGAAATATGCTTACGAAATAAGCGAAAAATATGACACTCCAGTTATTTTAAGAACAACAACAAGACTTGCTCACTCACAAGGTTTAGTAGAGCTTTGCGATAGAGTTGAAGTTGAAGATAAGGTATATGAAAGAAACATTGCTAAATACTGTATGATGCCTGCTAACGCTAAGGCTCGTCATTTAAATGTAGAAGCAAGAACAAAAGCTATGATTGAAGATGGCGCTTCAATGCCAATCAACCGCGTTGAAATGAACGACACAAAGATTGGTGTTATCACAAGCGGTATCCCATACCAATACGTTAAGGAAGCTCTTCCTAACGCTTCAGTATTAAAACTTGGTATGGTTCATCCACTTCCACGTAAGATGATTGAAGAATTTGCCGCAAAGGTTGATACTTTATACATCGTTGAAGAATTAGATCCTGTAATTGAAGAACAGGTTAAATCATGGGGCATCAAAGCCATCGGTAAAGAAATATTTACAATTCAGGGTGAATATAGTGCAAATATGTTAAGAACAGCTATCTTAGGCGAAAAGCTTGACCTTGTAGCACCTGAAGTAGTTCCTAACAGACCACCTATCCTATGTCCTGGATGTCCACACAGAAGCGTATACTCAGTACTTAACAAATTAAAAATTCACGCTGCCGGAGATATCGGATGCTACACACTTGGTGCTGTTGCACCACTTAGCGTAGTAGATACAACAATCTGTATGGGTGCAAGTATTTCTTCACTTCACGGTATGGAAAAGGCTAAGGGCAAAGACTACATCAAGAATTGGGTAGCTGTAATCGGCGATTCAACATTTTTACATACAGGCGTAAACTCTCTTATGAACATGGTTTACAACAAGGGTACAGGAACTGTTATGATTCTTGACAACTCTACAACAGGTATGACAGGTCACCAAGACCACGCTGCAACAGGTAAGACATTAATGGGCGATGCAACCTACGCTATCGACATCCCTGGTCTTTGCCGTGCAATGGGAATCAAAAATGTTGTTGAAGTTAATGCATTTGACATTGCAACACTTGAAAAGGTTGTTAAAGAAGAAGTTGCTAAAGACGAAGTATCTGTTATTATTACAAAGTCTCCATGTGTACTTCTTGACAAGTCAAAGAAGCCAACTTACATCGAGATACCTGATAAATGTAAAAAATGTGGTATGTGTATGAAACCAGGCTGCCCTGCAATGTCAAAGAATCCAGACGGCACAATCTCAATCGACCAGACAATGTGTACTGGCTGTGGTTTATGCCAGACTCTTTGTAAATTTGATGCAATCAAGAAAGCAGGTGACAATTAATGGAAACTAAAAATATTATGATAGTTGGTGTAGGCGGTCAGGGTACTTTGCTTACAAGTAGAATTTTAGGCGGTCTTGCTATTGCTTCAAATTATGACGTTAAATTGTCAGAAGTTCACGGTATGGCTCAAAGAGGCGGTAGCGTTGTAACATTTGTACGCTACGGTGAAAATGTTGCAGAACCTATCGTAGAAGAAGGCTGCGCAGACGTACTTATCGCATTTGAACAATTAGAAGCTTTAAGATATGCACATTTCTTAAAGAAGGACGGCATTCTTATTACAAATACACAAAAAATTAATCCAATGCCAGTAGTAATCGGTAACGCTACTTACCCAGACGATATCATTCCTAAGCTTGAATCAAAATACACTACATTTACAGTAGATGCAATGGAAGAAGCAATCAAGCTTGGCAACTCAAGAGTATTTAACATCATCGTTCTTGGTATCGCTGCAAAGCATATGGATTTTACAAAGGAACAATGGCAAGAGGTTATCGCTAAGACAGTTCCACAAAAGACTGTAGATATTAACCTTAAGGCATTTGAAGTTGGGTATAATCTTCACTAAGTTATTTAGAAATTTGTGTCGGAGTCACAAATTTCGTTTATCGCAATGCCAAATCTGATATTTGGCATGCGTTCTACGCATATGACTTGTCAAGACAAGTCATTTATGCTCCGAGAAAGAGGTAATTATGTTAAAACAGATTTCAGTTTTTGTTGAAAATCAGGCAGGAAGTCTTATGAATGTTACTTCTGCCTTAAAGGATAACAATATAAGTATTCGTGCCATAACCCCTGAATT
>JAZQMK010000053.1:0-23136 GCA_045543455.1 Lachnospiraceae bacterium
CCATCTATCAAACCAACTGTTTGTTCTGTTGTTGCTTCTTCTGTTTGTCTTTCTGTTTGTCTTTCTGCCTGCTTTTCACTTGACTCCTCTGTCGCCTTTGTCTGGGCCTCTTCTTTATTGTAACCAATCTTACGAAGTGCTTCTTTTACTGCATTTATATTCAAAGCAAATATCAACAGACACGCCGCTAACGCTACAACAAATACACCACTCAAAGCCTTTTTCATCTTAGACTTTGCTCTAAATATATTAGACCCCACTGTGTTTTTAGGCATATCTAATTCTTGTGCTATTTCACTTTGCTTCATGTCATTGTAATAGAAGCCTACAACACAGTTTTTCTCATCCTCTGTAAGCTCAGTATTGATTACTTCTCTTACCTTATCTTGTTTTTCCTTGCTTAAAACCACTTCTTCCGGAAGCATATTGTTGTCATCCACAAGCTCCTCGAAACTTTCATCCTCACCTAATAGCACATATTTTCCATTTCTTCTTAGAAAGTCATAAGTTCTTCTCTTTGCTATGATAGCAGCCCAATTTAAAAAATTATCTGTGTCATCAAGCTTTGAAATGTTCTTGCTTATATCAAAATAAGCATCCTGCATTATATCTTGAATTGTATCTTCATTCTTATATTCACTATTTAAGGTATTAGCTATGCATACATATATGTAGCCCTTTGACTCATCATATATGGTTGAAAATGCATCTTCATTACCATTTTTGTAACTTGTAATTGCTTCTCTTAGTTCATTTGTTAGTTTCATTTTATAATTCTACCTTTCTTAAAATAATTCGACTTTTTTTAGTGTATATGGTGCCGTCAATAATATCTCCAAACACTTCTATGTGCTGTCCTTTATTTATAAAGATTTTATCTTTTACAGCCTGATAATCCTTTGATATTACTTTGTATTTCCTGTTTGCACTTTGTACTTCATATGCGCTTACATTCCCTTTTACAATAGGATCTGAAATAATTACTCCAACTATTTTTTTCATAACAAACCTCTTTTCTGAGCGTTTTATCGCGAAGAGGCGACGCAAATGTCATATTTGCGTCTGCCATAAAAGCTATTTGTTTTTACTCAAAAACAAATAGCCGTGTGAAACAATAAGTGCATCAGCATTATTTTTCACACTACCTCCATTTTAAGGCTTTCTAATAATATAGTCGTTTCAACTTTAAAAAAGATTGCAAATTTATTTTAATATTTTTGTATAATTAATGTCAACAAAAACCAGCAATAATTAAAATCGCTGGTTTTATGTATTTTTAGCTATTCACTTTTTATGATTTCGAGTATGGTGTATTCAAAATCAGTTCTCGCATCGCCATCATAATATTCCGTTACTACAAATACTGCACCTACTGTTTTTCCTAGTACACCTTCAAAATATGTCCAGCGATATATACTATCTATATTCACTATAAATTCCTTATCTTCCTTATCAACCCATTCTCCTATATATCCACTGATATATCTTGTTCTTAAAGATGCTCTAATTACATCCCCATATTCTAATACATTCTTATTAGCTTCATTTTTATTAGTTGTTAACTTTATATCAGCTAACTTATCAGTTGTTCCCTGTAAAGTAAGATTTTGTCTCGATAAATCAAGGCCAAAGAAGCATTCATTATAAATAATAGCTTTTGCATTTATCTCTACTGTTCCTATAAGATTGGTACAGCCTGCAAATGTTCTATATAAGCATACCACATTCTCTGGGATAACTGGCGCTGTCTCAAGACTAGTACAGCCTTCAAAGGTTCTTTCTAAATTCTCAACTCTTTCTGGAATATTTGGTGCTTTTAATAAACTTGTACAGCCTGAAAATGCTCCATCTAATCCAACAACTTCTTCCCCAAATACTGGTGTTTCTTTCATATTAGTACATCCCGCAAATGTTTCACTTAAGTCAATATCTCCTATTGTATTGATAATATCTTCATATTTTTCTTTTGTGGTATCTTTAACCTTTACTTTCCAACAAACATATCCCGATGCATCTCCTGCTGATACAATTATATATTCATAATCCTTTGTAATAATTTTATCCCCGAACTCGCTAAATTTGAAGTATTTTGTTGGGTAAATGTTATCAAAATTAAAATCACCATCATACACTGTAGTTTTATCCTCTGATGCATCATAAAATCCAATAACCTCTGGTATGATATTTTCATATACACCTGTACCTTTCAATTCAGAAAGAAGTGTTGAGGAACCCGATAATTTAATCTTTTGTGATGCCATTTTTACCCCTTGAAAGCACCTTCCATAATCTCTTGGGGATGCATTTATAATAATTTCTCCTGTTAGGCTAGTGCAACCTAAAAATGTTGCATTCATATATGTAACTGATTCCGGTATTACCGGTGCTTTTACTAAACTTGTACAACTTGTAAATGTTACAGCCATATTTGTAACCGTTTCTGGTATTTCTGGTGCTTCTACCAAACTTGTACAACCTTGAAATGTTGAGTACAGATTTGTAACTCCATATGGTATTACCGGTGCTTTTACTAAACTTGTACAACCGGCAAATGTTGATTCCATATTTGTAACCGATTCCGGTATTACCGGTACTTCTACTAAGCTATCGCAACCTGAAAATGTATAACTTAAGTCAATACATGAATTTGGCAAATTTGTAACAGTTTTTATATCACATGCAAAAAATGCACAATATAAGTCTGTAACAGTATCCGGAATATATGGTGTTTTAGTAAGAAACTCACATTTATGAAATGCTGATCTCATGGATACAAGTGGTTCGCCTGCTATAGTAGGCAGTAATTCTTCATACTCTCTCTTATTAAGATCTTTAACTTTTACAGACCAACCATCTCCAATATATTCATAAGCATAATCTGTTGTATATAATTTATCTCCAACAGAAAGTGTTTTTAAAAACTTTTTGCCTGCCTGATATGTTTTATAAGTTTTTGCAGAATAATATTCACAGCCTTCCGGTATTATCTCTGTACCAAACTCTTCTACATCACTTGATTGTTCAGTAGACGCTTCTGTGGCCTTTGTCTGCGCCTCACTTCTTTTTTCATTACCACCAATCTTACGAAGTGCCTCTTTTACTGCATTTGTATTTAGTGCAAATATCAACAGACACGCCGCTAAAGCCACCACAAACACACCACTCAAAGCCTTTTTCATCTTTGACTTTGCTCTGAATATATTAGAGCTTACAGTGTTTTCTGGCATATCAAGTTCTTTTGCGATGTCCTTTTGCTTCATATCATTGTAATAATAACCTACTACGCAGTTTTTCTCATCTTCTGTAAGCTCAGTATTGATTACTTCTCTAACCTTATCTTGTTTTTCCTTGCTTAAAACCACTTCTTCTGGAAGCATGTTGTTGTCATCTGCAAGGTCATTAAAGCTTTCATCCTCACCTAATAGCACATATTTTCCATTCTTTCTCAAAAAGTCATATGTTCTTCTCTTAGCAATTGTAGCAGCCCAATTCAAAAAGTCATCCGTTTCATTAAGCTTTGAAATATTCTTGCTTATATCAAAATAAGCATCCTGCATTATATCTTGAATTGTATCTTCATTCTTGTATTCACTATTTAAGATATTGGCTATGCATACATATATGTAACCCTTTGACTCATCATATATGGTTGAAAATGCGTCTTCATTACCTTTTTTATAATTTTCAATCGCTTCTCTTAATTCATTTGTTAGCTTCATTTTACATTTCTACCTTTCTTAAAACAATTCGACTTTTTTTAGTGTACATTATACCATCAGTAATATCTCCAAGTACCTCTATGCACTGGCCTTTATTTATAAATATCTTATCCTTTACAGACTGATAGCCACTTGATATTACTTTGTATTTTTCATTCAGACTTTGTACTTCATATATACAAAAGTCATCTTTTATAATCGGATTTGAAATAATTACTCCAACTATTTTTTTCATATTAGACCTCTTTTCTTAAGGTTTCTAATAATATAGTCGTAGTAAGTTCAAAAAAGCTTGCAAATTTATTTTAATATTTTTGTATAATTAATGTCAATAAAAACCAGCAATAATTAAATCGCTGGTTTTTTTGTAATTTAGTTATTCGCTTTCACTGCTATACTTACAGGTGCATCCTACTCATTAGCTTGTATATCAAGCTCAGTAAGTATATATTTTGTTCCGTTGTATGTGGCAACGCACCTATATGTACAATATAATTCGCCATCTAATTTAAATTTATCAATCTCAAATACAATCTCACTATCACTTGATGAGATGATTCTAAAGCTTGCTATATTCAGCGCATAATCCGGATTTTGTTCAGGTATTGGCATATATAAATAACCATTATTATCGGTAAATAAATTTTCCACTCCGTTATAGTAAGGAGTAATTTTATTTAATACTTCATCTGAAATATATTCTCTTATATGCGCATTAACTTTATCTACACTATTACAGCATTCAATTTGTACAACTGTTGATGTCCATGTTATCCCTTGGCTTTGCATATAATCATCACTCAAAATAACAGGGGAATAAGCACAATTTATTCCAAATTGTTCATAGCATGACATAGAACCCACCAATCGTAATACAATTTGACTATACTTTATATCTTCCAAAATTGTTGAATTTCCAGATAAAGTGATATTTTGCTCATCCAACAGAATAAAACCAAAACATCTATAATATGTATCCGGATTAGCATCTATTACTACCGTGCCCGTTAAACTTTCACAGTCATCAAATGTTCCATTCATCGACTTTACCGTAGAAGGGATTCTAGGCGCTGTCACCATATTATAACAATGTTGAAATGTATAATCCATATCAACTACTGGATAACCTAAGATTTCACTTTCAATTTCTTCATAACTTGTTTTTGACCTATCCTTTACTACAACTTGCCATCCAAATCCTTCCGCATAACGATACTCATAATCCTTTGTAAAATAGATATCTCCTGTTTCTGCTTTATCGCAAATAAAGTTTCCTGCAACTAAAGTTTCTCCTGTTGATTTTCTGTAGTATGTACAACCCTCTGGTATTGAAAAGCCATCTATTCTTTCAATATCAGTTATAACATAATTGCTTCCATTGTATGTAAGCGTTATTACCTCAACAGAATCCACAATTCCTCCATACATCATTTTAGTAACTTCAAATACAATTTCATTATCAGATGCAGACAAAACTAAAACACTATCTTCAGACCAAAAATATCCTTCATCTCTACTCATTGCCATATATAAATTGTCATCATAAACAAATAAATTTTCAACCCCATTATATACAGGTGTAATAGTATTTAAAATATTTTTAGAAAAATATTTATTAATATCTGCAGTAACCTCGTCTACATTTTTACAACAATCTATTTTACATGCAAACTCCGCCCAATTAAAACCTTGACTCTTCATATAACTTATTAATTCTTCCGAATAGTTTATTTCCCAGTTACAGCACACACCATATATAGAATAACTAAAGTACGTATCAAGCATTCTTTTTGCAATAGCCTCAGCTTTTGTATCACTTGTATCTTTCAAATCTGATAATTTACTAGAGGCTCCTGATAAGATTATATTTTGTTCATCAATACAAGTACCTCCAAAACATCCGTCATAGCTGTCAGGATTAGCATCAATTGTCACTGTACCGGTTAAGCTTTCACAGGCATAAAATGTTCTATTCATTGACTTTACAGTAAAAGGTATTTTAGGTGCTGTAACCATATTTACACAACCTTTAAATGTACTATCCATATTAACTACTGGATAACCTAAAATTTCACTTTCTATTTCTTCATAACTTGTTTTTTCCTTATCCTTTACAGCTACACTCCAACCACGGCTATCTACACTATATGAATACACATAATCAGCTGTTTTGTATTCTGCACCGTTTTGTAAATCATCTATAACATCTTGTGTTGCTTCTTCTGTTTGCTTTTCAAAGGACTCTTCTGTCGCCTTTGTTTCTGCCTCACTTCTTTTTTCATTACCACCAATCTTACGAAGTGCTTCTTTTACTGCATTTGTATTTAAAGCAAATATCAACAGACACGCAGCTAACGCTACAACAAATACACCACTCAAAGCCTTTTTCATCTTAGACTTTGCTCTAAATATGTTAGACTTTACCGTATTTTCTGGCATATCAAGTTCTTTTGCTATATCTTTTTGCTTCATATCATTGTAATAAAAACCTACTACACAATCCTTCTCATCTTTAGTAAGTTCTGTATTGATTACTTCTCTTACTTTTTCCTGCTTTTCCTTGCTTAATACTACTTCTTCTGGAAGCATGTTGTCGTCAGTAAGATTGTCAAAGTTTTCATCCTCACCTAATAGCACATATTTATCATTCTTTTCTAAAAATGCATATGTTTTTCTCTTTGCTATGGTAGCAGCCCATCCTAAGAAGCTGTCTACGTTATCAAGACTTGTAATGCTTTTACTTATATCAAAATATGCCTCTTGCATTATATCTTGGATTGTATCTTCATTTCTGCACTCACTATTTAATGTGTTAGCGATGCATACATATATGTAGTTTTTCGACTCATCATATATGGTTGAAAATGCGTCTGCATCACCATTTTTATATTTTTCAATTGCTTCTCTTAATTCATTTGTTAGTTTCATTTCACATATTTTCCTTTCTTAAAACAATCCTACTCTTTTTGATATAAATAGTATCATCAATAATATCTCCCAACATTTCTATACTTTGTCCAACATTAACAAAGATATTGTCTTTAACGGCTTGATAATCCTTAGATATAACGCTATATTTCTTCCCTTTAGACTGTACTTCAAATGTGCATGTACCATCTTTTACCACAGGAATTGATATAACCCTTCCAATTAGCATATCCATATTGTTAACCTCCCATTTGATCTACTCATACTATACAGTAGGGAATTCTTATAAAAAAGTTGCAAAAATATTTTAATATTTTTATATAATTAATGTCAACAAAAACCAGCGATTAATTCGCTGGTTTTATGTACTTTAGCTATTCACTTTTTATAATTTCAAGTATGGTATATTCAAAGTCCGCTCTTCCCTCGGTATGAACTTGTCCTGTCTCAAAGGTTTCACCTACTTTTTTCCCTAAAGAATTGCGTATATTTATTCCCCATAGTTCTTCCGGCCAATCATATGCATCTACTATATCAGCAGAAAATTCATAACTGCTTTCAGCTACTACAAACTCCTTTTCACTCCAGTCTGACCATGCACCCGGATATCCATCCCTCGAATATTTTTCTCTAGACAAAACCTTGATTGTATCTCCATATTCTACCACAGTTTGATTAGCTTCATTTTCACTAGTAGTAAGAATTATATAATCCAAAATAGTAGAACTTCCCGATACTGTAAGATTTTGAGCCGCCATATCAATACCATAAAAGCATTTATTATATGCTACTGCATTTGCATTTATCTCAATTGTTCCGGTAAGACTTGTACAACCGCTGAATGTTTTATACAAGCACATTACACCTTCTGGTATCACTGGTGCTAATGTAAGCCCCGTACAGCCTTCAAAGGTTCTTTCAAGATTAACAATACTATCCGGTATAACCGGTGCTTTTTCTAAGCTTATGCAGCCTTTAAAGGTTCCTTCTAATCCATTACTATATACTTTTTCAGGTATTTTAGGTGCTTCTTTCATATTAATACATCCCGCAAAGGTATTCTCTAAATTAAGATTTTCTAGATTTAAAAATTCTTCATAGCTATCTTTTGTAGTATCCTTAACTTTAACATTCCATCCCCATATATAATAATGTTCATCTTCTATAAATATATATTCATAATCTTGTGTAATATATTTATCTCCTTGACATGTACTCCAATGAACCTCTGGTAATGCTTCTCCTGCTTCTAACAGCTTATTTTCAGATGCATCATAGTATGTAGCACCTTCTGGTACAACATTTTCAAATTCTGCCGTAGCCCTTAATTCTGAAAGAATCGTTGATGTACCTGACACTTTAATCCCTTGCGATGCTAACTTTACCCCTTTAAAACAGGCTTCATAATTCCTTGGTGCTGCATTTATAACAATATCACCGGTTAGACTGGTACATCCGTAAAATGTATAATACATATTATTAACTGTATCTGGTATTATTGGTGCCGTAACTAAACTGCTACATCCTAAAAATGTACCAGACATATTGGCAACTGTATCTGGTATTTTCGGTGCAGTAATTAAACTAGTGCATTTATAAAATGTATCATCCATACTTGTTACTTTATCTGGTATTGCTGGTACTGTGACCAAACTGGTACAATTATAAAATGTCTGGGACATACCACTAACATTATCTGGTATTGCTGGTACCATAACTAAGCTTCCGCATGCAAAAAATGTTTTATTTAAATTAATACATGAATCAGGTAAATTCGTAACAGTTTTCAAGGCTCCACACCACATAAAAGCTTCACTTAAGCTTCTAACTCCCTCTGGAATATATGGCGTCTTAATAAGAGAGCCACAGTTCTTAAACGCCTCATTCATAGATACAAGTGGTTTGCCTGCTATAGTCGGCATTATCGCCTCATATTCTGTCTTATCAGTGTTTCTAACTTTTAATGACCATCCTTCTGTCGAATATTCATAAATATAATCCGATGTATATAATTTATCACCATACGAAAGTGTTTTTAAAAACTTTTCGCCAGCCAGATATGTTTTATTAGTTTTTGCAGAATGATATTCACAGCCTTCTGGTATTATTTCTGTACCAAACTCCTCTATATCACTTGGTTGTTCACTAGACTCTTCAGTCGCCTTTGTCTGTGCCTCTTCTTTCTCATTACCACCAATCTTACGAAGTGCTTCTTTTACTGCATTTGTATTTAAAGCAAATATCAACAGACACGCAGCTAAAGCTACAACAAATACACCACTTAAAGCCTTTTTCATCTTAGACTTTGCTCTAAATATATTTGATTTTACCGTATTTTCTGGCATATCAAGTTCTTTTGCTATGTCCTTTTGCTTCATGTCATTGTAATAGAAGCCTACAACACAGTTCTTCTCATCCTCTGTAAGTTCTGTGTTGATTACTTCTCTTACCTTATCTTGTTTTTCCTTACTTAATACTACTTCTTCTGGAAGCATGTTGTCGTCAGTAAGATTGTCAAAGTTTTCATCCTCACCTAATAATATATATTTTCCTTGCTTCTTCAAATAGTCATAAGATCTTCTCTTTGCAATTGTAGCAGCCCATGAAAGGAAATCCTCTGTATTATCAAGCTTTATCAAATTTTTGCTTATATCAAGATATGCATCCTGCATTATATCCTGAATTACATCTTCATTCTTGTAGTCACCATTCAAGGTATTAGCTATACACACATATATATAGCCCTTCGACTCTTCATATATGGTTGAAAATGCGTCTTCATTACCATTTTTGTAGTTTTCAATTGCTTCTCTTAATTCATTTGTTAGTTTCATTTTAGTTTTCTGCCTTTCTTAAAATAATTCGACTTTTTTTAGCGTACATTGTGTTATCAACGATATCTCCAAACACTTCTATATGCTGTCCTTCATTTATAAATATGTTGTCTTTTACAGCCTGATAATCCTTTGATATTACTTTGTATTTCCTGTTTGCACTTTGTACTTCATATGCGCTTACATTCCCTTTTACTACAGGGTCTGACACAATAACTCCAACCAAACTGTTCATATAAAAACCTCCTTTAAGGCTCTTTAATAATATAGTCGGTCGCACTCTATAAAAAGTTGCAAATTATTTTAATTTTCCTAATGACAATTACAAAAAAACTGTACCATATTTTATTCATTAATACAACACAAAAAGCAACGTAAATACGCTGCTTTTTCTTCCATCTAAACTTTTAGCCTACTATTATTCCCTCTGTTTTAATCTCCTCATACACTTCTTTATGATTCTTACTGTCTTGTGGTATTTCAGGTTTGTTTATCAGACTTTCACAGCCTACAAATGTACGGTACATATATTTATTTTCTAATTTTACCAAACTAATATTTTTAAGGCTTTTACAACCATAAAATGTTTCATTAACATATATGATCTTTTCATTAACTATAGGAACATTTGCTAGTGCTGTACAACCTTTAAATGCACCATTAATACTTATTAATTCGTCTGGAAAATGGTTGACTGTTTTTAAGGCTGTACAATTTTCAAAGGTATTTTCCATTACTCTTAAACTTGTAGGAAGCTTTTCAATTATTTCTAAAGAGGTACAACCTCTAAAGGTTTCATTCATACTAATTATATCATCTGGAAGCTGTGGAATTTCCTTAAGATTATAACAGCCTTCAAAGGTATCATCCAGTTCTATGATTTTTACACCTACCAAAGTTGATAAAATAGGGCCGTAGCTTTCCTTACTATTATCCCTTATATCTACCTTCCACCTAAAGGTAGGAATATCATAGTTTTCTTCTCTTATGTATGTATAAACATAATCGCCATATTGATACTTATCATTTTCCTGAGGTCTATTAGGGAAACTCCCTTCACCTGTAATAATTACTGTTCCGCCAGCTCTGTAATATACTCCACCATCGGGAATCCTATCATTTTCATTAAAGTCGCTATATACATATGTTGCGTACTGTGTACCATTTTCATTAATATTTTCCTTGTTATTAATAACACTTTTTCTTAATGCCTTGTTAACTATATTATCATTTGTAAGTAATAGTAACAGTCCAGCTACTGCCACAACTGCTAAAGCTCCACCTAAAATATTTCTAATCTTTTCCTTAGCCCTAAAAATATTAACCTTTACTGCACTATTAGAAATATTAAGCTTGTCAGCTATGTCTTTTTGCTTCATTTCATTATAATAATAATTTATAATGCACGCTCTTTCATCTGCATTAAGGTCATTTAAGGCATCTCTTACCTTTTTTTGTTTTTCTTTATCTATAACTATCTCCTCAGGGAGCTTATTATCATCTATCAAAGTATTTTGTAAATTTTCATCCTCATCTAATAGCACATATTTATCATTTTTGCCACATATCTTGTAGGCTTTTCTTACCGCAATAGTTTTTGCCCAAGACAAAAAGCTGTCAACATTGTCAAGCTTATTAATATCTTTACTTATGTCAACATATGCCTCCTGTAAAATATCTCTTATAACCTCATTATCCCCTTTATATACAATGTTTTTTACGCATTTATATAAATAGCTTTCAGACTCCTCATAGATAATTGTAAATGCACTTTCATCTCCGCTTTTATAATTTTCAATAGCCTGTCTTAGCTTATCACTCAACATCATATTCGCACCTTCCTTCAAAAACTATTCTGCTAATCCTTACATAGACTTTATCATCAATACATTCTCCAATAATATTTACTCTTTGTCCAATCTCGATAAAAATACTATCCTTAACTGCCTGATAATCTCCTGATATCACTGTATATATTTTATCTTTTGTTTTAAACATATACATACATCTATCATCATACCACACAGGATTGCTTATGACCTTACCATCAAATACATCCATATAGCTACCTCCTATTAACGTTATACTATATAGTGTATTTTACTATAAAAAAGGTTACATATTTTTTGAAGGTAATTGTGCAAGAATTATTCCCACAAATATTAATGCACATCCAAGCATTTGTCTTACATCCATACTTTCTTTTAGGATAATCCAACCTGCCAATGCCGCAAACACCGATTCTAAACTCATAAGCAATGATGCCACTGTTGGATTAACATTCTTTTGTCCAACTATCTGCAAAGTGTACGCAACACCTGATGAAAGCACACCGGTATAAAGTACAGGTATTAAAACCTGTCCACTGCTAAATCCATCTATAATTAATTTAAAATCATTTTCAAAAATAAACATCAATATAAACGATATTATGCCTGCAACCAAAAATTGTATCGCTGACATTTTTACGCCATCAACCATTGGCGAAAAATGGTCAATAACCATAATGTGAAATGTAAATGCCAGCGCACATAATAACAATAACAAATCAGCCACTTCAATGCCTGACGAACCACTCTTAATGCAAAGCAAATACAAGCCAACAATTGCAATTACAACTGCTATCCATACATTTTTTCCACATTTTCTTTTCAAAAATATCCCTGCAATAGGAACCATCAATATATAACATGCTGTAAGAAATCCAGCCTTACCAGCTGATGCACCAAGATATAGGGCAAACTGCTGAATGTTGCTTGCTATTCCAAGTATAATACCACAGCAGATTCCACCTACTATGAGTGTCTTTTTATCTTCATTTCTTTCTTTTTTTCCACGATTCAAAATAGCAATAACCGGCAATAACACCAGCGCACCAATAAATGACCGTATCCCATTAAAAGCATAAGGTCCTATAATATCTCCGCCCTCGCTTTGAGCCACAAATGCAACACCCCAGATAAGGGCTGCTAATACTAATAAAAATGAATTCTTTTTCATAATCTGTAACTTCCCATATAGTATTAAAGGAGAGACATACGCCTCTCCTTTAAATATTTTAAAATTAAAATTCCAATTTACTAATGTAAATTATGATGGCTGCTTACCAATGTATGCTGCGATACCGCCATCTACATAAAGGATAAGACCGTTAACACCATCAGATGCTTCTGAAGCTAAGAATACAGCTGGACCAGCTAATTCATCTGGCTGTAACCATCTTCCAGCAGGTGTTCTGCTGCAAATAAACTGATCAAATGGATGTCTTGAACCATCAGCCTGTCTCTCACGAAGTGGAGCTGTCTGAGGAGTTTCAATATAACCAGGTCCAATACCATTACACTGAATGTTGTACTGACCATATTCTGAACAGATATTCTTTGTTAACATCTTTAAACCGCCCTTAGCTGCTGCATATGCAGAAACTGTTTCACGACCGAACTCTGACATCATTGAGCAGATGTTGATAATCTTACCAGCACCTTTCTTCATCATGCTTGGGATAACTGCCTTAGCCATAATGAAAGGTCCGTTTAAGTCGATATCAATAACCTGTCTGAATTCTGCTGCTGTCATTTCATGCATTGGGATTCTCTTGATGATACCAGCGTTGTTTACTAAAATATCAATAACGCCTACTTCAGCTTCAATCTGAGCTACCATAGCATTAACCTGATCTTCGTTAGTAACGTCACATACATAACCGTGTGCTTCGATACCTAACTCCTTGTATGCAGCAAGACCCTTATCAACAAGTTCCTGCTTAATATCGTTAAAACAAATTGTTGCGCCAGCTTTTGCATATGCGCTTGCGATAGAAAAACCGATACCGTATGAAGCACCAGTTACTAAAGCAACTTTTCCTTCAAGTGAAAAATTAACTGCCATTTTCATTCTCCTTTTAATTTTAAATTATTAATTTATAATGAAGCCTTATTATCTAAGGTCTTTCATTGCTACTGGATCCATATCGTCGAAATCCTGGTTCTCACCTGGCATACCCCAGATAAATGTGTAAGCATGTGTTGCACTAGCTGAGTGAATTGACCAGCTTGGTGAAATAACTGCTTCTTCATTACGCATAACGATATGTCTTGTCTCTGTTGGTTCTCCCATATAGTGGAATACAACAGCGTTTTCTGGAACTTCGAAGTATAAATATACTTCCATTCTTCTGTCATGTGTATGACATGGCATTGTGTTCCATACGCTACCTGGCTTAAGTGCAGTCATACCCATAACTAACTGACAGCTTTCAACCTGTCCAGGTAAAATGTACTTATTAATAACTCTGTGGTTAGCATCTTCTAAACAACCAAGTTCAACCTTGTTCTCTGGCTTGATGTCCTTCTCAGGATTAATAAATACTGTTGGATATGTCTTATGTGCAGGTGCACTGTTAATGTAGAACTTAGCTGGGTTAGAAGGATCTTCACTTTCAAAAGTAATATCCTTAGCTCCCATACCTACATAGATACCATCTTTATAATCAAAGTTGTATACAGTGCCATCAATTGTCATCTTACCCTTACCACCGATATTGATAACACCCATCTCTCTTCTTTGTAAGAAATAGTCAGCTCTTAATTCATCACCTGCTGTTAATACAAGTGCTTCTGTAGTTGGTGTAGCAGAACCTGTGATAATTCTGTCGATGTGGCTGTATACCATCTTAATCTCACCAGGTACGAATACCTTCTCGATTAAGAAATCATCTCTAAGTCTTTGTGTGTCATAATGCTTAACGTCATTAGGATTAGCACCAAATCTGATTTCCATAATAAAAATCTCCTTTATAAATATATTATAGTCATTAATATAACATATTTCTATCCCATTTTCAACTTATAATTTATTATTAAAATTAGTACATCCAATCTACTTTTATGTCTTTATTTATGTAACTATCTGCCAGTTCCACTATACGAGCCGCCCTCTCATGCTCTTCTTTGGAACAATTTTTCCAAAAATCATCTACATATATTACCTCATCAGTAGAGATAGCAATTTCTCTTAAGAATATCAGGGTGCATGTTCTGTAATAATCCAAGGTTTTTGGACCATCATAAATATTATTAGTGAATGGAATTGCTCTTAACAGTCTTGGAATATCCACAGTATTTTTAACATCCTTAAGCATGTATATAAACTCAACATTTTCAAGAATATTTAACTCCGCAAATGTAGATTCACATTTGTCACACATTTTTTCTTTTAACAGTACTGCATCGTACTTTTTTGCTATAAATCCGGCTATAAAACAGGCTGCAGTCAAAAGTGCTAATGCAACCAACAACCAATATGCTTCACACTTAAATCTTCTACTAAGTACTCCAATAAGCGCTCCCAAAAATATTACAAGCCAAGCATTATAACGAAGTCTGTTTATAAATCTGCTATATGAAATATCATATAGTTTTAATATGTACAATTCTCTTTTTATGGCATTTTTTGCAATTTCTAAATATAAAATATAAGCACTTACTAAAAGCATAAAGAACAATACACTTCCAATTACTGCAATAAACTTAGGAGTACCTTTATCCAATTGTGCAAATGTATATATTTTGCCATATTTTTCCATTTCAGCTATTTGTTCCTGTTCATAGTCTAAAGGATTAAAGCAATATATAGTCTGGGTCAAATATGCATCTAACTGAGTGTTTTTCGGATGCAAAATATAGAGATTATATCCTATTTCATCTAAAGCAATGCCTAACATACTAACCCAGTTAGTATTCTCATTGTAAAATGTACCATTTAAATATACATCCTTATGTACCACATCTATTACCTTTAATTTACGTCCGTTGATTTCAACAATATCTCCAACCTTACTTTTTCCTTTTATACAAACAACTTCATTAACATCTTCTGAAAAGTTGGTATAGGAATAGTTGCCTGAACTAACTATCTTATGCTTACCATCCGTAGTCTGCAAGCCGACTAAATCATATTTGCCAGTATCAGTACCCATTATTGTTTCACGAAATTTAACATATGCATCTTCTGTTACTTGACTAACACCCTGCTTTAATTCTTCATCTGTAATATAAGAGGTATTATCATCAAGAAAATCCCCTACTCTTCCCATATCCTGAACAAAGAAATAACTATTCTCATAATTAGACATGGTATTCTTCAGCGCCCTTACTTTAAGCAACGTAACTGCATCAATAAAATTCATCACAAACAAAGCCGCAAATACCCCTATCGGCACAAGCAAATACGACTTTAAAATAAGCTTCTTTCTAGTTATTTTTTGATATTGTAACTTCAATTCTTTTTTCAGTTTCATTTAGCGATACCTCTCGTATTTTTTATTAAGTATAAATCCAAATGCAAAAAATACTATTGCCAAAACAAGTATCTCAATATATCTGTCTGTAAGTACTTTTGTTGTCATATGATACTCATAAATATAGGCACCAATGCCATTACCTTTTAAATAGAACGTTGAAAGCATATTATATAATACAATTGCTGTAAATGCCACTCCCGTACTAGAAACCATATAGGACACCGCATAAAATATTGCATTAAACAAAAAGCATATTATCCCCATTCTTACACATTCAAGCATTGTTATAAATGTCATCCCATTAATAGTAAGATAATACACATATACATGCAACATATATACAATATATGAAGCTAATACAGATAAATATTTATTTCTATCAGTTATGTACAATACTTCATTTCCTCTTGCCTCTATATGATTATTTAAAAGCATCATCGGCCATATAACTGAAACTATAGGAATTATCATATTGTTAAGCCCTACTATACTTTTCCACAGCATTTCAATTTTATCGGGCTTAAGTACATCTTCATCCTTTAACATAAGCATAACTATCCAAGGCAAAACAATCCATAAAACAACAAGTGGTATAAGCACTGCTAATCTTAATTGCTTTATATGTCGTTTAACATACATATGTATCCATCCTCCAACTTAGGTGCAACACTTAATCCATCAAGTTTTTCTTTAGAAGCAACTCTATAGATAATCTTACCTTCCTTTTCACCACAAGATATCATCTTATGTGATTCATTTATCTTATCAAGCTCATATATCTTTCCATTGGCACAAGCCTTTAATTCTTCACAAGTAAGATTGCAGAGAATTTTTCCCTTATTCATAACCAAAACCTTATCGCAAACTGCCTCTATATCATCTACAATATGAGTTGAAATAATAATAACCCTGTCTCTTGAAATTGTATTAACTATGGATTTAAAACGCAGTCTTTCCTCCGGGTCAAGTCCTGTTGTAGGCTCGTCAAATATAAGAATCTTAGGATTGTTAATTAAAGACTGTGCAATACCAAGACGTCTTAACATACCGCCTGAAAGCTTGCCTACTTTAGAATCAATCTTTTCAGTTAAATTAACCTTGGCTATACAATCTCTTATCTCTTTATCTACCGACTTTTTATCAACATCCTTTATGCTGCAAAAATATTCCATAGCATCATACACGCTAAGCTCTTTAAATAGTTCAAACTTCTGTGGCAAATATCCGATAGTCTTATAATATTCCTTGTCCTTGTTAGAATATTGATTATCCATTATTATCTTGCCTGCATTAGCTTTATACAGTCCGGTAAGAACTCTTAAAAGAGTTGTCTTACCAGCTCCGTTAGGACCTAATAGTCCATAGATTCCATTTTCTAGTGTGATATTAATATCATCAACGGCATAAAATCTACCAAATTTCTTTTTCAATCCCTGAATTTCAATCATTGGTTTTTCTCCTCTTCTTGTCTTTTTTTCAAAAAGTCTTTGTATTGTGTTTGACCTACGTTACCATATATCTCCATATAGTCATCATAATATGTACTTATACCATCAACCTCTCTAAAGTAATATCTATGTATAAATACTGTCTTTCCATGAACTGTATAATCTGTGTTATATTTTGCTTCAATACTTTCACATTCTTTTATAACATTTCTTAGCATTTCTTCTGTATTAATTTCTGACAAGTATGGGTATACAAAAGTAACATCATCTATTACCTTTTCCTTTAAGAAACCACCCATTAGTATACAGTTTTGGGCCTCACCTTCAAAGCTGTTATACCCTTTAGAGGCAAGATTGGTATAAACCTTTATAAGCGCATCAACATCAACCGAAAACTTAGCTTTTTTTCCAGTATAATAGATACCAAACTGTAGTTTTTTCACTTCACTATTCTCTCTACTAGCGTTGATTTCTTTATCTTTTTCCGGGTCACCCGTACTTATTGGTGGTAAATTAACCTTACCATATGATACATAATCAAATATATTATGAGTTCCTGCATATGGGTAATACGGAAATGTACCTGACAGATATACAGCATCTCTTCCAAGATAATAATTATCTGTAATACCACTATATGTTATTTTGATTTTTTCAAATTCATTACCATCAGGATATACCTTAATCCAATCTCTATCTTGTACATATCTTAGTTTATTACCAGCTTGGTCGCACACACTTGAAACCTTAAATGTATGATAAAGTGTAAATGCATATTCTTCTAACGATACATCGCTAAGAGTCATTGTACAGTCTATCTTTAAGGTGTTACGAAGCTTAATATCCATATCATATTCAAGTATATCAAAGTTCTGTTCCTTAGTAACACGTTCAAGATTTGCATAATAGCCACTTGAACCAAGACATTGAAGTTCTCCTGCATTTGAATAATCCTGATTATATACAAACAGCATACACACAAGTAAAAGCACTCCAATAGAGTTTGATATCATTTTATTATTTTTTATATAAATCTTAACGAATAGTAAGTACATAATTGCAATTAATATAGCCACTCTCGACCACTTATCAAGGTCAATGGTATATAACATCACTTCGCTTGTTAATGTATTTAAATCTCTTGGCAATATATTTAACATATTGGTAATTGCACTTATACTATGTGTATATCCATTAATATTTCCCACCATTGACGGCGAGAGTAAAAATGTAATTACAGACATAATTATATATGAAACTATCCTCTTATCCCACACTGCCAATAATATACCAATAAGATTAGCAAGTATTCCTGGTAATAAAAAATACAAACTAAGTATTCTAAGCAGATACCATGCATACTGTGCCGTAAATTGATATCCATTAGAAGAAACTATTACTGATAAGGCTGTAAGCCCCATTGATACAAGCGCATTAAGTCCAATAAGTGTAATTGTATAACTTGCATACCCGTTATTATAAGTATTAACACTCATTAGTTCTGCATATTGTGTTTTTCTAAATCTTGCCATAACATAATTGGCAAAGAACATACACATAACAAAATATATATATGCATAACCTAATATTTCCTTTAAAAATATAACCAATACATCCGTAATATTATTATCAGCCGCTAATGTAAAAACTATTTTATAGCATATAAATGCAAGAAAAAATCCCACCAATATATTGATATACTTATCACTTAGTATTAGTCTTAAATTATTCTTTAGTTTAGTCATATTCATTTCTCCTCAAATTAATTATATGTCGATATGTTTCTCCCTTTCGTTATTTATTATTCATTTTCTGGCCAAAAGCTGACCAATTCAGCATATCCTTTATCTTTTAATAACCATCTCTTAGATTCTAACGTAAGTCTAATTCTTGGCAATGGTGTTTCATTTTTTTCACCTATTTCATACGGTACCGCCTCTGGTATATTAACACAATTTCCCCAGCTTGACACTCTATCATTAGGATCCTTTGATTCTTCAGCGTCTACATTAAACCAAGTAGTACTTGTTATTAACGGTATAGTATAATACTTATATTTCGTATTACCAAATATATCTTCGGTGCCTTTCCAATACTGAACATACATTTGGACCTGACCTTTCGCTGCATATCCACCATACCATGCTTGTGCATCCATGGTAGTCATATCATTTGAATACAATTTACTACTTGTTACACCATCTTCAACCCAAAGCTTTTCATAACAAAATATCTTTCTACCTTCTGCTAATAGATTATCAGAATCCATCATTACTGCAAATAATATAAACAATATAGGTAACATCGCTACCTTCATCTTATTAGTAATTTTTCTTAACATTTTTTCACCTGAAAAACATATCGACATTACTATATTATTATTATTATTATTTGTCAATATTTTATATTCAATTTTAATTTTTCATAACTTTCGAACTTTTTTGATAATTGCTCATATTTTAATACGCCCACTCAACCTCAACTTTTTTCCACAATAATTTCTCTATCTTTTCTACCACAAGCCCTGCTCTTTCATGCTCATCAACAGTACATTTAACCCAAAAATCTTCTACTTCCATTGTATCATTTTCATCTAATACAACCTCTCTTACAAACATTAATGTACATTTGTGGTAATTGCTAAGAATTTCCGGCTTATCATATATATAGTCTGATATTGTCAAATCTCTTAAAAGCTTAATCATATTGATATTTGTCTTAATCTCTTTTAATTCATATAAGTATTCAATATTTTCCAAAATAGACAACTCATAAAATAAAGCTTCATATTTTTCACACAATCGTTTCTTTGATACTTTTTTATCGTATTTGCCAAATTCATAATTGGCTATAATATACACTAAAATTATTATTGCAACCATTACATACAGTAATTCTGGTATTATTATTTGCGATGCATTCATTTTTCCTAAAGCAATTCCAAGTGCAAATACCAATATAGGATTATATTTAATCCTTCTTAAAAATCCTTTACATGAAACACCATATAATCTATATATGTACAATTCTCTTGCAATAACATTTCTAACCAACCTTAAATATGCTACATAAGATGCTATCAAGACTAAAAACGATATAACAAAAATAGGAATGGACATATCAAGTACAAGATTACTCATACTGCTTAATTCAGGAAATGTGTATATTCTGCCATATTCCTTTATTTTATTTAATTCTTCATCTGTGTATGCCGTAGCATCAAAACAGTACACTCCTCTTGATACTAGCGAATCAAACTCTGTATTTTTAGGATTAAGAATATAAAGATTTGACTTTCTGTCTTCATTAAAATACCCTAACAGGCTGGCAAATCCATGCTTTGTATAATAAGAAAATGTCCCTGACAAATATACATTTTCATCTGCTATTCCTACTATTGTTAATTTGCTGTTATTAATTTCAATAACATCTCCTATTTTACCTTTTCCTCTTATCAAAATAACTTCATTCACATTGTCAGAAAAGCCTCTGCCTTCTTTGTATGTATAATCATAATTTCCCGAGCTAACTATTCTGTTATTCCCAGATACGGCTTGTGTGCCCACAATCTCATATTTACTGCCGTCTTTCCCCATTATCTCATCACGCCATTGTTCAAAATATGGTTCAAATTTATCAGTACTACTTATTTCTTCTTCTGATATTTTGTTTATTCTTTCACCTATCCAAAGATTTACCATATCCCAATCTTTAATAAAGAAATAGCAGTTTTTATATTTTGACATTTTATCTTCAAGCTCTGATATCTTATATCTTGCAACAATATCAAAAAAACTAGACACAAAGAAAACCGTAGCAATACAAAGGAGTATCAACGGATAGGATTTAGATATTATCTTTTTTCTTGTGATTCTTTTGTATTGTCTATTTAATTTTTTCTTCTGCTGACGATTCATTACACCTCTCCTAATATCATCTCATTCTTTTCAACTTTCCTGGTGCTAAATTTATATACATTATTAAATCTTTGTTCCGCTGCACAAAGCTTATCTTCATCATTAGCATATAATGTTGCAATTATCTCGCCCTTACGTACATAATCACCGACTTTTTTATGTATAACAACACCAACACTTAAGTCAATGGTACTTTCCTTATCAACACGACCACCACCAAGTATCATAGCCACATTTCCTACTTCTTCTGATACAATCTTTTCTACATATACGTCTGCATCACAGATAATATCATTAGTAATTCTTGCTTTCTTAAAATAAGAATAATCATAGATTGCTCTTGTATCGCCATTTTGATTTTCGACCAATTCTTCAAGCTTTTTAAGTGCGCTGCCATCTTCTATGGTCTTTATAAGCATTTCTCTGGCAACTGATACATCGTCTGCTTTTTTAGCAAGAACTACCATATGAGAACCTAAACATAGACACAATTCAAGTAAGTCCTTAGGACCTCTACCCTTTAATGTCTCAATTGCTTCTATAACTTCAAGATTGTTGCCTACAGCATTGCCTAGAGGCTCATCCATATTAGATATTACTGCAACCATAGAACGACCTGCGCCTTTTCCAATATTAACCATAGTTTCGGCCAATTTGTAGGCATCATCATAATTTTTCATAAATGCGCCACTACCCATCTTTACATCAAGTACTATGCCATCAGCGCCTGAAGCAAGCTTTTTACTCATTATACTGCCTGCAATTAAAGAAATGTTATCCACTGTTGCAGTTACATCTCTTAGGGCATAAAGTTTCTTGTCTGCCGGAGCTAAATTACCAGTCTGAGAAGCGATAGCAATCTTTATATCATTAACATTTTTAATAAATGTTTCTTCACTTATTGCAGTTGTAAAGCCTTCAAAGGATTCTAATTTATCAATGGTTCCGCCTGTATGTCCAAGACCTCTTCCAGACATCTTTGCCACAGGAATACCTAAAGCAGCTACCATAGGTGCTAACACCAATGTTGTCTTATCTCCAACACCACCAGTACTGTGTTTGTCAACCTTGATTCCATTAATTTTAGACAAATCAAGCATATCTCCTGAATTGGCCATTGCCATAGTAAGATTAAGTGTTTCTTCGTCATTCATACCTTTAAAATATATCGCCATCAAAAGTGCTGATACCTGATAATCTGGTATCTCACCCTTTGTATAACCATTTACAATATAATCAATCTCTTCTTTTGTAAGCGTACTGCCATTACGCTTTTTTACAATCAAATCATACATTCTCATAAAGCCCACCCAACTTTCTTTAAAGAACTGTTAAATAACTAATACCTGCCCCTAAAGGTTCTAAATCAAATATGTCTGCTATCGTCTGACCTATATTGGCAAATGTATCTCCTGTTCTAAAATCCCTTCCAACTGCTGCATTTTTACCATACATAAGTAAAGGAACATACTCTCTTGTGTGGTCTGTACCTTCTGTTGTAGGGTCGCAGCCGTGATCTGCAGTAATCATAAGCAAATCATCATCCTTCATAGCCGCCATAATTTCAGGCAGTCTTGCATCAAATTCCTCAAGGCCTTTTCCATAGCCTGCCCAGTCATTTCTATGACCCCATTTACTATCAAATTCTACTAAATTAGTAAATATAAGTCCTTTATTATCTGCATTCATATATTCTATGGTCTTATCAATTCCGTCCTGATTATCCTTTGTATGAACAGCTTCAGTAATACCAACGCCTGCAAATATATCTTCTATCTTACCAACTGCAAGTACATCCAGGCCAGCATCCTTTAATCTGCAAAGCACATTATCAGTAGTAGGCTTTAGAGAAAAATCTCTACGGTTAGCAGTTCTTGTAAAATTGCCAACCTCACCTACAAATGGTCTTGCAATAACTCTTGCCACCGCATGTTCATTTTTAAGCATTTCTCTTGCAGTTTCACATATTTCATAAAGTCTGTCTACAGG